>NZ_DASUCC010000066.1:0-43848 GCF_035762905.1 Actinophytocola sp.
TCAGAACCTGCGGCTCCGGCGCACAGTGCTGTCAGCGGGCGCTCTCGCTCGCGGTCACGCCGTCGGCGAACCCTCGGCAGTACTCCCAGCTGACATAGGAGCCGGGATCTGGATCGAACGCGGGCTCGTGCGGCCGCATCCGGCCGTCGGACAACAACTGCTCGAGACTCGCTCGCAGCAGGGCCCAGTCGTGGTAGTGCGGCTCCTCGCACTCGCCGCAGTCCACCACCACCCCCTTGACCCCGCGATGCTCGAGCAGTGCCTGGTAGACCGCTAGATCCGCCAGGTCGGAGACCAGTTCTGCCCGCTCGTCCTCCGCCATCGGGCGGTCGACCTCGTCATCGGCGTCGAGGATCGCCCGGGCTGGGTCGTCCGGGTCTCCCGCGAAGGGGTCTGGGGGCAACGCGTCGTGCGGCACGGTCTCGCACGGTACCGGGCGGGCCCCGGACACTGTCCAGATACCATGGTCCCAACGGCCTCGCCTGGGAAAACGACAGGCGGGCGCAGATGTCAGGCGTAGGAAGGTCCGCCACCAACCATGACCAGCGAGCTCACCTCCTTCGAGGTACCGAGCAAGTTCGCGATGCTCGGCCTGACCTTCGACGACGTCCTGCTGCTACCCGCGGCGTCCGACGTGGTCCCCAGCGAGGTCGACACCGGCACCCGGCTGTCGCGCAACGTCACCCTGCGGGTCCCCCTCGCCTCCGCGGCGATGGACACCGTCACCGAGTCCAGGATGGCCATCGCGATGGCCCGCCAGGGCGGTATCGGGGTGCTCCAGCGAAACCTCCCCATCGACGTACAGGCCAGCCAGGTCGAGACCGTCAAGCGGTCCGAGGCCGGCATGGTCACCGACCCGGTCACCTGTTCCCCGGACGACTCGCTGGCCGAGGTGGACGCCATGTGCGCCCGCTACCGGATCTCCGGGCTGCCGGTGACGGACGCGGCCGGCAAGCTTGTGGGCATCATCACCAACCGGGACATGCGCTTCGAGGTCGACCACACCAAGTTGGTCAGCGACGTCATGACCAACGGCCCGCTGGTCACCGCGCAGGTGGGGGTGTCCGCCGACGCCGCGCTCGGGCTACTGCGCCGGCACAAGGTGGAGAAGCTGCCGATCGTGGACGGTGCCGGGAAGCTCTCCGGCCTGATCACGGTCAAGGACTTCGTCAAGACCGAGCAGTTCCCCAACGCCACCAAGGATCCCGACGGCCGGCTGCTGTGCGGCGCGGCCATCGGCGTCGGGGACGACGCCTACAAGCGCGCCATGAGCCTCGTGGACGCCGGCGTGGACGTGCTGATGGTGGACACCGCGCACGGCCACTCGCGCGGCGTGCTGGAGATGGTGGCCCGGCTCAAGCGCGAGCTGCGCGACACCGTGGACGTGGTCGGCGGCAACGTGGCCACCCGGTCCGGGGCCCAGGCACTGGTGGACGCCGGCGCGGACGGGGTCAAGGTCGGCGTCGGCCCCGGCTCGATCTGCACCACCCGGGTGGTTGCCGGGGTGGGCGTCCCGCAGATCACCGCGATCTACTCGGCCGCACAGGTCTGCCAGCCGGCCGGCGTGCCGGTGATCGGCGACGGCGGCATCCAGTACTCCGGGGACATCGCCAAGGCGATCGCGGCCGGCGCGGGCGCGGTGATGCTCGGCAGCCTGCTGGCCGGCACCGCCGAGTCGCCGGGCGAGCTGGTGCTGCACCACGGCAAGCAGTTCAAGGTCTACCGCGGGATGGGCTCGGTCGGCGCGATGCAGTCCCGGGGCGAGGCCAAGTCCTACTCCCGGGACCGCTACTTCGTCGACGACCAGCTCGCCGAGGACAAGCTGGTGCCCGAGGGCATCGAGGGCCGGATCCCGTTCCGGGGGCCGCTGTCCCAGGTCGTGCACCAGCTCATCGGCGGCCTGCGCATCGGAATGGGCTACACGGGATCCCGAACGATTGCGGACCTGCAACGGGCGCAGCTTGTGCGAATTACCGCCGCCGGTCTCAAAGAAAGTCATCCGCACGACATAACGATGACCGTCGAGGCGCCCAACTACACGATCCGCTGATCGAATTCCCGGCGTGGAACGTTCGATATCCGTACGTTAGTCGGACACTGTTGTTGGCGAATGCAAAATGACTTTGCGTAGCCGAAAAGGAATACACAAGGTTACCCGCTGCGGGCCACTTTCGGGCCCTGCCTGGTGATCAACACCGGCTCTCGGTCCGCGCCGTCACCACCCTGGTTCGTTTCGTTATGGCATACCCAGCATCGCGCGGCGCCAAACACCGGGACTGGCGGATTTCTGGTCAGACGCTGGAGCCGACGCTGACGACCGTGTTGCGGCCGTCGTTCTTGGCCTTGTACAGCGCGGTGTCGGCGGCCAGCAGCAGCCGGTCGACGACCGTCCCGGACTCCGGGCAGACCGCCACTCCGATGGACACCGACAGCCCGGAGATCGTCGCCACCCGATGATCGTTGATCTCGACCGAGACCTCGAGTTTCATGACCGCGGCCCGGATCCGCTCGGCGATGGCGATCGAGTCCTGCTCGGTGATGTCGGGCAGCAGCACGGCGAACTCCTCGCCGCCGAACCGGCCGACCACGTCGTAGTCGCGGACCTCCGCGCGCAGCAACTCACCGACGGCCCGCAGTACGGAGTCGCCCGCCAGATGCCCGTAGGTGTCGTTGACCCGCTTGAAGTGATCGAGGTCGACCATCAGCACGCCGCAGGCCGAGTGGCTGCGCTGCGCCCTGGCCAGTTCGCGCGAGGCGAGATCACGCCAGCCGAACGCGTTGAACAGGCCGGTCTTGTCGTCGGTCGCCGCCGCGACCTCCAACTGTTTGAGCAGCACGTTGCGGTGCAACATGATCAGTGGCGGGAACACCAGCAGCACCAGGAACGGTTGGTACACCAGGGCAAGCGCGACGAGCCCGCCGAGACACAGCGTGACCAGTTCGAGGGCGTTGTCCGCCCACGTGCCGAGCAGGTCGGTGACAGACCGTTCCTCTGTATACAGATAGATCGCGATCGCGACGAGCACCAGGTTGACCAACTCGAAGGATGCGGCACCGAGAATGACCACTCCCGTGCCCTGAATGGTCGATGGCGGGGCGTCTGCCAGATCGCCCAATCCGGACGCGCGGACGGCGTAAGACGCGGCGAAGCAGGACAGCATGATCAGCGCGGTGCTGACCACCACGCGGTGCGCGGGCCTGCTGCGCACCTGCCGCCACACCCGCGCCCAGATGTGCAGGTAGAGGAACGCGCTGAGCAGCGCGTTCCATCCGGGAGTGAGCAGTGTCGCGCCGGCCACGAACCACACCGAGGTGACGTTGATGTGAGTCTGACCACCCATCCAGCGGCGCACGCGCTCGATCCGACGGGACATCTCGGCCTGGCCGATGCCGAGCACCAGCAGGATGCCGAACCACCGCAGGTCGGCCTCGCTGATCCGGTGGCCGGTGAGGTCCGCCGCCGTCAGTGCGACGGCCAGAACGTCGCAGGTCAGCGCGTAGATGATCCACGGCCGCCGAGCGGCCGACCACATTGCCCACCGAGTGGGCCAGGACAGTGCTCTGGCCAACCTATGGGCGAGCGCGCCAACTTGGCTCATAATGGTCCTGGTGTAGTCGTCACTCCTTTTGCCAAGGGTATCTGTCGCACCACAGGCTGTCAGGCAGATGGGAGGGTGTGGCATGCTAACCCGGCTACCGGAGGTGAATCACTATGCGTTCACGTGAAGCCTGATTACTCATCGTCAGCAACGTGGAGCCAGCGGTCTGGGTCAGCCGCCATAGCCCGGCGCCAGGCAATGGCGGCAGGTATGGCGATGGCCAGGCCGATGACCCCGACAATGCCAACTGTTTTCGTGGTGCCCAGTTGGTCGGCGAGTAGGCCGGCGAAGAGCGGGCTGAGCCCTTGAACCGTAGCGATCCCTGAGTTCATGAGTCCGGCCGCCTGCGCGCGGATCTCGTCCGGTACACCACGGGTGAACTGCGCGTTCGCCTGCATGAGCAGCGCCGTCCCGAGCGCACCGGCCACCGCGAACATGATGAAGGACACCACCAGGTTCGGCGCGAGGAAGCACGGCAGCAGCGGCAACGCGGCCAGGATCGCCAGCGGGCCCAACGTCTTCGGCCGGGCGGCGGCCGACACGAACCGACTGAACAGGAAAGCGCCGATCACGCTGCCCAGCGGGTCGGCGGCGAGCAGCAGGCCCACCGCGACCGTGTTGCCGCCGATCTCGCTGACGTACGGCGCCGCTAGGCCCTCGTAGACGATCAGGAACGCGGACAGCCAGCAGAACAGCACGAGCACCCGGGCGCCCCGGTCCCGCCAGATGTGACCGGCGCCTGCGCCCACCGAGGCCGCCATCGAGCGGCGGTTGTTCTTGTCGGTTGCGGCCGGCCGGTTCTGGACGCCGAATCGCACCAGTGCCGCGGAGATCAGGAACGTCGCCGCGTCGATGCCGAGGGCAAGGTACGGGCCGAGCAGGGTGACCAGGAACCCGCCGCCGGCGAACCCGATCATGTGGGCGGTCTGGACGGTGATCGTGCGGATGCCCATGCCGACCACGTAGCTGTCGCCGGGCAGCACCGAGGGCAGCATCGCCTGCTGCGCGGCCTTGAACGGCGCCTGGAGGAACGACATCCCGGCGATGAGCACGAACGCCACCGGAAACGGGACGCCGGGGATGGCCACCAGCGCGACCAGCAGGGCCCGCAGCACGTCGGTGACCACCATGACCCCGCGGCGGGGGAACCGGTCGGCAAGGCCGGACAGGAAGATCCCGCCGAGGAACGAGGGCGCGAAGGTCAGCGCGTAGGTCAGCCCGGTCAGCGCCGCCGACCCCGTCTCGGTGAACACCAGGATCGCCAACGCCACGCGGGCCAGCTGGTCGCCGATCTGGGACAGCGCCTCGGCCGCCCACAGAGCACGGAACTCGCCGTTGGCGAACACCGCTCCGAAGGTGACGTGTGTCCCCCGCGCCAAATGAAGCTCCCTTGCCCTGGACTGTCCGACGTTCGGAGCGACCGCTTCTGAAGCTGCTCACGGTAGCTGATCGCCCACGTCTAGTTCTGCCCGCCAAACGGCCGGACTCAGCAGTTGCCCGATGAGACGGAGTTGGTGCGGCACCGGCTCCCGCCGGGGAATAGGCTCGCGACGACCGGATCGGGAAGGGGACCTGCATGCGTGATCTTGTCGAGATCGGCATGGGCCGGACCGCCCGGCGCGCGTACGGCCTGGACGAGGTGGAGATCGTTCCGTCACGGCGCACCCGCTCGTCCAAGGACGTGTCGACCACCTGGCAGATCGACGCGTACCGGTTTGACATTCCACTGATCACCCACCCGACCGACGCGATCGTATCCCCGGCGACCGCCGTTGCGGTCGGCGAGCTTGGTGGACTCGCCGTGCTGAATGCCGAAGGGCTCTGGGCGCGGCACCCGAACCCGGACGAGGCGCTGACCCAACTGTTCGAGCGGGCCGAGAACGACGACGGCGGCGACGATCGACTGGTGCCGCTGCTGCAGGAACTGCACGCCGCGCCGATCCGGCTCGACCTGATCACCGAGGCGGTCAAGCAGGTGGGCGCGGCCGGCGTGACGGTGGCCGCCCGGGTCAGCCCGCAGCGGGCCGCCGAGCTCACCCCGGCGCTGCTGTCCGCCGGCGTGGAGATTCTCGTGCTGCAGGGCACCATCGTCTCCGCCGAGCACGTGGCCCGGGACGCGGAACCGTTGAACCTCAAGAGCTTCATCGCCGACCTGGACGTGCCGGTGATCGCCGGCGGGGTGCACGACTACCGCACCGCGATGCACCTGATGCGCACCGGCGCCGCCGGGGTGATCGTCGGCTACGGCTCCGACTACTCCGTCACCACCACCGGCGACGTGCTGGGCATCGGGGTGCCGATGGCGACCGCGATCGTGGACGCCGCCGCGGCCCGGCGGGACTACCTGGACGAGACCGGCGGCCGGTACGTGCACGTGATCGCCGACGGCGGAGTGGAGACCAGCGGGGCGGTGGCCAAGTCGATCGCCTGCGGGGCGGACGCGGTGATGCTCGGCTCGCCGCTGGCCCGGGCCGCCGAGGCGCCCGGGCGGGGCCTGTACTGGACCGCGGCCGCCGCCCACCCGTCGCTGCCGCGCAGCCGGGTCGTGCCGGTCGTCATCGAGGACTACCAGGTGGATCTGCGCACCCTGCTGTTCGGTCCGTCCAGCGACCCCGATGGCGAGGTCAACCTGTTCGGCGGGCTGCGCCGGGCGATGGCCAAGACCGGCTACTCGGACGTGAAGGAGTTCCAGAAAGTCGGGCTGACGGTGCGCGCATGAGCGCCGATGCGTACGAGTCGGCCCTTGCCGACCGGAAGATCATCGCCAGCCGGGGTGGCGTCGTGCTGGCCGAACTGCTCGACGGGGAGCGGGACCGGCTGCGGGCCGAGGACGACGGGGCGTTCGACGTCGACGACGACGGGCGCGAGACGACCGTCGCGCTCACGTTGCACGCGCTGGCGGTGCTCGACGAGACCAGTGGGGCGTTGCTCGGCTCGGTCAGCTGGCACGGGGTCACCTACGGCCGCACGGTTCCGTGCGAGGCCTGGAACATCGGCATCGGACTGCTGCCCGCCGCCCGGGGTCGCGGGGTGGGCTCGATCGCCCAGCGGCTGCTGGTGGAGCATCTGTTCGCCACCACGGACGTGGACCGGATCGAGGCGGGCACCGAGGTGGACAACGTCGCCGAGCGGCGGGCGCTGGCCCGGGCCGGCTTCCAGCCGGAGGGCGTGCTGCGCGGGGTGGCGCCGCGGGGCGGGGTGCGCCGGGACTACGTGCACTACGGGCTGCTGCGCACCGATCTGCGCGCGGAGACCGGCGAGCGGGTGATCGTGGCCGAGCGGGACGGGGTGGCGCTGGCCGAACCGCTGCGCGGGGAACGCGAGTGGGCGCTCGAGGCGACGGTCAGCGAGTTCGACCTGGACCAGGACCGCCGGCCGACGCCGTTGCCGCCCAACCACAGCGCCTGGCTGACCGTGCTCGATCCGGCCCAGATGCCGGTCGGCGGGGTGAGCTGGCACGTGGTCAGCTACGGCGGCACGCTGGGTTGTCTGGCCTGGCGGATCGGCATCGGGCTGGTGCCCGCGGCCCGTGGTCGCGGCCTCGGCACCGCCGCGCACCGGCTGCTCGCCGAGTACCTGTTCGCCACCTCCGAGCTGGACCGGATCGAGGCGCACACCGACGTGGACAACGCGGCCGAGCAGCGCGCGCTGCACAAGGCCGGCTTCACTCACGAGGGCGTGGTGCGCGGCGCCCAACTGCGCGGCGGGGTGCGCCGCGACGTGGCGCTCTACGGGCTGCTGCGCGCCGATCTCGAGGAGCCGGGCCGGGGAACGTGAGGTAGCCCGGTCACGGCAGCGGGCAGCCGAGCGCGGCCAGCTCGGCCCGGCCCTCGCCGGCCCGCTCGTCGATCAGGAGCAGCGTGCAGGCCCGCTCGAACCGGGCCTCGATGCGCTCCCAGGTGGCCACCGAGCGGTCCAGCGCGGCGGGGTCGCCGAGCCGGCCGCGGGCCCGGTCCAGGCACGCCGCCGCCCACAGGTTCTCCGCACCGGCCGGCTCGGCGGCGGCCAGCCGTGCGGCCGCGTCCGGGGTCCTGGCAACGACGGCCACCTCCGCGGCGATCGCCCAGGCGTAGGCGTCGTAGTACCAGTGCTGGGTGGCGTACCACTCCTGGCCGGGGGTGGCCACCTCGGCGACGTGGGCCAGTGCCCGGTCCAGCCGGCCGAGGTGCAGCTCCACCCGGGCGTCGGCGAACACCGAGAACATGTACATGTTGCGGTGCCGGGTCGGATCCGGACCGCCGATCACCAGCATCGCGTTGTCCCGCCAGGACTGCCGGTCCGCCGCCGCCGCGCGCAGGCCGTGCACCAGCGAGGTGGCGTAGACCGACGGCGCCATCCAGCGGGCCGCCGGCCGGCCGGCCCGCTGCCAGGCCCGCCACATCTGATCGGCGTGCTCGAGCGACTCGTCGAACGCGCCGCGCAGCACCAGCGGCAGCACCAGCTGGCTGGCCGAGTTGTGCGGCTGGCCGAGCATGACCGCCTCGAACTGCACCCGCCGCGCGTTGGCCAGCGCGGCCGGGACCTCGCCGGCCATCAGGGCGAACTCGTTGGCCATGTGGAAGATGTCGGTGACCTCGAAGCCGGCCCTCGGGTCGTGCCGGGGCAACCGATCCAGCAGCCGGACCCGCTCGGCGGTCAGCTCGAACGCCGCGCGCATCCGGCCGGAGATGGCCATGGTCGCGGTGACCGCGTCCATCGCCCCGCTGATCAACGCCGGGTCGTCGATGGCCCGGGCGGCGGCCAGCGCCGCGGCGGACAGGTCCCGGTCCGGGGTGATCTTGGTGGGCTCGGCGTTCCAGGCGGTCGCCGCGGCCAGGTAGGCGGCCACCACCGGATCGCCCGGCGGCGCGATCTTCGCCGCGGTCTGCAGCAGGTCGCGCAGCCGCTCGTGCGGGACCTCCTCCGGGAAGTCCGCGGGCGCCCGGTCGGCGATCACCACGGCGAACGCCAGCGCGGTGGCCCGTGCTCCGTCGTCGCCGGCCGTCTCGGCCCGCCGGGCGGACTCGATCAGCAGGTCGAACGCCTCGTCGCCGCGCATGTTGGCCAGCGCGACGTCGGCGGCCAGCCGGAGGTCGGCGGCGGCCTGGCCGGGGTGCGGCGCGCGGGTGGCGGTGGCCCGGTAGTGCGCCCCGCCCTCCACCATGAACCCGCGGGCGTAGCTGAGGTGACCGAGGGCGCGGCCCAGCCGGTGGGTCACCGCGTCCGGGCCCGGCCCGGCCGGCGCGCCGGCCAGCGCGGCCCGCAGGTCGTCCACCACCGCGTCGAACTCGTCCCGCCACGGCTTGCCGGCGCTGATCCGGCGCTCCAGATCGTCGGCCGTGCGGCCGGCCCAGAGCAGGTGCCGGTTGCGCAGGTCGGCCTCCTCGCCGGCAGCGTCCAGCTTGGCCAGCGCGTAGACCCGCACGGTCTCCAGCAGCCGCCACCGGCTGTGCCCACCGTCGCGCCGGTGCACCAGCAGGCTCTTGTCGGCCAGCCGGCCGATCAGGTCGGCCACCTGCCCGCGGTCGGCGTCCGGGCTCACCGACACCGCACCGTCCAGGTCGAACCCGCCGGAGAACACGCCGAGCCGGCGGAACAGCGCCCGTTCGGCGTCGTCCAGCAGGTCGTGGCTCCAGTCGATCACGTGCCGCAGCGACCGGTGCCGGTGGTCGGCCCCGCGACCGCCGGCGAGCAGTTGCAGCCGGTCGGACAGTCCGGCGAGCAGGCCGTCCACCCCGAGCGAGGCGCTGCGGGCCGCGGCCAGTTCGATCGCCAGCGGCATGCCGTCCAGCCGGGCGCACAGCTCGCCCACCCGGGAGTGCTCGTCGGTGAAGTCCGGGTCGGCGGCCAGCGCCCGGTCCAGGAACAGCGCCTCCGCCTCAGATCCGGCCGGGCCGCCGGTGTCCGCGGACACCAACGACAGTGGCGGCACCCGGATGGTGCGCTCGCCGGGCACGCCGAGCCGCTCCCGGCTGGTGGTCAACACGGTCAGCTCGGGACAGGCGGCGAGCAGGCGCTCGGCGAACGCCGCGGTGGCGTCCAGCAGGTGCTCGCAGTTGTCCAGCACGAGCAGCATCCGGCCCCGGCCGAGCTCCTCGGTGACCACCTCGTCCAGCGGCTGGTGCGGGTGCTCGGTGACGCCGAGCACCGCGGCCACCGCCTGGGCCACGAAGCCCTCGCGGACCGGCACCAGGTCGACGAACGCACCGCCGAACGGCGCGGTGGTGGCGGCCCGGTCGGCCGCGGCCACGGCCAGCCGGGTCTTCCCGACCCCGCCCGGCCCGACCAGGCTGACCAGCCGCGACTCGGACAGCGCGGCCAGCACCGAGGCCAGTTCGCGCTCCCGGCCGACGAAGCTGGTCCAGGCCACCGGCCGGCCGGCCAGTTCGTTCCGCTCGGCCCGGTCGGTCGGCGCCAGATCGGCCAGCGCCCGCCGATCGTCCACACCGAACTTGCGCAGCAGCGAGGAGACGTGACTTTCCACGGTGCGCACGGAAATGTGCATTCGACCGGCGATCTGCGCATTGGTCAGGTGTTCGCCGAGCGCGGCCAATACCTCGGCCTCGCGCTCGGAGACCCCGGCGAGATGCCCGGCCGTCACGTCCCTGTTCATCGCCCCTCACCCGGGATCCGTGACCGGTTCCGTGGTGGTTGGGTGGTCGGCTCGGATGTCGCCGCGACCCTACCAGCGAAGACTGGCGGTATGACCACGACCGACCTGGGGGATCGGTCGGCGTTCACCGATCGGGTGATCGCCGATCTCGCGACCGCGGCGCACGCCGCCACCGTGGTGTTGGGGGACCGGCTCGGGCTGTACCGGGCGCTGGCCGACGCCGGCCCGGCCACCCCGGCCGAGGTGGCCGCGTCCGCGGACTGCGACGAGCGCTATGTGATCGAGTGGCTGAACGCCCAGGCGGCGGCCGGCTACTGCGGCTACGACGAGGAGACCGGCCGGTACTGGCTGACCGAGGAGCAGGCGGCCTGCCTGGCCGACGAGGACGGCCCGGAGTTCCTCGCCGCCGGCATGATGGTGGCCGGCGCGTTGTTCAAGATCGAGGGCCGGCTGGCCGACGCGGTCCGCACCGGGCGGGGGTTCTCCTGGGCCGACCACCACCACGATCTGTTCGCCGGGTTGGAGCGGTTCACCCGGCCGAGCTATCAGGCGCACCTGGTCGAGCACTGGATCCCCGCGCTGGACGGGATGTCCGCCCGGCTGGCCACCGGCGCCCGGGTGGCCGACGTCGGCTGCGGCCGGGGCGCGGCGACCATTCTGCTGGCCAGCGCGTTCCCGGCGGCCACGGTGGTGGGTTTCGACCTGCACGGCCCGTCGCTCGGCTACGCCCGCAAGACCGCGGTGGAGGCCGGGGTGGCCGACCGGGTGCGCTTCGAGGTGGCCGGCGCGCAGGACTTCCCGGGCGCCGGCTACGACCTGGTGTGCATGCTGGACGCGCTGCACGACATGGCCGATCCGGTGGGAGCGGCGGCCCGGATCCGTGCCGCGCTCTCCCCGGACGGCGTCTGGCTGCTGGTCGAGCCGGTGGCCGGCGAGACCGTCGCCGCCAACCTCACCGAGGCCGGCCGGTTGTACTACTCGTTGTCCACTTTGGTCTGTACGCCGGCCGCCCGGGCCCAGCCGGGGGGCTGGGCGCTGGGCGCGGCGGCGAGCGAGGCGCAGTTGCGCGGGCTGTGTGCCCGGGCTGGTTTCAGCCGGTTCCGGAGCATCGCGGCCAACCGGCTGCACCGGGTGTTCGAGGTGCGGCCGTAGTTACCGCGTCACCTTGGTACGCGCCCCGGACAGCGCCGCGACGCCCGCGCCGGACAGGCCGACCTGCATCGCCAACTCGATCCAGTCGATGCCCGCGGTGTCCGCGACGCCGAGCACGCTGGCCGCCGCGGTGCCGAGCAGCGCGGCCACCACGCCGACGCCGAGCGTCAGCAGCAGCGAGATGTTCTGCCGGCCCGGCACGACAAGTCGCCCGAGCCCCCCAATCACCAGCCCGATCAGCAGGGCCGAGATGATCCCGGTGATCTCCACGTGAGGTCCCTTCTCCTGAATGCCTGCAACCAGGATCGCCGCGCGCGTGGCCCAGCGGATCGGGTACTTCCCGGAGACGGTCCCTGATTCGACCCTTACCGGACCGAGCGGATCCGGTACACCAGCACCGAACCGGCCACCCCGAACGCCGCGCACACCAGGTAGAGCACCGGGTAGCCGCCCAGGTTCGTGACGATCGGCGCGGCGATGGCCGGGGCGAGCACCTGCGGCAGCGCGTTCGCGATGTTGATCACTCCGAGGTCCTTGCCGCGGTCGGCCGCCGCCGGCAGCACCTCGGTGAGCAGCGCGAAGTCCACCGAGGTGTAGACGCCGAAGCCGAGCCCGAGCACCGCCGCGGCGGTGACCGCGCCGGTCCAGGTCGGCACCAGGGCGAGCAGGACCGCCGCGGCCGCCACGACCAGTCCGGACACCAGGACGAAGATCCGTCGCCGGCCCAACCGGTCGGAGAGGATCCCGCCGGCCAGCACGGTGAGCAGCAGGGTGCCGGCGTAGATCGCGGTCAGGACGAACACCCCGCCGTCCGGGTCCGGGTAGTGCACCCGGTCCTGCAGGAAGAACAGCAGGTAGACGACCGCGATCGCGTTGCCGAGGTTGATCAGGAACCGGGTCAGCCAGGCCCAGCCGAAGTCCGGGTGGCGGCGCGGGCTGATCCAGAACGCCCGCCAGTCCCAGGGCGGTCGGTCCCGCGCGGCGAGCACCGAGTCCCGGCGCAGCAACACGTACGGCGCGGTGGCCAGCAGCAGGAAGACGATGCAGGCCAGGTAGCCGGCGACCAGACCGCCGGCCGCGGCGGCCAGCCCTGAGCCGACCACGACGCCGAGGGTCTGGGCCACGCCGAGCCAGCCGCCGACCATGCCGCGCTGCCGGTGCGGCGCCTGGTCCGGCACGGCCGCGGTGATCGCGGCGAACATCGCGTTCAGCATGAGCTGCACGACGCACCAGGCGACCAGCATCACCGCCACGTTCGGCGCGACGGCCAGCAGCGCGAGACCGGCCGCGCCGCCGAGCGCGCCGGCCACCGTCCACGGCAGCCGACGCCCGAACCGGGAGGTGGTGCGGTCCGACAGCGCGCCGAACAGCGGGTTGCCGATCATCGAGAACGCCGCGCCGGCCCCGGCGACCAGGCCCAGCGCGGCTTCTTTTCCGTGCGGGGCAAGGCTTTCCGCCTGCTTGGCGAGCAGCACCTGAAGCGGCCCGAACCAGGCGGTGAACACGCCGAGGTTGGCCACCGAGATGGCCACGGTCCAGCGCGTCGGAACCCGCTCGACCGGCTCGGCGAGTGCGGTGCCGGTCGCGGTCATTCCTGCGCCCGGATCAGGTCCCGGTACCAGAAGTACGAGTCCTTGGGCGTGCGCCGCTGGGTGTCGTAGTCGATGTGCACCAGGCCGAACCGCTGCGAGTACCCGACCGACCACTCGAAGTTGTCCATCAGCGACCAGACGAAGTAGCCGCGCACGTCCACGCCCTCGTCGATGGCGGCGCGCACCGCCTTCAGATGCCCGTCCAGGTACTCGATCCGGGCGGTGTCGGCGATCTTCCCGTGCTCGTCCGGGCGGTCGTCGTAGGCGCAGCCGTTCTCGGTGACGTAGACCGGCGGCAGGGCATCGCCGTACCGGTCGCGGAAGTGCGTCAGCACCTGGCGCAGGCCGTCCGGCACCACCACCCAGCCGAACCCGGTGAGCGGGTAGCCCTGGATGAACTGGAAGTCGAACGGAAGTCCTTGCGGCAGCTCGACTCCGTCCACGGTCGGCGGGGCGGCGCCGGTGGGCGCGCCGACCTTGGTCGGCTGGTAGTAGTTGATCCCGTACCAGTCCAGCGGGCTGTTGATGATCTTCAGGTCGTCGGCGACCGGGCCGGGCATCGCGCCGGCCAGTTCCTCGTCGGGGTAGCGGCCGAGCAGCACCGGGTCCGCGAACAGGCCGTTGACCAGCGCGTCGTACGCCCCGGCCGCGGTCACGTCGGCCTCGTCGTCGCTGGCCGGCCAGATCGGCAGGTGGTGGTTGGCGATGCCGATGTTGGTGGCTCCGGCGGCGCGCAGTGCCCGGGTGGCCAGGCCGTGCGCGAGTAGCTGGTGATGAGCCACCGGAAGCGCGTCCAGCAGCAGGGAGCGGCCGGGGGCGTGCCCGCCGATGGCGTAGCCGAACAGCGTGACCACCATCGGCTCGTTGAGCGGCATCCACATCCGCACCCGGTCACCGAGTCGCTCGCCGACCGCGGTGGCGTACTCGGCGAACCGGTACGCGGTGTCCCGGTTGAGCCAGCCGCCCGCGTCCTCGAGCGGCTGCGGGGTGTCCCAGTGGTACAGCGTGGCCGCGGGCGCGATCCCGGCCGCGCACAGCTCGTCGACCAGCCGGTCGTAGAAGTCCAGCCCGGCCGGGTTGACCGGGCCGCTGCCGGTGGGCACGACCCGGGGCCAGGCGATGGAGAACCGGTACGCGCCGACGCCGAGCTCGCGCATGAGCGCGACGTCCTCGCGGTAGCGGTGGTAGTGGTCGGCGGCCACCGCACCGGTGTCGCCGTTCATGACCTTCCCCGGAGTGGCGCTGAACGTGTCCCAGACCGACGGGCCGCGGCCGTCCTCGTCGACCGCGCCCTCGATCTGGTAGGCCGCCGTGGCGGTGCCCCACAGGAATCCGGCGGGGAAGGTGGTCACGGGATCCTCCCGGTAAACATGAAGAAGACTCACGGATGATGACGCCGGCGCCGGGTCGGGTCAAGCGGAACCTGGCCGGGCGGCGCGGTGTATGTCAAGCATGCGTACCCTCCTCCGGATCTCGGGCGGCGCCGTCGCGGCCGCCCTGGTGCTTCTGGCCGCTCCCCTCCCGGCCTCGGCCGGTGGCCCGACCAGTGTCCTGCTCGCCTCGCCCACCCGCGGGGTGGCGGCGGCGCTCTACAACAACGACTCCGAGTACCAGCAGCTGATGAGCCTGGTCGGCAACTCGCCTGCGCAGGACAAGGACGCGCCGAACCTGAAAGGCGGGCCCGGCAGCGACGCGGTCAACATCACCTGGCTGATCCACGACGTGCAGGTCTGGCGGGTGGACCGGGTGTTCGTCGACGGCGCGAACGGACCGTGGATCGAGACCGTCGTCGCGATGGACGGCGGTTCGGTGTGGGAGAAGGAGGGCGTGGTGCATCGGGGCGACCCGGGGCTGGTCAAGCTGCTCACGACGATGCGGCTGGTCGGTCCGGACGCGGCGTCCAACCAGGGCGTCCTGGCCGAGTTGGCACCGGCGCCGGCGGCCAACGCGCAAACGGCACCCGCGGCCGCGCCGGCCGAGGAACCGGCCGACGTCGACTGGGTGTGGGCCCTGGCCGGGGTGGCTGTCGGCGCCGTCCTGGTGATCGCGCTTGGTCCGCTGGTCAGGCGGCGCAGGTCGGTCTAGTCTGCGGGGCATGGGCCTACTCGCGAGTAACAATGTCGACTGGGACGTCGTCGTGGTGGGCTCCGGGTTCGGCGGGAGCGTGGCCGCGCTCCGGCTGACCGAGAAGGGTTACCGGGTGGCGGTGGTCGAGGCCGGCCGCCGGTTCGCCGACGACGAGCTGCCGAAGACGTCCTGGCAGCTGCGGGACTACCTGTGGGCGCCGGCGCTGCGCTGCTTCGGCATCCAGCGCATCCACCTGCTCAACGACGTGATGGTGCTGGCCGGTGCCGGGGTCGGCGGTGGTTCGCTGAACTACGCCAACACCCTGTACCGGCCGCTCGCGCCGTTCTACGCCGATCCGCAGTGGGCGCACATCACCGACTGGGCCGACGAGCTGGCCCCGCACTACGACCAGGCCGCCCGGATGCTCGGCGTGGTGGTCAACCCGCTGGAAACCCCGCACGACGAGGTGATGCGCAAGGTCGCCGCCGACCTCGGGGTGCCGGAGAGCTACCACCCGACCCCGGTCGGCGTGCACTTCTCCGCGCCGGGCGTGACCGTCGCGGACCCGTACTTCGGCGGCGCCGGGCCGGCGCGCACCGGCTGCACCGCGTGCGGCTCGTGCATGACCGGCTGCCGGGTCGGCGCCAAGAACACCCTGGTCAAGAACTACCTGCACCTGGCGGAGCGGGGTGGGGCGCGGATCGTCCCGATGACCACCGTCACGGCGGTGCGGCCGCGCGCGGACGGCACCTTCGCCGTCGAGCTGCGGCGCACCGGCACCCGGTCCCGCCGGTTCCGGCACACGATCACCGCCGGCAAGGTGGTGCTCGCCGCCGGTACCTGGGGCACCCAGAACCTGCTGCACCGGATGCGCGACACCGGCGTGCTGCCCCGGCTGTCGGCCCGGCTCGGCGAGCTGACCCGGACCAACTCGGAGGCCATCCTCGGAGCCGCGCGGACCACCGTGGACCCGGACCGCGACTTCAGCCGCGGCGTGGCGATCACCTCGTCCATCCACCCCGACCCCAGCACGCACATCGAGCCGGTGCGCTACGGCAAGGGCAGCAACGCGATGGGCCTGTTGCAGACCATCGCCACCGACGGCGGCTCCCCGGTGCCGCGCTGGCGCCAGGCACTGCGCTTCGTGCTGCGCCACCCGATCCAGACCGCACGGCTGATCCAGGTGCACCGGTGGAGCGAGCGCACCATGATCCTTCTGGTGATGCAGACCCTGGACAACTCCATCACCACCTACACCCGCCCCGGCCTGTTCGGCCGCAGGCGCTACACCTCCCGCCAGGGTCACGGCGAACCCAACCCCAGCTTCATCCCGGTCGGTCACCGGGCCAGCGAGCTGGCCGCCGGGCACATCGGCGGGATGGCCGGCGGCACCTGGGGCGAGCTGTTCAACATCCCGCTGACCGCGCACTTCATCGGCGGCTGTCCGATCGGCGCGACTCCCGCGGAAGGCGTGCTCGACCCCTTCCACCGGCTGCACAACTACCCCGGTGTGTCCGTGGTGGACGGTTCGGCGATCAGCGCCAACCTCGGCGTCAACCCGGCCCTCACCATCACCGCCCAGGCCGAGCGCGCATTCTCGTTCTGGCCCAACAAGGGCGACCCCGATCCGCGCCCGGCCCAGGACACCCCCTACGTCCGGCCCAACCCGGTGCCGCCCGCCCATCCCGCCGTGCCGGCCGGCGCCCCGGGTGCGCTGCGCAACGCGACGTGACGTCGCTTTCCCGGGGTGGCAGGGTGGGCGCATGGTCAAGCCGTTCGCGTCCAGTGCCGATACCGGGCCCAAGGTGGAGACGTTCGTCGAGTTGGCCGACGGCGTCTACGCGCTGACCGCCGAGGGTGACCCGAACGTCGGCGCGATCGAGGGCGAGGACTTCCTGGTCTGCTTCGAGGCGAGAGCCACCCCGGTCGCCGCCCGCCGCTGGCTGGACCGGCTGCGCGAGCGCACCGACAAACCCGTGCGCTACCTGGTGCTCAGCCACTATCACGCGGTCCGGGTGCTCGGCGCCAGTGCGTTCGGCGCCGCGGAGATCATCACCCACGACGCCACCCGGGCCCTGATCGCCGAGCGCGGCAAGCAGGACTGGGACAGCGAGTACGGCCGGATGCCGCGGCTGTTCGAGGACCCGGACTCGATCCCCGGGCTCACCTGGCCGACGCTCACCTTCTCCGACCGGCTCACCATCCCGCTCGGCGGCGACCGCGGCGAACTGGTGCTGGCCTGGTGCGGGCGCGGGCACACCGCGGGCGACATCGTCGCCTGGCTGCCCCGGCACCGCATCATGTTCGCCGGCGACCTGGTCGAGTCGCAGGCCGCGCTCTACACCGGGGACGCCTTCCATGACGACTGGGCGACGTCCACTTTGGACAGCGTGGCCGCGTTCGAGGCGCGGGCGCTGGTCGGCGGGCGCGGCGCGGTCGCCGACGGGACGGACGCGGTGGCCGCGGCGATCGCGCAGAGCCGGCACTTCCTCGACGAGTTGCGCCGCACCGTGCGCTGGGTGCACGACGACGGCGGTGCCCTCGCCGACGCGTTCCGGGCCGCGCACACCGCGCTGGCCCCGGAGTACGGTCGCTGGCCGATCTTCGAGCACTGCCTGCCGTTCAACGTGCAGCGCTACTGGGACGAGTTGGACGGCGTCGACTGGCCGCGGATCTGGACCGCCGAACGCGATCGCGAGGTGTGGGCCGCGCTTCAGGAATCGGCGTGAGCGAGCTTGCGAGCGAACCATTGAGCACTGCGCCGGCGCCGAGCGTGCGAGGTGCTGCACCGGTGAGCGAGCTTGCGAGCGAACCGGTGGGCACTGCGGCGCCTCCGGTACTGGTGGTCGGGGCCGGTCCGGTCGGCCTCGCCGCCGCCCTGCTGCTGGCCCGGCACCGGGTGCCGAGCGTGTTGCTCGAGGCCGCCCCGCACCGGCAGACCATCGGTAGCCGGTCGATCTGTGTGCAGCGCGACGTGCTGGACATCCTGGACCGGGTGGGCGCCGGTCGGTCCATTGTGGACGCCGGGGTGACCTGGTACACGGGCCGGATCTACTTCCGGGAGCACGAGGTCGCCACGATCACGTTCCCGCGGACCGGTGCGGGCGAGTACCCGCCGTTCGTCAACATCTCGCAGACCGACGTCGAGCTGCTGCTGGAACGGCGGGTCCTGGCCGAACCGCTGGTCGACCTCCGCTACGGCCACCGGGTCACCGGGATCGAGCAGGCCGCCACCGGCGTGCGCCTGCACACGTCCACAGTGGACGGACCGCGCTCGTTCGCCGGCACGCACTGCGTCGCCGCCGACGGCGCCCGGTCGACCGTGCGCGCGCTGCTCGGCCTGCCGTTTCCCGGGCACTCCTTCGACGACCAGTTCCTGATCACCGACATCCGGGCGCGACTGGACTTTCCGGTGCCGGAGCGCCGGTTCTACTTCGACCCGCCGGCCAACCCGGGCCGGCAGGTGCTGCTGCATCCGCAGCCGGACTCGGTGTGGCGGATCGACTGGCAGGTGCCGGACGGCTTCGATCTGGACACCGACCGGGCCGCGGGCGGGCTGGAGCGCCGGGTCCGGGCGATCGTCGGCGCCGCCGGGTACGAGCCGGTGTGGCTGTCGGTGTACCGGTTCCACCAGCGCCGGGTGCCGGCGATGGTGTGCGGCCGGGTGCTGCTCGCCGGGGACGCCGCGCACGTGATGAGCCCGTTCGGCGCCCGGGGCATGAACTCCGGCATCGCCGACGCGGAGAACGCGGCCTGGAAGATCGCCGTGCATCGGGCGGGCGAGGCCGGTCCGGCGCTGCTCGACTCCTACGACCACGAGCGGGGGGCGGCGGCTGCGGAGAACCTGCGGGTGACCGGGCGGACCATGCGCTTCCTGGTGCCGCGCACCGAGGCCGAGCGGGCGCACCGGACCGCCGTGCTCGAGCGCAGCGTGCACGATCCCGCCGCCCGGGCCGAGATCGACTCCGGCAAGCTGTCCGAACCGTTCTGGTACCTGGACTCCCCGCTCACCACGCCCGCCGATCCGGTTGAGCTGGCCGGTTTCCCCACCGCGCCGGGCGTCGCGCGACCGCCGCTGCCCGGGGTGCTCTGCCCGGATCTTCCGTGCTCCGGTGGCGCCCGGCTGCGCTCGGTGCTCGGCACCGGTTTCACCGTGCTGGCCGGGTCCCGGGCCGGGGTGGGCGGCGTCGCGGTGCCGGACGAGGTGGCCAGGGCCCTGCGGTTCGGGCCGCACGGTGCCGCGCTGGTGCGCCCGGACGGCTACCTCGCCGCGGTGCTCGCCGGGGACGACCTGCCGGCCGGATTGGCCGCCGCGCGCCGTCGGGCCTGCGGCTGGTGAGCCCCGCCGGCCAACCCGTGGGGGGTGCCGAACGTCCGTAGGGTGGGAGGTGCCCGGACGGTGGCGGTGACGCGAAGGGTGTTCCTGCAGGCCATTGGGGTTGGTGTGATGACCGGTACGGCCTCGGGATGCACCGGCGCGCCGCCACCCGGCACCTCGCAGGCGTCCTCGGCACCACCGGTGTCCTCGGCGCCGCCGTCGCCGCCGGACTGGGCGGCGTTGCGGGCCCGGCTGTCCGGCGGTCTGGTGCTGTCCGGTGAGCCCGGCTACGACGCGGCGCGGCGGCCGTTCAACCTGATCTTCGACACCCGGGCACCGGCGGCGGTGGCCACCTGCACCCGGGCGGAGGACGTGCAGGCCTGCGTCGACGTGGCCCGCGCGGCGCGCATCCCGATCGCCGCGCGGTCCGGCGGGCACAGCTACGCCGGTTACTGCGTGCCGGACGGCGGCCTGGTGGCCGACCTCGGGCGGATGTCCGGAGTGGAGGTGCGTCCGGACGGCACGGCGGTGATCGGGGCGGGCACCCGGCTGATCGACGTGTACGCCGGGCTGGCCGCCGCCGGCCGGTGCCTGCCGGCCGGATCCGGGCCTGGCGTCGGCATCGCCGGGCTCACCCTCGGCGGCGGAATCGGGGTGCTGTCCCGGAAGTTCGGCCTGACCTGTGACCGCCTGGTGTCCGCGCGGGTGGTGACCGCCGACGGGCAGCTGCGCACCGCGGCGGCGGACAACGAGCCGGACCTGTTCTGGGCGCTGCGTGGTGGCGGCGGCGGGAACTTCGGCATCGTCACCTCGTTCGGTTTCGCCACCGAGCCGGCGCCGGACCTGACGGTGTTCTCGCTGAACTTCCCGGCCGGTGCCGGCGCGGACGTGGTCGACGCGTGGCAGCGGTGGGTGCCCGGCACCCCGGACGAGCTGTGGTCGATGTGCCGGCTCTCCGCCGGGTCGCCGCCGAGTTGCCGGGTGACCGGCTGTTTCGTCGGGCCACCGGCCGCGCTGACCGGGCTGCTGGCCGGTCTTGCGGTGCGGCCGAGCGCGCGATCGGTACAGGGTAAGGATTTCCTTGCCGCCATGCGGTGGTTTGCCGGCTGTGCACAACGGTCGGTAGCCGAGTGTCACCCGGCGCCGGAGGGTGGCCAACTGGACCGGACCGGGTTCGTCGCGGCGTCCCGGATGCTGCCGGCAGCGGTCGACGCCGGCCGGCTGGTCTCCGTTCTGGAGGGTCGGCGGGGGGTCGATCTGCTGCTGGATTCCTTTGGTGGGGCCATTTCCCGGGTCGATTCGGCCGCCACCGCGTTCCCGCACCGGGCCGCGCTGGCCAGTGCCCAGGTGTACGCGGGGGCCACGGCGCGCACCCTGCAGGCGGTGACGGCGTCGGTCGCTCAGGTTCGGGACGCGATTGGTGAGCTGTCCGGAAATACCGGGTACGTCAACTACATCGACCCGGGACTGGTTGATTGGCAAAACGCTTACTACGGCGCAAACCTGCCGCGACTCCGCGCGGTGGCGCGCCGGTACGACCCAGCCGCGGTATTCGGTTTTGCCCAGGGTATCTCCGCCGGGTAGGGCCTTGACCAGTGCCGAACGGCCCTGTTGACGGCGGGTAGCCGGGCGTGCGCGAAAGTCTGATGTAGACACGAAGGGATGAGAAATCTATTGTGATGCCCGGCATTGCAATGCGGTTGATAAACGACTGGAATCGCGCCGTCCGGGTGATTTGATGGCGTGGAATTCCGGCATGCCGTTTGCCGGTTATTCGCGGGAGCATCCTCATGCGGGTATCTGTGTGGCCGACCGTCGTGGCAATCGCCGTGCTGCTGTCCGGATGTGGTGCGCCCGATGTGGCGGAATCGCCGGCCGCGGCGCCCGAATTGGCCACGATCACGGTCGGCGCGCTGCCGATCGTGGACGCCGCCGCCGTGTGGATCGCCATGAAGAAGGGTTACTTCGCCGCCGAGGGGCTGCAGGTCGAGGTGAAGACCCTGACCAGTGGGGCCGCAGCCGTGCCGGGCCTGGCCAACAACGAGATGCAGTTCGCCATGGGCAACTACGTCTCGTTCTTCGCCGCGCAGGCGTCCGGGGCGCTGGACCTCAAGCTGGTGGCCGACGCCTACCAGGCCAAGGCCGGCATGTTCCTGATCATGATCGGCCGGGCCTCGCCGATCATCCGGCCGCGTGACCTGGCCGGCCGGAAGATCGCGGTCAACGCCCGGGCCAACGTGGCCGAGCTGACCGCCCGGTCCGCGCTGGAGACCTCCGGGGTCGACCTGCGGACGGTGACGTTCGTGGCGATCCCGTTTCCGGAGATGTCGGCCGCCCTGGCCGCCGGCACCGTCGACGCCGCGTTCATGGTCGAGCCGTACGTCACCCAGGCCGAGAAGGACACCGGCGCGGTCCCCCTGGTCGACGCCGCCTCCGGGCCCACCGCCAACATCCCGATCGCCGGCTGGGTCACCAGCGCCAGGTTCGCCCGCGAGAACCCCAACACCGCCTACGCCTTCCAGCGCGCCATCCTCCGTGGCCAAGCCGACGCCGCCGACCGCATCGAGGTGGAACAGGTGGTCGCGGAGAACGTCAAGGTGGACGCCATGACCGTCAGCCTGATGAACCTCGGCACCTGGCCCACCACCCTCGAAGCCACCCGCATCCAACGCGTCATCGACCTCATGTCCGCCGCCGGCCAACTCCCCCAACCCCTCGACCCCCGCCCCCTCATCCTCGAACCGGCGCCCAGATAGCGGCGGCTCAGAATCGGCTGAGGTTGGGCAGGAGGCGTTCGACGGCCTGGATGATCTGCTCGATGTCGTCCAGCGCGGTCGTGACCTCGTCGATGTCGGCGCGGTCTCCGGACAGGGTCAGGTACTCCAGTTCGTTGCGCCTGCGGCGGAGCACGCTGAAGCGGCGCAGGAGATCGCCGAACTGCGCCCGAAGGACCTCCTCGATGACGTAGTGCCCGCCCTCGGTGGTTGGCCGCAGCCCTTGGTGCACCAGCAGTGCCGTGCAGGCCTGCCGGGCGGCGTCGTAGGTGAGCACGAACGCGCTGTCGGGGTCGATGTCGGCCACCGCGCGGGCGGCGGTGGCGGTGCGGGCCGCCCGCCGCACCCACACGGTTCCGTCCGACTCGGCCCCGGCGACCTGTTGCAGTCTTCGCTCGCGGATCAGTCGCGTCACGACGGCTTCGCCCTGGCTCCAGCGCATCAGGCGACCTCGTCGGCGGCGCCGTGGATCCAGATCAGCGGTGCCGACCTGAGCTGCCGGACGAAAGGATCACCGGAGTCGCGCCAGCGCCGTGGGCTGCACAGGGTCGGGTTCACCGGCGTGGACAGGCGCTGCTCGGCGCGCTCGGCCGCGGCGTAGAGGTCGTCGCGGGCCGGGCGGCCGATCACCAGAACGTCCAGGTCGTTGGGCGGCGGACCGGGCTCACCCTGATACCGGGCGGCCCACGACCCGTAGATCGCTACGGCGTCGGCGCCGGTGATGCCGGCGAACTCCTCGCCGATCACCACGTGCGGTCCGAACGCGAGCATGATCAACTCGGTGAGCGGCCGGACGTACGGGCTGCGCTCGTTGGCCCGGAGCAGCCAGGCCCGCCCGACCCGGCGCTTGGTGACGATGGCGGTCTCGACCAGCCGCTCCACCTCCCGCGCTACCGTGGTCAGCGGCGTGGAAACCAGTTCGGCCAACTCCGTCTGCGTGTACTCCCGCTCCGGATGCAGCAGCAACGCCGTCAACAGATCCGCCTGATGCCGTGACCGCAGCACCGGCAGCAGCGCGGGCGCGACACTACGCATAGATGGACGATATCACCCATCTAACGGAAGTGTCGCGGTCAATGCCCTCCCTGGCCGGTTCAGCCGGCGTGAAATGCTGGGCTGGTGAGTGGTCGGCGGGTTGTGCTGGTTGTGGACTATGGGGCGCAGTATGCCCAGTTGATCGCGCGCCGGATTCGTGAGGCGCAGGTGTACTCCGAGGTGGTGCCGCACACGGCGAGTGCCGGGGAGTTGCTCGCGCGGGAGCCGGCGGCGATCGTGTTGTCGGGGGGGCCGGCGAGTGTGTACGAGGACGGGGCGCCGGCGATCGATCCGGCGCTGCTCGACGCCGGCGTACCGGTTTTCGGGATCTGCTACGGGTTTCAGGGGATCGCGCGGGCGTTGGGGGGGACGGTCGAGCGGACCGGGACGCGGGAGTACGGGCGGACCGAACTGGCCGTGGCGGGTGGGGTGCTGCATGAGGATCTGCCACAGCGGCACCCGGTGTGGATGAGCCATGGGGACTGCGTGACGGCGGCGCCGCCCGGGTTCACGGTGACGGCGAGCAGCCCCGGCGCGCCGGTGGCGGGGTTCGAGAACGTCGAGAAAAGGATCGCCGGGGTGCAGTACCACCCGGAGGTGGCGCACTCCCCGCACGGGCAGGAGGTGCTCCGCCGGTTCCTGCACGACATCGCCGGAATCCGTCCGCTGTGGACCACCTCGTCCATTGTGGACGAACAGGTGAACGCGATCCGGGAGCAGATCGGCGGCGGCCGGGCGATCTGCGGGCTGTCCGGCGGGGTGGACTCGGCGGTCGCCGCCGCGCTGGTGCAGCGGGCCATCGGCGACCGGCTGACCTGCGTGTTCGTCGACCACGGTCTGCTGCGCGCCGGCGAGCGGGGCCAGGTGGAGCGCGACTTCGTCTCGGCGACCGGGGTCAACCTGGTCACCGTGGACGCCGCCGACCGCTTCCTGACCGAACTGTCCGGCGTGACCGACCCCGAGACCAAGCGCAAGATCATCGGCCGGGAGTTCATCCGGGTCTTCGAGCGGGCCGAGCTGGACCTGCAGGAGCGGGCCGGGGCCAGCGGCGAGCGGTTCGACTTCCTGGTGCAGGGCACGCTCTACCCGGACGTGGTCGAGTCCGGCGGCGGCACGAACGCGGCGAACATCAAGAGCCACCACAACGTCGGCGGGCTTCCCGAGGACCTGAAGTTCGAGCTGGTCGAGCCGCTGCGGGCGCTGTTCAAGGACGAGGTGCGCCGGGTCGGCCTGGAGCTCGGCCTGCCCGAGACGATCGTGCACCGCCAACCGTTCCCCGGCCCCGGCCTGGCCATCCGGATCATCGGCGAGGTCACCGCCGACCGGCTGGCCGTGCTCCGCGCGGCCGACGCGATCGCCCGGGAGGAGCTGACCTTCGCCGGGCTGGACCGCGACATCTGGCAGTGCCCGGTGGTGCTGCTTGCCGACGTGCGCAGCGTCGGCGTGCAGGGCGACTTCCGCACCTACGGGCACCCGGTGGTGCTCCGCCCGGTGTCCAGCGCGGACGCGATGACCGCGGACTGGACCCGGCTGCCCTACGACGTGCTGGAACAGATTTCGACCCGGATCACCAACGAGGTTCCGGAGGTGAACCGGGTCGTGCTCGACGTGACCAGCAAGCCGCCGGGCACCATCGAGTGGGAGTAGCTCAGCGTTTGCGCCGGGAGTCGCGCACCGAGCTGATCAGCATGACCAGCCCGACGACCAGCGCGCCGCCGGCGAGCAGCCAGCGCACGTCGAACGAGTCGGACCAGACCGCGCCGTCGGTCAGCACGAACGTGGACACGCCCAGGGTGATGAGGCCGAACAGCAGGGTCACGTAGTCGGGTCCACGGCGCTCGGCGTCCCGCTCGGTGTCGCGCTCAGCCACGGCGCACCTCCACTCGTCCGACATTGGTCTCGGCCGTCAGGCTCACGTGCAGGCTGCCCGGCCCGTCCTCCTCGACCCGGAGGTCCGGCTTCAACCCGCTCTCCTCCCGGCCGAGGCAGTCGATGTCGCCTCCCGCGTGGGCCGTGCAGTGGATGTCCACATCCGCGGTCGCCGGCACGATCACCGTGACCTCGCCCGCGCTCATCGTCACCCGGGTGTCCACACTGCCCGAGTCCGGCAGCGCGGTCAGGTCAAGGGTCATCGCCCCGGTCGACCACTGGTAGTGGTCCTGCACGTCGGCGACGGTGAGCGGCCGCGCGTTGGTCTCGCCGGCGCCGTGCCAGCCGTTCGGGATGACCACGGTCATCGCCAGGCCGATCAGCGACAGCGGGATGGCCAGGCCGATCAGGCCCCGGCCGCCGCGCACGAACGCGCCGCCCACCATGCCCAGCCCGAGGATGGCCAGCACGATCCCGACGATGTGCCCCGGGGTCAGCCAGGACACGGTCGGCGCGACCAGCGCCAGGGTGCCGGCGGTGACCAGGGCCAGCCCGAAGGTGAACACCCCGATCTTGGACCGGCGCCGGGGGGCCGGCGGCTCGGGCGCCGGCGCGGCCGGCTCCGGCAGGTCCCAGGCGAACGGCGCGGCGCCGAGCGGGTCCCAGGCCGGCGGCCGCGGCGGCGAGTCGGCCGCGCCGGCCGCACCCACCGGGGTGGCCGGAGTCTGCGGGCCGGCCGTCCCCGGCTCGGTCACCGGCGTGCCGGCGGCCGGGTCGCCCGGTGCGGCGAACGGCATGGTCGGTGCCGGCGTGGCCGGCCGGCCGAGGTGTCCGCGGCTGCGGTGCAGCAGGTACAGCGTCCCGGCCACCAGCAGCACCCCGAGGATCCCGCTGAACTCGTTGTCGATGAAGAACAGGAACGCCGGGATCAGCGCGAGGCACAGCAGCACGGTGAACGCCGACGAGGTGGAGCTCCGCTTGTGGTTGATCATGGATTCGAGCGGGGCGGCCTCGTCGTCCTGCTCCGGCAGCAACAGCCAGCCGAGCAGGTACAACATGACGCCCGCGCCCCCGTAGAAGGTGGCGATCACGAACGCCACCCGGACGATGATCGGGTCGATGCCGTACCGGATGCCGATCCCGGCGGCGACGCCGGCGATCTTGCGGCCGCGCCTCGGCCGCCTCGGTCGCGTCGCCCAGAAGTCTTTGAGCGTGTCTTCGACGCTGGTCCCTTGGTTGCTCACGTACCCAGGATGCGGTGGGGGCGGCCCGCGCACATCGGGGACCAGCCCTGAGGTTGACCCGGATTCGACGGTCGGGGTGAACTCTTGTTCCGGGTATTTCCCCGATGAACCGGGCCCGTGGTCGTGTGACCATGATGAGGTGACAGTGCAAGCCGAGGAGAGGCCGGTGGTGAGCGCGGAGGTCGAGCGGCCGGCGCCCGCAGCGGTGATCCGGCGGGCCGAGGCCCCCAAGATGTACCGCCGCAGGTCGGCCCGGGCCGTGGCCGGGGTGGCCGGCGGGATGGCCGACCACCTCGGCGTCGACGTGCTGTGGGTCCGGGTGGCCTTCGCCGTGCTCGCCGCGATGGGCGGGGCCGGGATGGTGGCCTACGGCCTGCTGTGGGCGTTCGTCCCGCAGGAGCCGACGGACACGCCGGTCCGGCAGGCCTCGGCCAAGGAGCGGCAGCAGGCGTTCGGTCTGCTCGCCCTCGGGATCGCCCTCGCGGTCGGGATCGGCACGCTGTCCGGGTCGGCCAGCGGCTGGGTGGTCGGCGCGCTGGGGGTGGCCCTGCTCGGTGCCGCGCTGGTCTGGCGCGAGGCCGACGACTCCCGGCGGCGCCGCTGGAAGGAGTCCGGCGTCGCCGGCGCGGTGTTCGGCGGCGGCGGGTGGACCGCCCTGGTCCGGGTGCTGGCCGGGGCCGCGCTGGTGATCACCGGGATCCTGGTCTTCCTGCTGCAGAGCTTCCGGCTGGACCAGATGCAGTTCGCGCTGCTGTCCGTGCTGGCCACGCTGGTCGGGGCGGCCGTGCTGACCGTGCCGTTCTGGCTGCGGATGGTCCGGGACCTCGGCGAGGAGCGGGCGGCGCGCATCCGCACCGAGGAGCGGGCCGAGATCGCCGCGCACCTGCACGACTCGGTGCTGCAGACGCTGGCGCTGATCCAGAAGCAGTCCGAGGCGCCGCGCGAGGTGCTCCGGCTGGCCCGCGGCCAGGAACGCCAGCTGCGCGAGTGGCTGTACCCGAGCGCGAAGGTGGGCCCTGCCGGCGAGGCGACGGTGCTCTCCGACGCGATCCGGCAGGCGGCCGGCGAGGTCGAGGACGCGTTCGCGGTCAAGATCGACCAGGTGCTGGTCGGGGACGTCCCGCTGGACGAGAAGCTGGGGTCGCTGGTGCTGGCCGCCCGGGAGGCGATGGTGAACGCGGCCAAGCACGCCGGGGTGCCGGAGTTCAGCGTGTACGCCGAGGTGGAGCCGGACCAGGTGACCGTGTTCGTCCGGGATCGCGGTCAGGGGTTCGACCCGGACGGGGTCTCCGCGGACCGGCATGGCCTGGCCGGCTCGATCAGGGGCAGGATGGAGCGCAACGGCGGCGCGGTCCGGCTGCGGACGTCGCCGGGCGAGGGCACCGAGGTGCAGCTGCACATGCCACGGACGGAGACAGCATCATGAGTGACAAGCCCGTTCGGGTGTTCCTGGTGGACGACCACGGGCTGTTCCGGGCCGGGGTCAAGGCGGAGCTGGAGCCGGTCACCGACGAGATCGAGGTGGTCGGCGAGGCCGGCACGGTGGGCGAGGCGGTCGCCGGGATCGGCCACCTGAAGCCGGACGTGGTCCTGCTCGACGTGCACATGCCCGACGGCGGCGGCGCCGAGGTGCTGCGCCAGGTCCGCAAGCACGACACCGAGGTGGTGTTCCTGGCGCTGTCCGTGTCCGATGCGGCCGAGGACGTGATCGCGGTGATCAGGGCCGGCGCCCGCGGCTACGTCACCAAGACGATCTCCACCCAGGAGCTGGTCCGGGCGGTCGTGCGGGTCTCCGACGGCGACGCGGTGTTCTCCCCGCGGCTGGCCGGTTTCGTGCTGGACGCCTTCGCCGACCGCCCGGGTGCCGCCCCGATCAGCGACCCGGAGCTGGACCTGCTCACCCCGCGCGAGCGGGACGTGCTGCGCCTGCTGGCCCGCGGCTACGCCTACAAGGAGATCGCCTCCGAGCTGTTCATCTCGGTGAAGACGGTGGAGACGCACGTGTCCAGCGTGTTGCGCAAGACGCAGCTGTCCAACCGCTACGAGCTGTCCCGCTGGGCCTCCGACCGACGCCTGGTCTAGGTGGTCCCGGCCGTGGCCAGCGCGGGTTCCGGGTTCGTCACCCGCGCCCGGGGCCGGGCCCGGGTCATCGCCACGCCGACGAGCACGACCAGCATGCCGGCGATCACCCGCAGGTTGAGATCCTCGCCGAGGACCGCCGCGCCGAGCAGCACCGAGACCACCGGGAGCAGGTAGCCGACCGTGGTGGCGTTGGTGGCGCCCTCGTCGGCGATCAGCCGGTAGTTGAGCACGAACGCCAGGCCGGTGCCGAAGATGCCGAGGATGGCGACCGCGACCACGGCGAGCACGCTGAACCGCACCGGCTGGGTGCCGGCGACCGGAACGGTGAGCGCGGTCAGGCCGACCGCGGTGATCAACTGGGTGGCGGAGAGCGCCGTGGGGGTGGCGGCCCGGCCGGAGACGAACCGGCCGACGTAGCTGTAGCAGATCGCGTAGCTCGCGGCCGCGGCCAGCAGCGCGAGCGCGCCCCAGCTGACCAGCCCGGCGGTCTGCCACGGCGCGAAGATCAGCAGCACGCCGGCGAAGCCGAGCAGCAGCCCGCCGATCCGCACCGGGGACGCCGACCGCTCGGTGCCGAGCCCGATTCCGATCAGCAGCGCGAACAGCGGGGTCGTGGCGTTGAGCACACCGGCGATGCCGGTGTCCACGGTCTGCTCGCCGACGCCGAACAGGGTGAACGGGATGACGTTGCCGAACGTCGCGGCGACCAGCATGTGTCCCCACACCCAGCGCTCCCTTGGCAGGTACTGCCGGGTGGCCAGGCACAGCACGATCAGCAGCCCGGCGCCGAGCACCGAGCGGATCAGCGCGATCTGCACCGGCGAGAACCCCTGCAGGGCGAGTTTGATCCACAGGAAGCTCGAACCCCAGAGCAGGGCCAACAGGCCCATCCGAACCAGGCTGCCACGGTTTGTGCTGATCACGGCGCACACGTTGCCCCAGCCGATCCGCCAGGACAAGTGAATAGTGATGCACGAATCGTTAAGCAGAACTGTATGATCGCGGCGTGCTCGACGTTCGCCGGATGCAGGTGCTGCGCGCGGTCGTGACCAGCGGATCGATCACCGCGGCGGCGGCCAACCTAGGCTTCACCCCGTCCGCGGTGAGCCAGCAGGTCGCCGCGCTGGAACGGGAGACCGGGATGTCGCTGCTGGAGCGGATCGGCCGCGGCGTGCGCCCGACGGCGGCCGGAGCCCTGCTCACCGAGCACGCCGCGATCATCTGCCGGCACGTCGCCGAGGCCGAGCTGGCCCTCGCCGACCTGCGCGCCGGCCGGACCGGGCGGATCTCGATCCGGTACTTCGCCACGGCCGGACAGGCGCTGCTGCCGCCGGCACTGGCCACCCTGCGCCGCGAGCATCCCGGGGTGCAGGTCGACCTGAAGCTGACCGACCCGGAGGACCCGCTGCCCGAGGTGCGCAGCGGCCGGGCGGACGTGGCGATCGTGGTGCACCGGGCGGCCGATCCGGTCGGCGGCGGCGTCCGGCTGGTGCACCTGCTCGACGACCCGTACCGGGTGGTGCTGCCGCGCGGGCACCGGCTGCAACGCAAGCGCGTGATCGAGCTGGCCGAATTGGCCGAGGAGCCCTGGGTGGGCAACGAGTGGCCGGCCGGGCCGTGCGTGCGGCTGTTGCTCGACGGCTGCGCGGCGGCGGGGTTCACGCCCAGCTTCGTGGTCGAGTCCGAGGACTACGCCAACGCCCAGGGGTTCGTGGCCGCCGGACTGGGCATCAGCGTGATTCCCCGGCTGGGCCTGGGAAACCCGCATCCCGGAGTGGTGGTGCGCCGGGTGACCCGGCCGGAGCCGACCAGGGTGATCCAGGCCGCCGTGCGCGAGTCCGCACTGGACTCCCCGCCGGTCGCCTGCCTGCTCGACGCGCTGCGCGCCGCCGCGACCAGTGCCGGCTAGGTAGGGCGTGTCACTGTGGATCATTGAAGCAAAGTCTTGGCCCAACCAACATAACCTCAGGGGTACCGTGACGGCGTCCAGCCACCATCAACCGGTCATCCGCACTTTCGCTGGGACGTAACGACAGCAGTTGAATCCCGGAGAGGCGGACTACTAGGGGGTGGAGCGGCCCTGCGCCCAGTCCTCGATCAGCAGCCGGCCGTCCTTCTCCACCAGGGTGAACACGTAGGGCTGGCTGGACTTGTTCCCATCCGCGTTGGTGATCTGCAGGAAAGCCGCTGCCGCCGCGGTGTCGGACCGGACCATCAGCACCTCGATCGCGGTGATCCCGGCCAGCGACTGGGCGAACCCCTGCACCGAGCCGTACCGGCTCTTGGCCGCGTCGCTGAGCAGCTCGTAGCCGGCCGCCGGGTTGCCCGGCAGCTGCGCGAGGAACTGCCGCACGGCCGCTTCGGTGGCGGCCGGCGTCGCGACCGACGGTGCGCTCGATGAGACCGGAGGCGCCGTGGTGGTGGTGCTGGCCGGTGCGGTGGTCGTGCTGCTGGTGGTGGTGCTCGGCGCCGGCTGGGTCGTGGTGGTCCCGCTCGCGGACGGCTGGGTGGACGTCCCGGTCTGCTGCTGGGCCTGCGAGTTCGGCCGCCCGTCGGTGAACAGGCTGGCGACCAGGATGCCGACCAGTGCCGCGGCCACCACGGCCAGCACGGTCAGCAGCACGCTGCGCCCACGGCGGGTGCGGCCCGGTGGCGCGGCGGGCGGCGCCGCCCGCGGGACGCCGAACGGCGGCGAACCCGGTGGCGGTTCGGCCAACGGGTGCACGTCCAGCCGGGTTCCCTCGAAGCCGTGCGGCGGGCTCGGCGGGGCGGCATGGCGACCGGAGATCAGCTCGGTCCGGCCGGCCGGCACCGGCACCGGCCGGCCGGCGGCGACCGCGGCCAGCCCGTCCCGGGCCTCGACCATGCTCAGCCGCTCGGTGGGATCCACCCGCAGCAGCGACATCAGCAGGGCGGTCAGCGGTCCGGCCTGGCGCGGCGGCGAGATCCGCCCGGCGGCCACCGCGTACAGCAGGGCGAGCGTGTTCTCGCCGAGGCCGAACGGCGAGTGCCCCTCGACCGCGGTGTAGAGCGTGGAGCCGAGCGAGAACACGTCGGACGCGGCGGTCGGCTCGCGGCCCTTGGCCACCTCGGGTGCCAGGTAGGCGGGCGTGCCGGCGAGCATCCCGGTGGCGGTGACCGTGACGTCCCCGGTGGCCCGGGAGATGCCGAAGTCGGTGATCTTGACGGTGCCGTCGTCGCCGAGCAGCACGTTGGCCGGCTTGACGTCGCGGTGCACAATGCCGGCACTGTGCGCGGCGATCAGCGCGGCGGCCACCTGGGTGCCGATCCGGGCGACCTCCTCCGGCGGCAGCGCGCCCCGGTCGGCGATCACGGCCGCCAGGCTGCGCGACGGCAGGTACTCCATGACCAGCCACGGCTCGCCGCGGTGCTCGGCCACGTCGTACACGGTGACCGCGTTCGGATGGGACAGTCGCGCGGCGATCCGGCCCTCCCGCATCGACCGCAGCCGGGCCTCCTCGGCCTGGGCCGGGCTCAGCTCGGGGTGCAGCAGCAACTGCTTGATCGCGACGGTGCGGTGCAGACGCTCGTCGTGGGCCTGCCACACCACACCCATGGCTCCACTGCCGATCCGGGAGCCGAGGCGGTAGCGGCCGGCCACCACCCGGTCTTCAGTGGTCAACAACGGCTCCCGGTTCGAATCGGCTCGGGTTTACGGGGCGGGCGGGTTGCCGCCACCCCCGCCCGGCGGCGCGGTCGTGGTGGTGGCGGCCACCGGCGCGCTCGTGGTGGTGGTGACCACCGGCGGGGTCGTGGTCGTGGTCCTCGGCGGGGTCGTGACGCGCGGTGCGGCCGTGGTGGTCGTGGTCGGCGCTTCCGTCGTCGTGGTCGTCTCTTCCGTGGTGGTGGTCGGCTCCGGCTCGGTGGTCGGGGTGGCCTCGGAGCTGGAGCTCACGACCGGCGGAACGTTCTGTGGGGGGTCGCCCGTGTTGGTCCTGCCATTGTTCTGGTTGGACAGCATCCACGCGAGTCCGGCGATCAGCGCGACCAGCAGGGCGGCGGACAGCCCCAGGATCCACGCCCGGGACCGGTCCCGGCGGACCGGCGGGGTTCGGGTCGCGGTGCCCTGGCCCACCGGCCGGGGCCGCACCACCTGCGTCTGCGAGTCGGCGGCGACCAGCCGGGTCGGCTCGTCCTCCGGGTCCCGCATCGGCATGACCGGCAGCCGCGGCAACGAGCTGAAGATCGGCTCCTCGCCCCGGCCCACCGCGGCCAACAGATCCCGGGTCTGCGCGGTGTTGGGCCGGCCGAGCGGGTCGGTGGCGAGCATGGCGACCAGCACGTCGGTCAGCGGGCCGGCCACCATCGGCGGGTTGATCTTCCCGGCGGCCACCCGGTGCAGCAGGCCGAGGGTGTTGTCGGACAACCCGAACGGCGGCTCGCCCTCGACCGCCGCGTACAGCGTCGAGCCGAGCGAGAAGATGTCCGAAGCAGGCGTCGGATCCCTGCCGATGGCCATCTCCGGCGCCAGATAGGCCGGGGTGCCGGCGATCATGCCGGTCTTGGTCACCGTGACGTCGTCCGAAGCCCGGGAGATGCCGAAGTCGGTGATCTTCACCGAGCCGTCGTCGCCGAGCAGGATGTTGCCCGGCTTGACATCCCGGTGCACGATGCCGGCCGCGTGCGCGGCTACCAGCGCGGCCGCCGAGCTGGCGCCGATCCGGGCCACCTCGCGCGGGTCCAGCGGGCCGGTCTCGCTCAGCACCATGGCCAGGCTGCGGGACGGCAGGTACTCCATGATCAGGCAGGGCGCGCCGTCCTCGTCGACCACGTCGTAGACCGCGATCGCGTTGGGGTGGTGCAGCTTCGCGGCGATCCGACCCTCGCGCAGGCAACGCTCGACCGCCTCGTGCGCCTCGTCCTCGGGGAGACCGGGCGAGAGCAGCAGCTTCTTCACCGCGACCGTACGGCCGAGGCGCTCGTCGTGGGCGCGCCACACCACGCCCATCGCGCCTGTGCCGATGCGGCTGATCAACCGGTATCGCCCGGCGACGACACGGCCCTCGTCGGTCATCGGTCAGACTCCACGGTCGCCACTGCTCTGTGCGTCACGCAACCTCCCTCGAAGCGTGGCCGCGATCCCCACCCTCGGCACAGGTTAAGCCGCTCACGCTGTGCACACGGAGGGAGGACCTGATGTAAGTGCCGCACGGGCGAACATTACGCCGTACGGGTGCCGTCCGCTTGACGCCCCGGCCCGGTCAGCTGCGTCGTGCGGAGAGCAGCCGGGCGCCCACGATCCGTTGCGGCAACGTGCTCGTCACGTCGAGCAACTGCTCGATCTGCAGGTGGCTGCCGTCCGGCAGGCGCATCCGAACGGTGGCAAGCACGTCGTCGCCCTGGTCCCGGAGGTCCAGTACTTGGAGATCGGTCACACCGGCCCAGGACCGCACGAACTCACCGAGGTCGATGCCGAACAGCGTTCCGTCCAGCAGCGGGAACGCCCGGTCCGGGGCGGTCCGGATCAGCTGGTAGAACCGTTCGACGAGCGAGGCGTTGGAGTTGCGGGGCGCGACGTAGGTCACGGTCGGCGGCGCCGTTTCCGAGCCGGACCGGCGGGTTGTCCCGGCGCTCTCGATCACTCCGGTGACCGTGGTGCTGGTGGCGGAAATCGTTGGCAGACCGGGCAACACGCTGTTCAGCAGGGGTGGCAGGAGGGCCTGCTCCCCACTGATCGGCGGTCCCGGCCGGCTCACCGGTGCGCCTCGGTGATCACCACTGATCGTGCCGAACACCAGCGAAGCGCAGAGCGCGAGCAGGCTCAGGGTCAGACAGACGATCTTGATCCGGTGGGCGAACGCGGGCGGCGGGCGGCGGTGTGGGGTCGGTGCATCGGGGTCGGCCTCCTCGGGCCGGTCCTCGTGTGCCGCCGCCGTGGGATCCAGCTCCTCCGGCGACGTTCCGGACAGCAGGAACCGGCGCCGCTGGGGGCCGAGCAACTCGGTGACGTGCACCGACCCGGCGCGGACATGCCGCCGGCCGGTCGTCGGTTCGTCCACCGTGCTGCACCCCAAGCGAAAGTCAGGTCGTCGAAACGATTGCGGTACGCGTTCGGAGGAACTCGTACCGTGATTGTTCTTGTGGCGCCAGTCATTCTGGAACCAGCACCCGATGGTGGCGACCAATGACTGAGATCATCACTCAAACGGCGCAGCCGTTGACGCTGTGCACAGAGCGGATCAGGAAGGGGTGTCGCTGGTAATCCGCGGCTCCGGCCCGGCGCTGAAGGTGAGCCGGCGCTCGGCGAACTTCTTCCGGCCGTCCCGCGAGAACAGCACCAGCTTGGCCTCGGCGTGCGATCTGAACCGGTGGACGCTGATCTTCTTGATCACGAGCCGGGTGACGCCGGCGTAGCGGCCCTGGATCCCGGTGGGTCCCTCGGCCCGCAGCGCGCCGCCGGTCAACTCGTGGGCGGCCCGCGGATCGCGGATCACGTAACCGAAGTACTGCTCGGTCAACTCGTGCAGGGACGGCGGCACGGACTGCGCCAGCGGGATCGGCGCGGTGTAGAGCGTCGGCTCCGTGGTCGGCGGTCGGGTGCTGCGGGCAGGTGGCGGGTGCGGTTGCTGTTGCGCCGACCGCGCCGGCGGAGCGGGCGTGGCCTGCTTGGCGGCCGGGCCGTTGGTGCGGCCGCTGTGCGTGGTCGTGCCGGAGACGGTCGCGGCGGTCGTCGGCACCGCGGCGGTGGGCTCCTCGCCGGACTCTCCGGTGGTCAGCACGGTGATCGCCAGGTGCTGGCTCGGCTCCTCCGGCAGCGCGTCGATCGTGGTGCTCTTGCGCGGGTTGCCGACCAGTGCGACGGAGGCGAAACCCAACGCGCACACCACGAACGCGGCGGTCCCGACGGCGAACCACGCGGCCCGGCGCCAACTGCGCGGCGGCGTCACCGAGGCCGGGATGGTGCCCAGATTGAACTTGCCCAGTCCGGTCGCCGGTTCCGGCCAGACCAGCTCGCTCGGCTCGGTGACCTCCTGGGTGATGAGATCACAACCCGGATCGCCCGAACCGCGCCGGTGCCTGCCCGCGTCGCGCCCGATCGCGATGATCTTCGCCCATCCCCGCATGCTCACTCAGGCAACGGTATTCGGTTGCGCAGCGTTGGAACGCCCGGGCCAGACCCTCCGCTCCCGGCCACTCGGGCGAGTGACGGCAGTGGGCCGAACGCCCACTGGTCGTCGTCTAGCCGCCGGTGCGATACCGCTGTTGGGTTGACTGCAGCGCCTTCGTGGCGGTCAGCCCGGAGCCGGCCCCCAGCAGGATCGCCACCGTGTCGGCAAAACCCCCGCCGTTGGTCAGCAGCCAGGCGACCAGCGCGGCCGCCGTGGTGATCCCGGCGACCGGCAAGCGGCTGCGCACCCACTGCGCGATCGGCGCGCCGCCGGCCCGCTTGTTGGCGGCCGAGTTCAGCAGCGTCAGATACCCGACGTGGGCGAGCGCCGCGACCACGGCGGCGATGGCGATGATGATCGCGATCAGGTTGAGCATGATTCCAGTGTGCCCTCATTCCGTGGGGACCGGGATGGGTGAGAACCCTGAGATCGTCCCGATCCCGGCTACCTGCCGAGCGGCCCCCGGCCGAGGCTCAGCAGCGCCATGGCCAGCTGCTGGCCCTCCTTGCCGAGCTCCCGGTACTTGGCCAGGACGACGTTCTCCCGGTTGAGCACCAGCCGCGGACCGCCGCTGGCCAGCCGGACCGCGCCGATGGTCTTGGACACCTCGGTCCGGCGTTTCACCAGACGCAGGATCTCCGCGTCCAGCCAGTCGATCTCCTGCCGCAGCTCGGCGATCTGCTCCGGCCCGGGCAGTTCCCCGGCCGGGTCCGCGGCGGGTGGGGTGGTGTCGTGCGATGTGGGGGTCATGATGATCCTCTGCTGTCTACTGCGGAGTTTCGGACCCTGGTAGGCGGCGAAGCCCCGGGGTCCGAGGACTCCGGGGCTTCGCTGTGGTCTGGTCGGTGCCTACGCAACCACGGGAGCCGGAGTCCGGGTCCCGTAGAAAAACTCGTAGTGGCGCGTCTGCACGTGAGCGATTCTGACACATCCCGGGCCGGCGGGTCGAACGATCCGGCCAAGCGCTCCGGACCCGGCGCGGGAGCCCGGTCGGCGTGGGTGCTGCCCGGTACCGTAGTCAGCACGATGAGTGCTCTGTTCGAAATCCCCGTGGAGTCCCGTGTGCCACGGAAGCGGTCCGACCCGGCCAGCCTGCTCGCCGACCTCAACGACGCCCAGCGCCGCGCGGTCGAGCACACCGGTTCGCCACTGCTGGTGGTCGCCGGCGCCGGCTCGGGCAAGACCCGGGTGCTCACCCGGCGGATCGCCTACCTGCTCGCCGAGCGCGGGGTGCATCCCGGCCAGGTCATGGCGATCACCTTCACCAACAAGGCCGCCGCCGAGATGAAGGAGCGGGTCGCCGAGCTGGTCGGCCGGCGGTCGAATGCCATGTGGGTGTCGACGTTCCACTCGATGTGCGTGCGGGTGCTGCGCCGGGACGCCAAGAGCCTCGGCATGAAGTCGAGCTTCTCGGTCTACGACGCCGACGACTCCCGGCGGCTGATCACGCTCGTCGGCCGGGATCTCGACCTGGACCCCAAGCGCTACCCGGCCCGCACGCTCGCGGTCGCCGTGTCGAACCTGAAGAACGAGCTGACCGATCCGGAGACGGCCCGTGCGGCCGCCACCAACGACCTCGAGCGCCGGGTCGCCGAGGTGTACGCGGAGTACCAGCTTCGGCTCTCCCAGGCCAACGCGTTCGACTTCGACGACCTGATCATGCGCACGGTCGAGCTGCTGCAACGGTTCCCGGACGTGGCCGAGTACTACCGGCGCCGGTTCCGGCACGTGCTGGTGGACGAGTACCAGGACACCAACCACGCGCAGTACGTCCTGGTCCGGGAGCTGGTCGGCACCGAGGATCCGGCCGAGCTGTGCGTGGTCGGCGATGCCGACCAGTCGATCTACGCCTTCCGCGGCGCGTCGATCCGCAACATCGTGGAGTTCGAGCGGGACTACCCGCAGGCCACGACGATCATGCTGGAGCAGAACTACCGGTCCACCCAGACCATCCTGTCCGCCGCCAACGCGGTGATCTCGCGCAACCCCAACCGCAAGGACAAGCGGCTGTGGAGTGCGTCCGGCGACGGCGAGAAGATCGTCGGCTACGTCGGCGACAACGACCGGGACGAGGCCGGGTTCGTGGCCGGCGAGATCGACCGGCTGGTGGACTCCGGCGAGCTGCGCAACGGCGACATCGCGGTGTTCTACCGGACCAACAACCAGTCCCGGGTGTTCGAGGAGATCTTCATCCGGCTCGGCCTGCCGTACCGGGTGGTCGGCGGGGTGCGCTTCTACGAGCGGCGCGAGGTCCGCGACGCACTGGCCTACCTGCGGGTGCTGGCCAACCCGGAGGACACGGTGAGCCTGCGCCGGATCCTCAACGTGCCCAAGCGCGGGATCGGCGACCGGGCCGAGGCGTGCGTGTCCACCCACGCCGAGCGCGAGCGGATCTCGTTCTCGGCCGCACTCGCGGCCGCCGCCCAGGGCCGGGTCGAGCTGCTGAACCCGCGCTCCACCAGGGCGATCGCCGGGTTCGTCGAGCTGATGGACGAGCTGCGCGGGCTGCTCGCCGACGGCCTGGACGTGGCCGAGGTGCTGGAGGCGGTGCTGGAGCGCACCGGTTACCGGGCCGAGCTGGACGCCAGCGACGACCCGCAGGACGCCACCCGGCTGGAGAATCTCAACGAGTTGGTCAACGTGGCCCGCGAGTTCGCCACCGAGGACGTGCCCGAGGTGCCCGCGGCGGCCGAATCCCTCGACGTGGCGCCGCCCGCGGTCGCGCCGGGCTCGCTCGAGGCGTTCCTGGAACGGGTCTCCCTGGTCGCCGACGCCGACGCGGTCCCGGACGCCGAGGACGGCGCGAGCGGCGTGGTCACCCTGATGACCCTGCACACGGCCAAGGGTCTGGAGTACCCCGCGGTGTTCCTCACCGGCTGGGAGGACGGCGTGTTCCCGCACCTGCGGGCGCTCAGCGATCCGGCCGAACTGGCCGAGGAGCGCCGGCTCGCCTACGTCGGCATCACCCGCGCGCAGCGCCGGCTCTACGTCTCCCGGGCGATCGTCCGGTCGTCCTGGGGCCAGCCGGTCGCCAACCCGCCGTCCCGGTTCCTCGACGAGGTCCCCGCGGAACTGGTCGACTGGCGCCGGGTGCAGCCGACCCGTCCCGCCCCGAGCGCCCCGTCCTGGGCTCCGCGCCGCGGCGACCGGGGGCCCACCCGCAGCAGCCCGCTCAAGGGCTGGCAGGACACCCCGGCGCTGACCCTCGACGTCGGCGACCGGGTCAACCACGACAAGTACGGCCTCGGCACGGTCGTCGCCACCGACGGCGCCGGCCCGCGCGCCACCGCCACCATCGACTTCGGCTCCACCGGCACGATCCGGCTGATGCTCATCGGCAGCGTCCCCCTCGTGAAGCTCTGACCATCCGAACACCCGTTCGAAATTGTCGGTGCCCCCTGGTTCACTGCGCCCATGACTGCTCGACAACAAGGGGGACCCTGGTCGTGGACGAGATTCTGTTCAAGGTTCTTGCCGAGGGGGTGGGCCGCTACCTGGACACGGTTGACGGCCTGGCCACGCGGGCATCCGGTCCGGCCGGCACCGAGCTGCGCCGGCTGTCCGGCGCCTGGCGCGCCCTGCTGCGCCTGCACCAGCCCGGCACCCGGCGCCGCTGTACCGGCTGCTACCGGCGGGGTGTCGGCTGCACGGTCTGGCGGATCGCCAGCGCCTACTTCCTGCGCCGGCTCGGAACCTGAGCCGGGCTCAGAGCTTGATGCCGCGGGCGGACAGCCACGGCGCGGGGTTGAGCTTTTTGCCGGTCGCGTCCCAGATCTCGAAGTGCAGGTGCGGGCCGGTCGAGTAGCCCCGGTTGCCCATCCTGGCGATCTGGTCGCCGGCCTTGACCTTCTGGCCCTCGCGCACCGAGAACGTGTCCACGTGTCCGTACACGCTGATCGTTCCGTCCTCGTGCTGGATCCGCACCCACAGGCCGAACCCGCTGGCCGGCCCGGCCTCGACGACCACGCCGTCGGCGACCGCGCGGATCGGGGTGCCGATCTTGTTCGCGATGTCCACCCCGTAGTGGGTCGTTCCCCACCGGGCGCCGAAGCCCGACGTCAGCGAACCCTCGGCTGGCTTGACGTACTTCGCCCGCAGGGCCTCGGCCTGCTTCTTCTGCGCCTCGGCGGCCAGTGCCTGGCTGAACCGCTCGCTCTCGGCCATCTTCTTGGCCACGAGGGGGCCGTCGGCGGTCCTGGAGACGGTGAGGATGTCCGGCGCGAGCGACCGGTCGCCGCCGACGCCGCCACTGCCGAGCAACGCCGAGGCGTCACCACCGGCGAGCGGAGTGGGGTCGTTGGATTTCTGGCCTGGGCCCTGGATCGTCTGTCCGGCGGCGGCCGCCGCGAACGCGCCGAGCGCGACCGCGGCGACGACAACCTTGCCGCGCACCGCCGATGACGGGGTTGCGGTGCGGTTGGAACCGGTTGTACCTGTGCCCTGAGCCCTGGTCGAGGTGGTGTGCTGACGCACCTCGACAGGAACCCTTGGCTGGTGCTGTCGGCCGCCGGGGGAGCGGTGTCGAGCCAAAGCCTGCCCTTCCGTGTTCGGGGAGTCCGGCCGACACACCTGCGCTCGCGGGGACGAGCCTTCGGTGGGACACCGGGCGGGGACCCGGTTGAGTCGGCGTCTCGGGGTTGCCGACTCCGTCCATTTCGTGACCGGACCGTGACAACGGACCGGTGGACAGTAACGAGTCAGCGGCGGTGAGGGCAACATCCGTAACGCGTGTCGGCCGATCGGGTGGTGGACCGCCCGTCAACTATGCTGCGTAAACAACAGAGGGTGAGCTTGGTCTGACCGTCAGAATGTGATGCTCGTTACATCGGACGAGCCGTTTAGACAGGCAACCGAACCGGAATCTGGGACGTCGGGCACCGCCCGGCGAGCCGGAGCAAGTGATGTTGCTAGCGTGCGTGGCGATGACTGAGCGGACCCGAACGCCGCACGCACGCCCCCCGACGGAGCGACGCGCTTCGGAGGAAACCGTGGAAGACGTCACCCGGCCGGCGCGGTCCGGCTGGTCGGACGTCCCCGGTCGACTCCGCCTCGCCTTGCTGATCTCCGCGCTCGGCGCGGGGCTGACCGTGTACGGCCTCAACCTCGGCCTGGTCGCCGACGCACCGGCCGCCGGCTTCTCGGCCATGCCGCTGCTTGCCGGGCTGGCCGTCCTGCCGGTGGTGCTGGCGCTGGTCGCGGTGTTCCTTGGCCGTCCGGTGGTCGCCTCCGGGGTGCTGATCGGCTTCGGGCTGCTCGCGCCCGGCCGCGCGCTGATGGATCTGCAACTCGCCCGGGACGCCCTGCTCGTCTCCCGTCCCGAGGTGCTGGTGCCGACCAACCTGGCGCCGCTGTCCGCCGGTACCGGCCTGTGGGTACTGCTCGCCGGCTACGTCGCGGCGGCGGTCGCCGGTCTGCTGGTGGTCGGCTCGGCCGGCGCCGTGCCCGGCTCCGCCTACGCCGAGGAACTGGACGACGGCAACGGTCTTCCGGACACCTCCGATGACTACGGCGCCGATGCCTACGGCGCCCCGGCGGATGCGCCGGCCGGACCTGACCCGGCCGGGGCACCCGGCTCGGCGGGCGGGCTGCCCGGCGGCGCCGGCTCGTCCGCGCGGTCGGTGTCGGCCGCCGCGGTCCCCGCATCGGCCGGTGCCCGATGGCTGGCCGGCGCGTCGAAGGCCAAGCGGGCGTCCAGTCGCCGGTACCTGATCGGGTGGGGGGTCGTCTGCTCGACGGTGGCCGCGGTCGGGTTGCTGCTGCCGCCGTTCCGGTCCGGCAACGCGTTCCAGCTCGCGTTGGACATCATCGGCAGTCCGGCGCTGGCGCGGACCGGCGGGCTGGTCGTCATCGGGACATTGGTGCTCGGCAGCATGTTCGCCACCGGCACGATGCCCTCGGCGCTGGCCAAAGGCACCACGCTGGGGCTGCTCGTCGGGGTGGCCGGCGTGACCATGCCGGCGATCGTGGCCGGTCTGGTCGTCGACCGGCTCGATCCCACGGTCGGCCCGTACCTCGCGCTGGGCGCGGTCGGCCTGCTCGTGGTCGTCGTCTTCGTCTGGCCGCGCACCCGGGTCCCCCACGAGGAACCCGAACTGCGGCTCGAGGCGCGCCGGCTGCACCTGGTCACCGGGCTGCTCGGCCTTGGCACCGGGTTGGCCGCGCTGGCCGGCGGGTTCGGCACCCTCCTGGTGGTGGAGACCGGCATCGACCGGCCGGACAGCTTCGCCAACCGGCAGCTGGTCCCGGCCGGGATCATCGTGGGCCTGCTCGGCGCCGTCATGCTGATCCGTGGCGCGGCGGCGGCGGTTCGGCCGGCCCTGGCCGTGGCGGTCGCGTCGGTCCTGCTGGTCGGCGCGGGCACGCTGGACGCCGCGCTCACCGGCGCCGGGGTCAGCCAGGCGGTGCACGTGGGCGCCGGCACCTGGTTCACCGGGTTCGCCATGATGCTGGCCGTGGCGGCCGCGATCCTCGCCGGTATCGCCGGCGCCGCCGAGCGCGAAGACCTCGACCTCACCGAACGCGGCGTGAACATCGCCGTCGCGGTGCCGGGCACGGCCGCGGTGCTGTTCGCGTTCGGCGCGTTCGGGTTGCCCGCGATCCGCGCGCCGGAGTTCGTCGCCCCCGGCATCTGGTCGGAGTTCCGGCTGTCCTCCTGGGGTCTGCTGCTCGGCCTGGTGGTGGTGATCGCCGTCGCGGTGCTCGCCCCGGTGTCCCGGCCGTCCCGCGCGGCCGCACTGCTACTGGGCGCCGCCGTCGTGGTCGGCGTGCACCTCCTGGAGTTCCCGCTCACCAGTGGCCGCGTCGAGCAGGCCGTCGCCGCCCAGGGCACGTGGTTGTCCGCCGCCGCTCTGGTGGCGCTGGTCGTGGCGGCCGTGGTCGCGGTGAGCACCCGTCCGTCCCGCAGGTGAGCGACAGCACAGGACGCGACGTGCCGGGGCCGACCGCGCCTCGCTACTGTCCTTTCGTCCGACGGACGCCGCGCATTCAGGAGACTGACGAGTGGATCTGTACGAGTACCAGGCGAAGGAGCTCTTCGCCGCGCATGGGGTACCGGTGCTGCCCGGCACCGTGGTCGAGACGCCGGAGCAGGCCCGTGCGGCCACCGAGCAGCTCGGGCAGACCGTGGTGGTCAAGGCCCAGGTGAAGACCGGCGGCCGCGGCAAGGCGGGCGGCGTCAAGCTGGCCGAGACGCCCGACGAGGCGCAGGCGAAGGCCGAGGCCATCCTCGGCCTGGACATCAAGGGCCACGTCGTGCGCCGGGTGCTCGTCACCCCGGCGTCGGACATCGCCGAGGAGTACTACTTCTCCTTCCTGCTCGACCGGGCGAACCGCACCTTCCTGGCGATGGCCTCCGCCGAGGGCGGCGTCGAGATCGAGCTGCTCGCCGTCGAGCGCCCGGAGGCGCTGGCCAAGATCCCGATCGACCCGCTTGCCGGCGTGGACCTGGCCAAGGCCAGGGAGATCGCGACCGCGGCGAAGTTCCCGGACGCCGTCGCCGAGCAGGCCGCCGAGGTGATCGTCAAGCTCTGGGAGACCTTCGTCACCGAGGACGCCACCCTGGTCGAGGTGAACCCGTTGGTCCGCGATCCGCAGGACACCGTGATCGCGCTGGACGGCAAGGTCACCCTGGACGACAACGCGAGCTTCCGGCACCCGCAGCACGCCGAGCTGGTCGACCAGAGCGCCGAGGACCCGCTCGAGGCCAGGGCCAAGGCGAAGGACCTCAACTACGTCAAGCTGGACGGCCAGGTCGGGATCATCGGCAACGGTGCCGGCCTGGTGATGTCCACGCTGGACGTGGTGGCCTACGCGGGCGAGGAGTTCGGCGGGATGAAGCCGGCCAACTTCCTGGACATCGGCGGCGGCGCCTCGGCCGAGGTGATGGCCAACGGGCTGGAGATCATCCTGTCCGACCCGGACGTGCGCAGCGTCTTCGTGAACGTCTTCGGCGGCATCACCGCGTGCGACGCGGTGGCCGGCGGGATCGTGCGGGCGTTCGAGCTGCTTGGCGAGGTCGGCAAGCCGATCGTGGTCCGGCTGGACGGCAACAACGCAGGCGAGGGCAGGCGGATCCTCGACGCGGCCGGGCTGCCCGGACTGTCCCAGGTGGACACGATGGACGCGGCCGCCCGCCGCGCCGTCGAGCTCGCCGCCGCAGCAGCAGTCGCATAGGGAGCGGACCGTGGCCATCTTCCTCAACGAGGACAGCAGGATCATCGTGCAGGGCATGACGGGCGCGGAGGGCACCAAGCACACCCACCGCATGCTCGCCGCCGGCTCGACCGTGGTCGGCGGCGTGACCCCGGGCAAGGGCGGTCGCGAGGTCGAGGTCGGCGGCGTCACGCTGCCGGTGTTCGACACCGTCGGCACCGCGATCGAGGAGACAGGCGCCGA
>NZ_DASUCC010000067.1:0-81996 GCF_035762905.1 Actinophytocola sp.
ACGGCGGCGGCATGCTGCGCGACTGAGCCGGCGTCAGTGCGATTCGCGGGCGACCTCCGAACCGCTGCGGCCGACGAGGAAGTCCAGGTCCGCGCCGGTATGGGCTTGCCCCACGTGGTCGATGTAGAGCCGTTCCCAGCCTCGATGCGGGTCGGCGAACCCGGCCAGGGTCGCTTCGTTCGGTGTCCGCTGCGCGAGTTCCTCGTCGGGGACCTCGACATCGATCCGGCGGCTGGCGATGTCGAGGCTGATGACATCGCCAGTACGGACGAGGGCGAGCGGGCCGCCGGCGGCCGCCTCGGGGCTGACGTGCAGGACGACGGTGCCGTAGGCGGTGCCGCTCATCCGGCCGTCGCAGACCCGGACCATGTCGCGCACGCCGGCCCGGAGCAGCTTGGTCGGCAGCGGCAGGTTGGACACCTCGGGCATGCCGGGGTAACCGCGCGGGCCGCAACCGCGCAGCACCAGCACGGAGTCGGCGGCCACGTCGAGAGCGGGGTCGTCGATGCGGGCGCGCAGGTCCTCGATCGAGTCGAACACGACGGCCCGGCCGCGGTGGTTGAGCAGGTGCGGCGAGGCGGCGGCCGGTTTGATGATCGCCCCGTTCGGGGCCAGGTTGCCGCGCAGCACGGCGATCCCGGCGTGCGGGCGCAGCGGGTCGTCCCGGCTCCGGATCACCTCGCGGTCCCAGATCCGCGCGGTGTCGAGCGTCTCGACCAGCGGCCGGCCGGCGACCGTCAGCGCCTCGGGGTCCAGCAGGTCGATCACCTCACGCAGCACGGCGGCCAGCCCGCCGGCCCGGTGCAGGTCCTCCATCAGGTGCCGGCCGGCCGGCTGCAGGTCGACCAACAGCGGGACGGCCGAGCCGATCCGGTCGAAGTCGTCCAGGGTCAGCGGCACGCCCAGCCGGCCGGCGATGGCCAACAAGTGAACAACCGCATTGGTGGATCCGCCTATTGCTGCCAAGGCGACAATAGAATTGTTGAACGATCCTCTTGTGAACAATCCTCTCGGTCTACGATCCTGCGCCACCATCTCCACCACCAGCCGACCGGACTCGTGCGCCTGAGCGAGCAGCCGGCTGTCCGCCGCCGGCAGCCCGGCGGTGCCCGGCAGGGTCGTGCCAAGCGCCTCGGCCAGCAGGCCCATGGTCGAGGCGGTGCCCATCGTGTTGCAGTGGCCCCGGCTGCGGATCATCGACGACTCCGAGGCCAGGAAGTCGTCCCGGGACAGGGTGCCGGCGCGGACCTCCTCGCTCAGCCGCCAGACATCGGTGCCGCAGCCAAGCGGTACGCCGCGGAAGGTGCCGGTCAGCATCGGGCCGCCGGGCACCACCACGGCCGGCAGGTCCACCGACGCGGCCGCCATGAGCAGTGCCGGGATCGTCTTGTCGCAGCCGCCGAGCAGCACCACGCCGTCGATCGGGTTGCCGCGCAGCATTTCCTCGGTGGCCATCGCGGCCATGTTCCGCCACAGCATCGCGGTCGGCCGCAGTTGCGTCTCGCCGAGCGAGACCACCGGCAGGTTGAGCGGCACGCCGCCGGCCTCCCACACCCCCCGCTTCACGTGCTCGGCCACCTCGTCCAGGTGACTGTTGCACGGCGTGAGATCCGAGGCGGTGTTGGCGATGGCGATCTGGGGTCGTCCGTCGAACGCGGAGCCGGGCAGCCCACGCCGCATCCAGGCCCGATGGATGTAGGCGTCCCGGCCGCGGCCCGCATACCAGGCGGAGCTACGCAGGGGGCTCATGATTCGCTCGCAAGCTCGCTCATCGGTGGACGATATCCAGGTGCGCGCTTTCGTCATCACCGGTCCGGGCCGGGCCGAGGTGCAGGACGTCCCGCCGCCGCGGCCCGGGCGGGGCGAGGTGGTCGTCGAGGTGGACCGGGCCGGGGTGTGCGGCACCGACGCCGAGATCTACTCCGGCGCGATGTCCTACCTGGACAGTGGTCAGGCGGCGTACCCGATCCGGATCGGACACGAGTGGTGCGGCGTGGTTGCCGAGACCGGCCCCGGGGTCGACCGGGCCTGGCTGGGCCGCCGGGTCACCGGGGACACCATGCTCGGCTGCGGGAACTGCGACCGGTGCACGGCCGGGCGGCAGCACCTGTGTGCCGACCGGTACGAGATCGGCCTGCGCAACGGCTGGCCGGGAGCGCTGGCCGAGCGGCTGCCGGTGCCGGTCACCGCGCTGCACCCGCTGCCCGAGCCGGTCGACCCGGTGCTCGGCGCGCTGGTCGAACCGGGCGGCGTTGCGCTGCGCTCGGTGCTCGGCGCCGGCCTGTCCCCCGGTGAGCGGCTGCTGGTGTTCGGTCCCGGCACGATCGGCCTGCTGGTCGGGCAGATCGCCGTCGCGCGCGGTGTCGAGGTGCACCTGCTCGGCCGGTACGAGCCGTCGCTGACGTTCGCAAGGTCGATCGGCTTCGCCCACGTCTGGACCGCGCAGACGCTGCCGGACCTGCGGTTCGACGCGGTGGTGGACGCCTCCAACGCGGCCGAGAACCCGGCCCGGGCGGTCGAGGTGGTCGAACCGGGCCGCCGGGTCGTCTACGTCGGCCTGTCCGGCGAGCCCAGCCTGATCGACAGCCGGGTGGTGGCCCTCAAGGACGTGACCGTGGTCGGCGTGCTGAGCGCATCGGGCGGGCTGGCCGGGACCATCGAGCTGTACGCGTCCGGAGCGGTGGACCCGCGGCCGCTGGTGGCCGCGACGGTCGGGCTGGCCGAGGCGGCCGGGGCGCTGGCCGGCGAGCGGCCGGCGGCCTGGGGCGCCGCTCCCAAGATCCACATCGATCCGCGGCGCTGAGCGGTCAGATCCAGCCGGCCTCGACCGCGATGCGGACGGCGTCGGCCCGGTTCCGCGCCCGGACCTTGGCCAGCACGCTGGACAGGTGGTTGCGCACCGTGCCCGGGGACAGGAACAGCTTGCGGGCGATCTCCGAGCCGGTGGCGCCCTCCGCGGTCAGCCGCAGCACGTCCATCTCCCGGCGGGACAGCGGGTTGGCCATCAGGGTGAGCGCCGCCTTGGCCAGTTGGGCGTCCACCACCAGCTCGCCCCGCGCCGTGCCGCGGATCGCCTCGAGCAGCCTGGTGGCGGGGGCGTGACGATCCACAGCGCCACGCACCCCGGCCAGCAGCAGCTGACGCACCGGTCCGGCCGGCCGGACCGCCGCGAGCGCGACGACCGGACAGGCCGGTACCCGGGACCTGATCTGCCCGACCAGCTCAAGGGCCCGGGTGGGCGGATGGTCGATGTCCACGACCACCACATCCGGCCGCATTCCGAGAATGCTCGGCAACACGTCCCGATCGGTTGCCGCCACCACACCCGCGACGTCCAGGTCACGCTCTCCGGACAGCAGGCTGACGAGCGCGGCTCCCATCAACCCCAGGTCCGCGACGAGCAGGACCTTGATCCGTTGCGGGACCGCTTCCCCGGCGTGCCACCCGGCCATTCGGGTGACGACACCGGACACGCGTCGCGACGACGGCACCGAAACCGCGACCATGCTGCCTCTTCTCTGCCGTGCTGGTCAGCCGGATGCTGGTACCCGGCCTGGACGCGCGGCAAACCGCGAAATTCTGCAAACTGCATTTCCACTCAGCAATTTCACCCGAATGGGTTCAGAGGTCCGATGAATGGCGGACGTCCACCTCGCCGAGGGTGAGCCCGTCCGGCGGTGCGGCGAGCTCAGCCGCGGTGCGCGAGGGCCTCGGTGACCGATCGGCGAATCGTGAACAGTCCGAGCGTCCCGGTCACCTGGAGGGGCCGAAGGACGATCTGGCTCTCGGCCACCAGCTGCAGCGCCACGTCCTGATCTTCGGCCGACTCGGCGGCGCGGACCAGGGTGGCCAGCCCGGCCGAGCCGAAGAAGGTCACCTCGGTCAGGTCGAGCACCAGATGGGCCTGGGGATGATCGGTGAGCTGCTTGACGATGTGGCTGTCCACCACCGGCGCGGTGAACAGGTCCAACTCGCCGGCGACGTGCAGAACCGCGGTGCGGTCGGCGGGTCGGGTGACCCGAACCGACAAGCGGTCGGGCGGCTGAATCGATTCGCTCACCGCGCCTCCAGGGGTCGAGCACCTCCCGGCTGTGGACTCAACCGCGGCTACCGAAGCACTCTAAGGCACCGTTTCGCGCGAACCGCGCGGCGCGTGACAACGGATCCGAATCAATGCCGTGGAGCGCGCACGACCATGATCACGATGTCGTCCTGCTGGGGCTCGGTGGAGAACACGTTGATGATCTGGCGGAGTCCGGCGACCAGGACCTTCGCCGAGGAAGCGGGGATCGCGGCGACGGCCTCGACCAGCCGCTCCGGACCGAACTGCTCCTGGGCCCGGCGCCGCTCGGTGACTCCGTCGGTGTAGAAGACCAGGGACTCGCCGGGATCCAGGTGATGCCGGGTGGCGTGCACGCGGAACCGGGAGACCAGGCCGAGTGCGTTGCCATGCTGACCGACCGGGGCCACCGTGCCGTCCGCCCGGACCATCAGCGGCTGATCGTGGCCGGCAAGCACCAGCTCGACGTCGAGCCCAGCGCCGGCCGGGTCCCGGTTGATGAACGCCGAGGCCATCGTGGCGAACTGATCGGGATCGTGCGCCTCGAGCATCATGTCGTTGAGCAGCTCGACCGAGCGGACGAGGGAATGTCCCTCGCGCACGAGGACCCGCAGCACGTCGCGCACCAGGCTGGTTCGCGCGGCGGCCCGAGGTCCCTTGCCGCACACGTCGCCGACCGAGGCGAGCCAGCTCCCGTCGCCGATCTCCAGCACGTCGTAGAAGTCGCCGCCGACGTCGGCGCCCGCGCTCGCCGGCAGGTAGGCGGCGGCGAACTCCACCTCCGCCCGGGCCGGCAGGGCGCGCGGCAGCAGGGCCTGCTGCAGCGCCTGCGCGGTCGCCACCTGGGTGGCGTTGCGCTGGGCGTTGTCGATGGCCTGGGCCGCCCGGCGGGCCAGCTCCGAGATCATCAGGACCTCGTCCGGGTCGTGCTGGCGGTCGGTGCGCCGGCCCACGCTCACCGTCCCGAGTGCCCGGCCGCGGACCTTCAGCGGCACCGCGATCCCGGCGATCGGCGGGGCGAGACCGGCGGCGTCGCCCGCGGTCGCGCTGAGCAACCCGCGCAACGTGTCGTGCGGCCGGCCGGCCGCACCGGCCTGGAGCCCGGCGCGCAGCTCGGCCAGGGTGGTCTCGTCGACGTGGGTGAGCGCCCGCAGCCGCAGCCGGTCGTGCTGGTCGAGCAGGTGCACCGCGCACCAGCGACCGAGCCGGGGCACCATGATCTGCGGCACGATCGCCGCGGTCAGCTCGACGTCGAGCGACTGGGCCAGCAGCTCGCTGGCCTCGGCCAGGTGGGACAGCCACGACCACTTCTTCCGCTCGGCGTCGCGGGCCCAGTCGGCCTCGACGGCCAGCGCGATCCGCTGCGCGGACAGCCCGGCGATCTCGGTCATCTCCGCGGTGCGTTCGGCGGTCCGGATCCGCAGCCGGCCACGCAGCGGCGCGGACAGCGGCAGCTCCACCGCGATCACGTGGCCGTTGCCGGCCGGCGAGCCGTAGCGGGCCAGCTCCCGTTCCCCGGTGCCGTTGTCCACCGACACCGTCCCGCCGTCGGCCTGCAGCACGTCACCGAGCCGCCGGAGCAGTTCGACGGTGAGCACCGAGGTCGGCAGCGTCGCGACGTGGTTCGCCGGCAGGTGCAGCAACCACCGCGAGGTCGCCACATCCGGCCAGCGGGTTTGCCGCAGGTCGAGTTCGCCCGAGGGCTTCGGCCCGGTCGCCGCCTCGTCCAGGCGCAGGGTGAACCAGATCTGGTGGCCCCGCTCGTCGTGCCGGGTCCCCCAGGCGGCGGCCAGAGCGTCGACCATCTGCAGGCCGCGGTTGTGGGTTGCCCGGCGGGGGGTGGGCGCGGCCCGGTGGATCTCCATCGCCGTGGCCCCCTGGTCGGTGACCGCGATGGTCAGCTCGCCGTCGCCGACGGTGATCTCCAGCTCGAACCCGGTGCCGGCGTGCAGAACAGCGTTCTCACAGAGTTCACTGGTCAACAGCAACGCGTCGTCGGCGAGGTCGTCCAGGCCGGAGTCGCGCAGCGCCGCCCGGACCAGCCGGCGGGCTACTCCGGGTGAACCACCCTCGCCCGGAAGTCGGGCACGGTGCACGGACGGCTGATTCACGATCGCAGTTTGCCGTGTGCCGGATTAGTCTGCACCACCCCTAGCGCTCGTAGACTTTCCGGCGGCGGGATGGAGCGGATCCTGCCGCGATGACAGGAGGCCCGCATGGTGACCGCCCGACCGACGAAGACTTCGGCGCAGTCGCCGGCCTCCGGAGCGGATGACCAGGTCGATGACCTGCTGCACGAACTGCTCGACGCGATGACCAAGGTTCGCCGGGGAACGCTCGACGTCCGGCTGGCCCGGCGCAGCGACCTGGCCGGGCAGGTGGTCGACGGTTTCAACGCGCTCGTCGACCTGCAGGAACGCCGCAACCGCGACCTGTTGCGGATCAGCCGGGTGGTCGGCCGCGAGGGCCGGATGCTCGAGCGGCTGGACGAGGAGGAGTTCGACGGCGCCTGGGCCACCGGAGCCGCTGCGATCAACTCGCTGATCGACGACCTGGCCCGGCCCACCTCGGAGATCGCCCGCGTCATCGCGGCGGTGGCCGAGGGTGACCTGTCCCAGCACATGGCGCTGGAGATCGAGGGCCGGCCGCTGCGCGGTGAGTTCAACCGGATCGGCCGGACCGTGAACACCATGGTCGACCAGCTTTCCAGCTTCGCCGACGAGGTCACCCGGGTGGCCCGCGAGGTGGGCACGGAGGGACGGCTGGGTGGCCAGGCGGACGTGCGCGGGGTGTCCGGCACCTGGCGGGCGCTGACCGACTCGGTGAACACGATGGCATCCAACCTCACCAACCAGGTCCGGTCGATCTCCCTCACCGCGACCGCGATCGCCGAGGGCGATCTGTCCCGGAAGATCACCGTGAGCGCGCGCGGCGAGATCGCCGAGCTGGCCGAGACGATCAACTCGCTCACCGACACCCTGCGGGTGTTCGCCGACGAGGTCACCCGGGTGGCCCGCGAGGTGGGCACCGAGGGACGGCTTGGCGGCCAGGCCCAGGTGCCCAACGTGGCCGGCACCTGGAAGGCGTTGACCGAAGCGGTGAACCAGCTCGCGGCCAACCTGACCGACCAGGTCCGCAACATCGCCCAGGTCACCACCGCGGTGGCCAAGGGCGACCTGTCCCAGAAGATCACCGTCGACGCCCGGGGCGAGATCGTGGCGCTGAAGGACACCGTGAACACGATGGTGGACCAGCTGTCCAGCTTCGCCGACGAGGTCACCCGGGTCGCCCGCGAGGTCGGCACCGAGGGCCGGCTGGGCGGCCAGGCCCAGGTCGAGGGCGTGTCCGGCACCTGGCGCGACCTCACCGAGAGCGTCAACCGCCTGGCGGCCAACCTGACCGGCCAGGTCCGCAACATCGCCCAGGTCACCACCGCGGTGGCCAAGGGCGACCTGTCCCAGAAGATCACCGTCGACGCCCAGGGCGAGATCCTCGCGCTGAAGAGCACCGTCAACACCATGGTCGACCAGCTCTCCAGCTTCGCCGACGAAGTCACCCGGGTCGCCCGCGAGGTCGGCACCGAAGGCAAACTCGGCGGCCAGGCCCAGGTGAAGGGCGTCGCCGGAACCTGGCGCGACCTCACCGACAACGTCAACTACATGGCGTCCAACCTGACCAGCCAGGTCCGCAACATCGCCCAGGTGGCCACCGCCGTCGCCGAGGGCGACCTGTCCCAGAAGATCACCGTCGACGCCCAGGGCGAGATCCTCGCGCTGAAGAAGACCGTCAACACCATGGTCGACCAGCTCTCCAGCTTCGCCGACGAGGTCACCCGGGTCGCCCGCGAGGTCGGCACCGAAGGCAAACTCGGCGGCCAGGCCCAGGTGAAGGGCGTCGCCGGAACCTGGCGCGACCTCACCGAGAGCGTGAACCAGCTCGCCTCGACCCTGACCATCCAGCTGCGCGCGATCGCCGGCGTGTCCACGGCCGTGACCCGGGGCGACCTGACCCAGCAGATCGGCGTGCAGGCCAGCGGCGAGGTCGCCGAGCTGAAGGACAACATCAACCAGATGATCGTCGCGCTCCGCGAGACCACCAGGGAGAACGCCGACCAGGGTTGGTTGGACTCCAACCTGGCCCGGATCGGCGGCCTGCTGCAGGGCCAGCGTGATCTCGGCGAGGTCTGCCAGATGATCATGAACGAGGTCGTTCCGCTGGTCAACGGTCAGGTCGGCGCGTTCTTCCTGGAGGTTCCCGGCAACTTCGACGGGACCGGCGTGTGGCGGCTCTACGGCGGTTACGGGTTGGGCACCGGCGACCAGGGAACCTACGCCCGCGGCGAGGGCCTGGTCGGCCAGGCCGGCGAGTCCAAGCAGATGATCGTGGTGCGCAACGCCGACGCGAACTTCACGCCGATCCGCTCCGGGGTCGGACAGTTCACCCCGGCCGCGGTCGGCGTGCTGCCCGTGCTGTTCGAGGGCGAGACCCTCGGCGTGCTGGAGATCGGCTCCGTATCAGCGTTTTCCGAACTGCACCTCACTTTCCTTGAGCGGTTGATGGTCACCATCGGTGTGGCGATCAAGACCATCCAGGCCAACCGGCGCACCGAGGAGCTGCTCGGCCAGTCCCAGCGGCTCGCCGCGGAGCTGCAGGAACAGTCGGCCGAGCTGCAGCGCACCAACGCCGAGCTGGAGGAGAAGGCCGCGCTGCTGTCCGAGCAGAACCGCAACATCGAGATCAAGAACCTGGAGATCGAGGCCGCCCGCCGCCGCGTGGAGGAGAACGCCCAACAGCTCGCCCAGGCCAGCCAGTACAAGTCCGAGTTCCTGGCCAACATGAGCCACGAGCTGCGCACCCCGCTGAACTCGTTGCTGCTGCTGGCCAGGCTGCTCGCCGACAACCCCGAGCAGAACCTGTCCGGGCAGCAGATCGAGTTCGCCAACACCATTCACAACGCCGGTTCGGACCTGCTGTCGCTGATCGACGACATCCTCGACCTGTCCAAGATCGAAGCCGGCCGGGTCAACATCGAGCTGTCCGCCGTGGATCTGACCACCGTGGCCGACGACGTCGAGCGGGCCTTCCGAGCCCAGGCCGAGGAGAAGGGCCTGCAGCTGCGGGCCCATTGCGCCGACCAGGTCCCGGCCAACGTCGTCACCGACGCACAGCGCCTGCAGCAGATCCTGCGCAACCTCCTTTCCAACGCGGTGAAGTTCACCGAGACCGGTACGGTCACGCTGAACATCGACTCGGCCCCGTCCACCCGGGAATTCGGCATGCACACGCTGGACAGTGCCGACGCGGTCGTCGCCTTCTCGGTACACGACACCGGAATCGGCATCCCGGACGAGAAGTTCGCCATGATCTTCGAGGCGTTCCAGCAGGCGGACGGCACCACCAGCCGGCGCTACGGCGGCACCGGGCTCGGGCTGTCCATCAGCAAGGAGCTGGCCCGGCTGCTCGGCGGCGCGATCACCGTGGAGTCGGAGTTGGGCATCGGCTCCACGTTCACCCTGTACCTGCCGCAGATCCTGCCGTCGGACGCGGTTCCGGTGCATCGCCGGTCCACCCCGCCCGCCACGACCGCGGACGGGCTTCCGCCGCTCACCGGCACCCCGATCATCGGCTCCACGGCGGTGGCCGCCACCCCCGGCCGACACTTGGACGGGGTCACCGTGCTGATCGTGGACGACGACGTGCGCAACGTCTTCGCCCTGACCAGTGCCCTTGAGCTGCACGGAATGACGGTCCTGTACTCCGACAACGGGACCGACGGCATCCGGCTGCTGACCGAGCACCCCGAGGTGGACATCGTGCTGATGGACGCCATGATGCCCAACCTGGACGGCAACCAGACCACCCAGATGATCCGTGCGCTGCCGATCGGGGCCCAGCTGCCGGTGGTGTTCCTGACCGCGAAGGCGATGCCCGAGGACCGCGAGTCCAGCCTGGCCGCCGGTGCCGACGACTACATCACCAAACCGGTGGACCTCGATCAGTTGCTCGGCGTGATCTCCTCGTGGGCGGCGCAGAGCCGCACCCGGCGGGCCGGCGCGGTCGCCGAGGGGACGCCATGACGGTCCGGCAGGCCAAGGCGCTGCTCGTCGACGACCGCCGGGAGAACCTGATCGCCCTCGAGGCGATCCTGCAAGGTCTTCCGGTCGAGGCCGTGTCCGTGACCAGTGGGGAGGCGGCGCTCAAGCAGCTGCTGGTCGACGACTTCGCCGTCATCCTGCTCGACGCCAGCATGCCCACGATGGACGGCTTCGAGACCGCCACCCACATCAAACAGCGGGAACGCACCCGCCACATTCCGATCATCTTCCTCACCGCTCTCAACTACGACGCCCGGCTTGCGTTCCGGGGCTACCAAATCGGCGCGGTCGACTATCTGACCAAGCCGTTCGACCCCTGGGTGCTGCGCTCCAAGGTGGTCGTCTTCATCGATCTGTGGACGAAGTCGACCGAACTCGCCGCCCAGGCCGCCGAGCGCAAGATCCTGCACGACGCCGTGACGGAAGCCCTCACCAAGCTCGACGCGTCGCCCCCCGACCCCACTGCGGCGGCCGCGGTCCTTCGCGAAGCCCAGGAGCGCGCTCGGAACTACGTGGCTCCACAGTAGACGCTCGAGGGTGTTGCGCTACCGCCGTCAACCGTCGTCCCTGCTCACTGCGCGAGTTCCCGGTTCCGGACCGCGAGTTGCCGGTTCCAGACCGGTTGCTGGGGGTGAAACGAGGCGCGGCGACCCTTTGTGTGGGCCCGGTCAACGAATGCGGCCGGCGGAAGGGCGGCCGTGGTTGCGCGGAAGGGCAGAGACCGGGTCGTGGCGGGGCAAACCGGCCGCGCCCGGGTATTTGGACCGGCCCGCTGGACTTCCTTCTCCCCGGCGGCACGAGATGCCGCGAGACAGAAGGGGTGTACATGATTTCTCTCGAGAGAGTTCGCAAGCTCCGCACGGTCGCGCTGGCCGTGGCGGGGTCCGCGGCGGTGGCACTGACCGGCGTGGTGGCGGGTCCGGCGGCGGCCGCACCCGCACCCGCACCGGCACCGGCGCCCGCGCCCGCGCCCGCGCCGGACGGCATCACGATGGTCAACGGAACCGGAAAGACCGTGACGCTGCCGGCGCAGACCGCGACGGCGCTGAAGTCGGCGGCGGGCGGCCGGTCCGGGTCGCTGGGTGCGGCCACGGCGGCGGCCACGGGCAAGGCGGAGCCGGGCGGGTTCGGCACCAACTCGGTGATCGGGCCGGACGGCCGGGTCCAGGAGTCCATCCCGTCCACCTACCCGTGGGGCGGAATCGCGCACCTGGAGACGAACCAGGGCGGCTGCACCGGCTTCATGCTCAGCCGCGACGTCCTGGTCACCGCCGGGCACTGCGTGCACTGGAACGGAAGCTGGGTCACCTCCTACACCGTCACGCCCGGGCGCACCGGCAACAGCAAGCCGTTCGGCACCTGCAGCGGCGGCATCGCGGACGTCTGGACCACCTGGAACTGGATCAACGGCTACCCGTCCGACTACGACTACGGCCTGGTGAAGCTGACCTGCGACATCGGCTACTCCACCGGATGGTTCGGCTGGTCGTACAACACCGGCGAGAACCTGGTGGGCCAGTACCTCTACGTCGAGGGATACCCGGGTGACAAGCCGTACGGCACCATGTGGTGGGACGGCGACACCGTCTACTCGCAGACCGCCAACAAGCTGTGGTACTGGGTCGACACGTTCGGCGGGCAGAGCGGGTCGCCGGTCTACCGGTACTCCAGCTCCGGTCCGTGCGTCGGCTGGTGCGTGATCGGTATCCACACCAACGGTGTGGCCGGCACCAACCCGGCGAACAGCGGCACCCGGTTCCGGCCGGATGTCATGGACTTCATCAACTACTGGATCTCGCAGCCCTGAGCCAGACCGGGCCGGGCCCACCCGGTGGGCCCGGCCCGTGGTGCAACCATGGAGCGGTGATGTCCCGTCCTTGGATCGTGCGATACGCAGCGCTGGCAATCGTGGTGGCCGCCGCCCTCCCTCTGGCCGGATGCGGCGCCAGGGACGAACCCGCCGCGGCACCGGGCGGTGCCGAACTGCGCGGCCGGACGTTCACGACGACCGAACCCGCCGGGACGACCACCACCCTGCGGTTCACCGAGGACGGACGCCTGGTGGCCAGCGGCGGCTGCAACACCATCAGCGGGCCCGTGGACACCACGGGCGGCCGGCTGGCCACCGCCGACATCAGCATCACCGAGATGGCCTGTGACCCGGACCGGCACGCCAGCGACGAACGGCTGGTGAGGTTCCTGACCGGCGGACCGTCCTGGCGGCTGGACGGGGACAAGCTGGTACTCGGTGCGGCCGACGCCGAACTGGTGCTCACCGAGGAGCAGGCGATGCCGCTGACCGGCACCACCTGGCGGCTGGACACCCTGATGGCGGGTGAGATCGCCGGCAGCACCCCGGCCGGGGTGGACGCCACGCTGATCTTCGATGCGGAGCAGGTGACCGTGACCGGGCTGTGCAACCTGCGCGCCGTGAAGTACCGTGCTGCCGGCTCGACACTCATCTTCGAACCCGGCATGTCGACGCTGATGGCCTGCGAGCCGGAGATCATGACCGTGGAGCAGGCCGCGACCGAAGTACTCAACGGCGCGGCCAGCTATCGGATCGATGGCCAGACCCTGACGATCACCAACAACGGCAAGGGTTTGCGACTCACCGCCTCAGGTTGAGCAGGTGATCTGGGGGTTCGCCCAGTCCGCGTGGTCGAAGTTGATGTTGTCGCCGCCGTTGCCGACGGTGAGGCGCAGCGTGGTACGGCCGGTGATGTCGACCGAGATGCGTTGCGCGGCCTGGCCGCCACGCCGGATGCCGGTGCTGGTCAGGGTGGTGCCGTCGCCGAGTACGGAGAACGTGACGGTGCCGTTGGTGCCGGTTTCGGCGTCCACGCCGACGTCGGCGGTGAAGGTGGAGCAGCGGCCGGCGAGGAACACGTCGATCGTGCTCGCCGCGTGGGCGCCGATGCCCTTCGCATAGCCGACCCCGCCGATGCTGAGCGGGCGGCCGTCACCGGCCGGCTGCTCGCCGTTGGACCGGTCGCGCTCGGCCGGACCCCAACCGTTGGTGGACGCCTGCCAGGGCAGGTCGCTGACGAACGAGGTGCCCGGCGGCGGGCCGGCCTGGGTGCCCGGGGTGACCCGGAAGGCGACGGTGCCGTGCGCCGGCACGGACGCGCTGATCGTGCCGGTGGTGGTGCTGACCGCCTTGGACCACACGTCGAACAGCCGGTACGAAGTGGCGCCGGGCAGCCCGGTCTCGGCCGGGTTGGTGGTGATCGTTGCGGTCGATCCGGTCTCGTTGAACAGCGCTACGGCGAAGTCGCCGCCCGCCAGCGGCCGGGACAGCACGTGCAGGCCGCCGGCCGAGCGGACCTCGCGCGCCTGCACACCACGTGCGTCCTGGTCGATCGCGATCACGTCGCGGTTGCCCAGGATCGCGAGCGTCGAAGGACTGGCCGTGCGCAGGTCGGTTCCGATCAGCAGTGGCGCCGCCATCATCGACCAGAGCGTGAAGTGGGTGCGGTACTCGGTGTCGGTCATGCCGCCGTTGCCCACCTCGAGCATGTCCGGGTCGTTCCACGCACCCGGTGCGGCGAACTGGGCCAGCGGCACGTTGATCCGGTAGATGGACAGCATCGAGCCGTACGAGTCGGTGATGTCGCCGGTTGTGCGCCACAGGTTTCCGACCGGCTGCGCCCAGTTCCACGGCTGGTTCTGGCCCCATTCGGTGATGCTGTACACCATCGGCCGGCCGGTGGCGATGATCGCGTCACGCATCCGGGTGTACCGGGTCTGCGCCGGCACACCCTGGTTGTTGCAGTTGTCGTACTTGAGATAGTCCACGCCCCAGGACGCGAACAGGTTCGCGTCCCGCTGCTCGTTGTTGAGGCTGGCCGGGAATCCGGCGCAGGTCTGCGTTCCGGCGCTGGAGTAGATGCCGAGCTTGAGCCCGCGGGCGTGCACGTAGTCGGCGACGGCCCGGATGCCGGCCGGGAACTTCACCGGATCCGGCACCAGGTTGCCGGCCGCGTCGCGGTTGCGGGTCATCCAGCAGTCGTCGATGTTGACGTAGCTGTAGCCGGCGTCGCGCAGTCCGGTCGCGACGAACCGGTCCGCGGTGGCCCGGACCAGTGCGTCGGTCACGTTGCAGCCGAAGGCGTTCCACTGGTTCCAGCCCATCGGCGGCGTTCGGGCCAGCCCGTTCTCCCAGGCATGGGCCGGCGGGGCGACGACGGCGAGGGCGAGGGCGAGCGGGATGCTCGCCGCCGCCAGCACGGCGGCGAGCAACGCGGCGAGGTGGCGCATGTACCTACTCCTCAGATGAGGGCGCGGATCTCGGTGGCGGACAGCGCCCGGCTGTAGATGCGGAAGTCGTCGAGTTGGCCGGACAGGAACGGGTCGCCGGCGTACTGGGAGCGGCCGAGGTAGTTCAGGCCGGTGCTGCCCAGGTTTGCCGGCCGCAGCGTCATGTTGGCGTTGCGGGCCACCTCGGTGCCGTTGACGTACAGGATGGCGAGGTTGCCGGCCAGGGTGACCGCCACGTGGGTCCAGGTGGCGGCCGGGAGCGCGGCCGGTGCCTCGATGCGTTGCTCGCCACCGGAACCGCTGGTGGTGATCGCGAACCGCGCGGTCCCGGTGCTGCTGCGCGGGGTGAGGAACAGGTAGGCGCTGGTTCCGGTGCCGAAGTCGAACACCCGGGACCAGGTGCTGACGGTGGTCAGCCGGACCCGGCTGGCGATGGTGAAGTCGTTGGCCCCGGACAGGATCGCGCCGGGCAGCCGGACGTGCCCGTCGGTGCCGGCCAGGCTGACCGCACCGGCCGCCCAGGACGCCGCGCCGACCAGTGTGGCGGTCCGGCCGTTGCCGGTGGCATCGCCCGCGGCGGTGCCGCTGGTCTCGTCGAACGGATAGTGCGCCACGAACGGCTGGATCGGCGGAACGGCGTTGTTCCGCCAGTACACCGTGTAGCGCTGGCCGTGCATCCGGAAGAACGGGATCAGCGACACCGCCCCCGTGCTGGCGGTTGCGGTGAACCGCAGCGGCACGTTCGGATCGGGGCGCAGGGTCGCGGAGTCCAGGGTGGGCATGGTGGACAGGTTGTTGGTGCCGTACTCGCCGGCGAGCACCACCGCGCCGTACTTCACCGCCCGCACGGCGGCGTTGTCCGGGGCCGATTCGAGCACGATCGACGGGGTGACCGCGATGTCGACCACATCGCCGGAGGCCCAGTTCCGGTCCAGGGTGAGGAAGGTGTTCGGCGTCGCCGTGACGTTCTGCACCACCCCGTTGAGCCGGACCTGGGTGCCCTGCCGCGCCCAGGACGGAACCCGCACGCGCAGCGCGATGTGCCCGGAGCCGGTGACGGTAAGCCGGGTGCTCGGCTGGTCCGGGAAGGTGGTGTCCTGCCTTATGGTGATGCCGCGGCCGGGCCAGGTGAGCACGGACGGGATGAACAGGTTGACGTAGAGCGTCTCGCCGGCGAAGAAGTAGATGCTGTCGGCGAACTTGGTGTGGCTCTCCATCCCGGTGCCGTGGCAGCAGGTGAAGTTGTTGTAGTCGTTGCTGTAGGTCTTGATCCCGCCGGGCCGCATCGGGACGTAGTAGGTGTGCTGATGCCTGGCCGCGTTGGGGTTCTGCCCGGCCAGGATGTGGTTGTACAGCGCGCGCTCGTAGAAGTCCAGATAGTCCACTCTGGACGGGTTGGTGAAGAACAGTTGCCTGGTCAGCTTCAGCATGTTGTAGCTGTTGCAGGACTCGCAGGTGTTGTCGGACAGCTGACTGGAGATCTGTTCCGGCGGCTGGAAGTACTCGCCGTTGCTGTTGCCGCCGATGGCGTAGGAGTGGTGCCCGGTCACGATGTCCCAGAAGTTGGTGGCGATCGTGCGGTAGCGCTCGACCCCGGTCTGGTGGTACTCGCGGATCGCGCCGATGATCTTCGGAATCTGTGTGTTGGCGTGGAATCCGGACAGCCGGTCCTGGTTCGCGGCGAGCGGGTCGAAGATCCGGGCGTGGTCGAACCGGCGCGCCACGGTGAGGTGATCGGGGTTCTCGGTCACCGCGTAGAGATTGGTCAGCACCTCGTTCATGCCGCCGAACTCGGTGTCCAGCATGCTCTGGATCTGTGCGGCGGAGAGCCGGTCGGTGCGGAACTTCACCCACGCCGCCTGGCGCACCAGCACGTCGAGTGCCTGGGCGTTGCCGGTGAGCAGGTGCATGTCCAGCAGGCCGGCCATGACCTTGTGCAGCGTGTAGTACGGCGCCCACACCGTCTGCCGGGCCTCGACCCGATCGATGAAGCTCTCCGGGTAGGCGGACAGGTAGCCGGTGTTGAACCCGACGGCGCCGGCCCGGGCCTGGCAGCGGGCCAACTCGGCGACCAGGTAGTCGCCCTTGGCCTTGTGGGCCGCGGTTCCGGTGTTGGCGTAGGCAAGGGCCAACGCGGACAGGAAGTGCCCCATGGAGTGCCCGCGCAGCTCGACGTTCGGCGCGTCCCAGCCGCCGACCGGTTGCGCGGTCGAGGAAAGGCCGACGTTGACCCGGAAGGTGTGCAGCATCCGGTCCGGGTCGAGGAACGACAGGTAGGCCAGGATCCGGTTCATGTTGGCCCGGAACGGGCTGTCCAGCAGGGCGACTTGGGGCAGGGGGAACGGGAAGACCGACACACCGACGTCCGGCCGGAGCGCGACGGCGGCGCTCGCCCGGCCGACCGGGAGCGCCGAGCACGCGACGGCGCCACCGGCGACGGCGAGCAGGGTTCGACGGGAGATTGCGGACCGGGCCACGACGCCCACCTCCGATGTTCGAAATACCGAACAGCGTTCTATATTCTGCACAACCACGGTAGAGTGCGGAGAGTGGTAGTTCAACTACCGGGACGGTGACCCATGCGACGACGCAGCAGCCTCCTGATCGCCACCCTGGTTGCCACACTGGGGGTTCCGCTCGGCGGTGCCGCACCGCCCGCGGCCGCGGCGGTCACCTTCACCTCGACCGCGGTCGTTCAGAACGGCGCCCGCTGCCTGGACGTGTTCGGCGCCCAGACCGGGGACGACGTGAACCTGATCCAGTGGAACTGCCACGGCGGAACCAACCAGTCGTTCACGTTCACCCCGCTGTCCGCGACCTCCGACACCTACACGATCGGCACGTCCGCCGGGAAGTGCGCGGACATCGCCGGCGCCTCGACCGCGGACAACGCCCGCGCCATCCAGCAGACCTGCAACAGCGGCAACAGCCAGCGGTTCCGGCTGGTGCCGGTGACCATCACCGGCACCGACAAGACGTTCAACCTGCAGGCGGTGCACAGCAACAAGTGCATCGTGGTCAGCGCCCCCGCCACCAACGGCGCGCAACTGGTCCAGCTGCCCTGCTCGACCGCGACCGACCGGGTCTGGCGGCTGCCCAACTTCACCTCGGACGGCGGTGGCGGCGGCGGGTTCGAGACGCTGCCCCAACTGCCCACCAACGCCTGCAACAACGCCAGCCTGCCGCGCAGCTTCGGCACTAACTTCCCGACCCCGCGCGACCCGTTCGCGTTCGGCTTCTTCAACCAGTCGGCGATCGGCTGGCAGGGCAACTGGTACCCGGCGTTCTCCTACCTGTCCGGCTCGTACTTCGCCCGCGGGGTGCCGACCACGTACACCGCGGGCGGCACCAGCTACTGCGGTGCCATGTACTCGTTCGGGGTGTTCACCTTCGGCCTGGCCGCCGGCCAGGCCCCGCCGGCGCAGTCGATCCAGTGGACCATGGACTCCGGCTACCTGCCGGCCCTGCGCACCGCGTTCACCCGCAACAACGTCGCCATCTCGATCACCAACTTCGCCAACCGGACCGTGATCGGCGGCAACCCGTTCGTGCTCGCCTACACCCGGATCTCGGTCACCAACAACGGTTCCGCCGCGGTCACGGTGCCGCCGAACGCGTCCGGGCCGAACCTGGTGCGGCTCACCCCGGTGAACGACAGCGTGCCCGCCGGCACCACGCGGACGCACGACTTCGTCGCCGCGATCGACCGGTTCGGGGCCAACGTGGCCTACCCGTCCACCGCGACGCTGGCCGGCGCGCCGAGCTACGACACCGCGTTCGGCCAGATGGCGGCCTTCTGGAACGGCCGGATCGACGCCACCGCCCAGCCGTCGCTGCCCAACGTGGCGCTGCCCAACACCGGTGGCCTGGCCAACCCGGGCACCGCGCTGCGCAACGCCTACCGGGCCGGCACCGCGTACCACCTGATGATGCAGGTGGGCAAGGCGCCGTTCTCCGGGGCGAACAACTACGCCTGGCTGCTCAACCACGACGTGCCCGGCGAGTTGGTCGCCCGGTTCGCCACCGGCGATTTCAGCGACGCGCGGAACCTGCTGCTGGTCGGCCGGACCTCGGAGCAGCCGGGCTTCCCGTCGGTCGGCGCGAACTGGTACTGGGACGGCCTGTGGAAGACGCCGTGGGCGTGGGCCGTCTACCTGTCCAAGACCAACGACACCGCGTTCGTCAACCAGTTCTTCAACGACAACCAGACGCAGTTCGGGCCGAGCCTGCGCACGATCATGCGCACCCACTTCCCGGCACAGCTCGACTCGGACGGCACGCTGCGGTCGAACTTCGACAACGACTCCACCGGAAAGTGGATCCTGTCGAACTACTCGGCGCTGATCGGGCTGGCCGCGTACAAGTACATCGCGACCCGGATCGGGCAGACCGCCGAGGCGACCTGGGCGCAGGGCGCCTACACCAGCCTGCACAACGCGTTGAATACGGTGATCGGCACCAACCAGTCGGCCAACGGGTTCAACTTCCTGCCGTGCGAGGTGCACCGGCCGAACACGGCCAACCGGTGCAACACCTTCAACGACGCCAACTGGGCGCAGGCCGGGTGGTCGGGGCAGAACCAGTGGGACACCATGCTGATGGGCGGCACCCCGCTGTCCGGCATCGTCGGTGACCCGGCCCAGCTCGACCGGATGTACCAGTGGGGCTTCGGCCGGCTCGCCGGCCGGGTGCCGTTCCCGTCGTTCGGCGCGTTCTCCGGCTACTCCACCGCGTACAACACCGCGTACTCGGAGGGTGGCCTGTACGGCACGGCGTTCCGCGACCTCGCGATCACCAGTTACGCCTGGCAGATCCAGACCACCACCGGCGGCCCGAACGCCTGGTGGGAGGCCAACGGCAGTGGGCCGAGCGCGAGCAACATCTGGGCCGGCAGCCATGCCGGACCGCAGTTCGGCGCGGTTCCCTATGCCTGGCCCATCGCTCACCAGCAGCTAGCGCTGATCCGGGCGGTGGCCGCGGAGGGCCTGACCGCGAGCGGCTCCGGTCCGTTCACCTACACCCGGCCGCTCTACATCGGACGCGGCATCCCGAACGCGTGGATCGCGCCGGGTCAGACCACCACGGTCAACAACATCACGTCGTCGTACACAGTGGATACCGCGGCGCGGTCCACCTACGGCGTCTCGCTCGCGGTGACCCAGCCAGGGGCCGGCCGGGTGATCACGGTCAACCTCACCGGCACCCCGCCCGGCGGCGCCGTGTTCGTCCAACTCCCGGTGTTCGCCTCGTCGACCGTGGTCAGCGTGACCGGCGGCAGCTACAACGCCACCACCCGCACCGTCACCATGACCCCGGGCGCCACCCAGGCCGTGATCACCCTGAACAACTGATCCGCGCCCGGGCACGTTGGGCCCGGCGCCGCAGGCGCCGGGCCTGCGGCATGTCCACCGGCCAATCGGCGTGCCAGGGGGAGGCGGGTGGGGGACACTCGGACGGGGTAGTGTCGTCGGCGAGGAGATCTCGTGGTGGATTCCCATCCTGGGGAGGATGTCGCGGCTTCGGATCCGTTGATCGGGCGCGCCAAGCGGTTGTTCGAGTTTCTGGGGCGGGCGCAGCAGTTGAAGAACCTGCCGCCGCGGGTGGTGGACAGCTACCGGCGGGACGGGGCGGTGCTGTGGCTGGCGGACCTGCCGGTACATCCGGCGGTGACGGCGGCGCACCGGGTGGACGAGCCGGGGTTCGATGACGCGCTGCTCACGATCGACCGCGTTGCGCGGTCGGAGCCGCCGGTGGCCGACGAGGAGTTGGCGCCGTGGCTGGCCGGGCCGCTGGACGACCCGGACCGGGCGCCCGAGCCGATCGCGGCGACCGAGTTCGACGGCACGACGGTCGAGGCGCCGCCGGACATCACGGCGCGGTGCCGGCAGTGGCTGGACGAATGGGAGCGGTGGGCCGCGCGGGAACGGGTCGAACGGCCGGTTCGGGCGGCGTACGGCGAGCTGTTCTCGGCCTACGTGACCGCCGCGGGCAATCCCGAGGAGCTGGAACTGGTGGTGGCCGCCGGCTGCCTGGCCTGGACGCCGCCCGGACATCCCACGATCAAGCGGCACCTGCTCAGCGCGCCCGCGGCGATCCACTTCGACGACGACACCGGCCGGCTGACCGTGCAACGGGTCGAGGCGGCCGACGCCGTCGAGGTCGAGCTGGACATGCTGGACCCCGGACTGGTCGCCAACCCGGCCCACGTCAACGAGATCCGCGCCGAGGCCCGGCTGTTCGAATCGCATCCGTTGCACCGCAAGGAGATCGGCGGGCTGATCCGCCGGCTGGTGCACAGCCTGGACGCGGACGGCGAGTACCGCGACACCGAGACCGCGCCGGAGCCCGCCCGGCACGCGGTCGCCGCGTTCGCCCCGGCGGTGATCCTGCGCCGCCGGTCCCAGCGCGGACTGGTGGACATCTTCCAGGCCATCGTCGATCAGCTCACCACCGCGGGCGCGGTGCCGGACGGCCTGCTGCCGCTGATCGACCCGCGACACACCCCGCGGGTGAGCCGCGACCCGACCGAGGGCGCGCTGGTCATGGTCGACGGCGACCCGTTCCTTCCGTTGCCGGTCAACGACGTGCAGTTGCAGATCCTGCAACAGGTCGACACCAGGGCGCAGACCCTCGTGCAGGGACCGCCCGGCACCGGCAAGACGCACACCGCCGCCGCGCTGATCTCGCACCTGCTCGCCCAGGGCAAGCGGGTGCTGGTCACCGCGCACACCGACCGGGCGCTGCGCGAGGTCCGCGACAAGCTGCCCGCGGAGATCCGGCCGCTGTCCGTGGCCGTGGTCGGCACCTCGCGCGAGGACATGTCCGACCTCAAGGTGGCGGTCGGCCGGATCGCCGCCGCCGCGACCGAGTACGACCCGGTCACCGCCCGGGCCACGGTCGGCGCCTGCCTGGACGCGGTCGAACGGCTGCGCCGCGAACGCGTCGGCCTGTACCAACAACTCGTGCACGCCCGGGAGCAGGAGGTCGGCACGCACGAGCACGCCGGCTACCGCGGCACCCTGGCCTCGATCGCCTGGCAGCTGCGCGCCGACGCGGTGCGGTACGGCTGGCTGGCCGAGCACCTCACGGTCCCGTCCGGCAGCCGGGCACCGCTGCGCGACGACGAGATCGCCGAGTGGCACGGTTACCTGCTCGACCGCGAGCTGGCCGCGGACGAGCCCGAATCCCTGCTGCGGCTGCCGGACGCCGAGACGCTGCCCGACACGGCCCGGTTCGCCGACCTGGCCGCCGCCGAGCGCGCGGCCGCCGGAGCCGAGGTGGAGCACGACACGATGCGCCGGCACCCGGCCTATCCGGCGGTGCTCCGGCTCGACCCGCAGACCCGCACCGAACTCCAGACCCGGCTGAACCAGCTCGCCGCGGAGGCCGACGATCTGGCCCGCAGGCGCGAGACCTGGATGACCGAGGCCCTCACCGACGTGCGCACCGGCCGGGCCGGCATCTGGCAGGGTCGTGCCCGCCAGCTCGGCGAGCTGACGCAGCGCTGTTCCGTGCTGGTCGGCCAGCTCGGCCCGGTGGTTCAGATCGAGGTGGCCGGCGGTGACGTCGGTCCGCTCATCCCGCCGGCCAACGCGCTCTACGCGCACCTGCAGGGCGGCGGTGCGATCAAGACCGGACCGGACGGGATGCCCAAACTCGGCGGCCTGGCCCCGAAACCGGTCAAGCAGGCCCAGTCCGTGTTCACCCGAGTGCGGGTGGACGGCCTGCCACCGACCACCACGGGGCAGCTGGCCGCGTTCCTCACCTGGGCCGAGGCCAACAAGATGCTCGCCGCGCTCGACCGCACCTGGCCGGACGGCGTTCCGGTGCCCGGCGACTTCGGGACGCCGCAGGAACGCCTGCAGTGGCACATCACCGAACTGACCCAGCTGCACCGGTTGCTGCGGCTGGCCGATGCGCTTGAGGTCGAGCAGGGCCGGCTGACCGGGCTCGGCATCCCCCGTCCGGACTGGACGGACCTGGACGCGGTGCGCGATTACGCCAAGCTGGTCGATGCCGCGGCCGCGGCCGACGCCTCCGGTGCGGCCGTCGAACCGTTGCGGCACCTGGAAAACTCCCTCGAGGAGGCGGCCAGGTGGGCGGACGCGGCACCGTGCGTGCCGGCCATGCTGGCCGCGGTGCGCGCCCGGGACCACGACGCGTACGCCACGCAACACCGGCGAGTGACCTGGCTCGCCGAGGTGCGCCGGATCCTCGCGCGGCGCGACCTGCTCGCCGCCGGGCTGACCCCGGCCGCGCCGCTGCGCGCGGCGATCGACCGGGATCCCGGTGACCCGCAATGGGTTTCCCGGCTCGCCGGCTTCACCGCGGCCTGGGCGTGGGCAGCCACCTGTGTCTGGGTGCTCGAGCAGACCGTCACCGACGTCAACGACCTGCAGGCGCGGATCAGCCGCACCGAGGAGCGGATCCGGCGGCAGGTCGAGACCCTGGCCGCGACCAGGGCGTGGGGCCACGCGGTGTCTCCGGACCGGCTCACCGGTCAGGCGCGGGCCAACCTCGAGCACTACGCATACCTGGTTCGCCGGCTGGGCAAGGGAACCGGACGCTACGCCGGGCAGCGCCGGGCCGAGGTCCGGACCGCGATGGACAGTTGCCGGTCGGCCGTGCCGGTATGGATCATGCCGATCTACCGGATCGCCGAGCAGTTGCAGATCCGGGAGAACATGTTCGACGTCGTGATCGTGGACGAGGCGTCGCAGGCCGGTCTCGAGGCGACGTTCCTGCAGTACCTGGCGCCGAAGATGGTGGTGATCGGGGACGACAAGCAGGTCTCCCCCACCGCCGTCGGCGTCGACCAGCAGCAGTTGCGCGATCTGGCGGCGCAGTACCTGGCCGACGACCCGTACCGGTCCGCCTGGCAGGACCCGCAGCGCAGCCTGTTCGACGAGGCGAAGATGCGCTACCGCGGCCTGCTCACGCTCACCGAGCACCGGCGGTGCGTGCCGGAGATCATCGGGTTCTCCAACCGGGTCGCCTACGAGCCGGACGGGATCCGGCTGCTGCCGGTGCGCCAGTACGGGGCCGACCGGCTCGAGCCGGTGGTCGCCGTGCACCTGCCGGACGGCCACGTCGAGGGCACCACCAACAAGGTCAACCCGGTCGAGGTGGAGGCGATCGTCGAGACCATCGAGAAGTGCCTGGCCGATCCGCGCTACGACGGGCTGAGCTTCGGGGTCATCTCGCTGCTCGGTTCGGCGCAGGCGAAGGCCATCGAGAAGCGGCTGCTGGACCGGGTCGCGCCGGAGGACTGGGCGGCGCGCAGGTTGCAGTGCGGCGACTCCGCGGCATTCCAGGGTGCCGAGCGCGACGTGATGTTCCTGTCCATGGTCGCGGCGCCGCGGGAAGGTCAGCGGATGGCGGTGCTCGGCCGGGATCTGTTCGTGCAGCGGTACAACGTGGCGGCCTCCCGGGCCAGGGACCAGATGTGGCTGTTCCACTCGGTCTCCCTGACCGAGCTGGACAACGCCGAGGACATGCGGTTCCAGCTGCTCGACCACTGCTACAGCGTGATCAACCGGCGGCGCGAGGGCGACGGCCGCGGGCTGATCGCCATGGTGCCGGAGGACCGCCTCGTGGACCCGTTCGCCTCGCTGTTCGAGCAGCGGGTGGCGAACCAGTTGGTGGACAAGGGTTACACGGTGGTGCCGCGTTATCCCGGCGCGGCGCACCCGCTCGATCTCGTGGTGGTCGGCGCCAAGTCGCGGCTGGCAATCGAGTGCGATGGGGACACCTGGCCGGGACCGGAGTCCTACGAGCGCAGGCTGGCCCAGCGGCGCGATCTCGAGCGGTGCGGCTGGCAGTTCTTCCGGATCCGCGAGTCGGCGTTCTACATCAACACCGCCGCCGTGCTCGACGAGCTGTCGAACACGTTGCGGGACCTGGACATCCACCCGCGCCAGATCGAGCCGCCGCGCCCGTAGCGGCCCGATCCGGCCCGGTCGGGATTACAAGCCGTAGCGGCTCTTGAGGTGCCGCCACCAGTCCCGGAACATCCACGCGTCGAACGTGGTGATCTGGGCGGCACTGCCCGCCTTCATCAGGAAGCCGGGCACGCCGGTGGGGGTCCAGTCGTAGAAGTCGTCCAAGCCGAAGCTGTGGCCGACCTCGTGCAGGAAGATGTGGATGTTCTCGTTGTTCAGCGCGCCGACGAAGTACTCGCTGCCGACCCGCTGACCCCAGTCCCCGCCTGCCCCGCCGCGGAACCCGGCGGTGAGCCACAGGGACATGTCGTAGTGCCGGGCGGCGCCGCCCGGGCAGCGCGAGTAGTTGCCGTCCTGGTGGAAGAACCGGCCGCAGTCGGCGCGGCACTGCGGTGCGTTCTCCCGGATGTCGTTGACGTAGATGTCGACCGAGTTGTCCGTCCACTGCAGCGTGCCGCGGTTGCGCACCGCCCAGCCGACCACGCGGACCGGCACGTTCGGGTACGGCCAGCGTTCCCAGCCCTGGCCGTTCTCCACCATGACGTTCATCCACTTGGTGAACTGGCGGGTGAGCGCGGCGTGGATCTGGTCGCGCAGCGCCGCGGACACCGGTGCGCTGGAGTCCCACCGCACGCAGTAGTTGATGAACCCGCGGTTGGCCATGACCTGGTCCCAGCCGTAGTTCCGGAACCCGTGCAGGTTCGGATAGGTGGACTCGACGTGCCGCCACACCTGGTCGAGCGGCTGCACGAGGTTGGCCGGCGGGTTCCACGCCTGGATGGCGACGTCGTCGGCCTGTGCCGTGCCCGGGCTCGCGACGGCGGTCAGCGCGGCGGCGACCCCGGCGAGCAGCGTACCGAGTCGTTTCGCGAACATTTCCGTACTCCTTTCCTTTCCTGGCCTCAGGTTGTTCCTGCTGCCGGTGTCGCGCCGCGGATGTTGAGCTGGTAGGGGTAGGTGTCGACGGTGACCCCGTCCCGGTAGTTGATGTGCACCGATGGAGTGGCCGCCACGGCGAGCATCAGGACGGACTCGCCGCCCTGCAAGGCGAACGTGGCGGTCTGGTTCGGCCCGAACTGCGGGCTGTACCGGACGGAGAAGTCGCTGCGCACCGCGACCAGGCTGAACCGCCAGTCCGACCCGATCGACGGGTTGACGTTGCCGGTCAGCCGAACGCTCACCTGGCCGCCGGACTGGGCCGGGTTGAGCCGGATGAGGTTGTAGCCATACTGCTGCGGAGCCTTCACGGCCGGGATCCGGTAGTCACCGTTGGCCTGGTTGACCGTTTCCAGCGACACCGTGTACCGGGGCGAGTAGCTCGCGCCGCCTCGCCAGACGTCGCTGCGGATCGACGCGCCGTCGCTGTAGTCGTAGACGACCTGACGGCGGGCATAGTCGCCGATCAGTTCGCCGAACCGGGAGTGGTCCAACCCGAACAGCCGCTTGATCGTCTGGATCGGGTGCTCACCCTGCTGCGCCTCGTACCACATCCGGTGGACCGACTCGAGGCCGAAGGTGTCCCGGATCTTGTTGATCAGGAACCAGTCGCCGTAGTACGTCTCCTGGGCCAGCCACCGGAAGTGGTGCCGGGCGCCGAAGTATCCGGAGCCGATCACGACCTCCGGGCGGCGCATCCGGGACATGAAGTTGGCGTGCGCCTCCCAGAACCGGCCCGAGTTCGGGTTGCCGAACCCGAAGCCGCCGCCGCGGCCCTGCTGCCGGTTGAGCTGGCTGGCGTAGGTCTGCAGCACGTGGTTGTACTCGTGCCCCTCCACCCACATGTCCCAGATCTTGTCGTAGGGCAGGCAGATGTGGCCGACGCCGATCTCGTCCGAGCCGGCCCAGTTCGCCGGCGGCAGGAAGTTGTTGCGCCAACTGCCGCACAGGTAGACGTTGATCCGGTAGTCCCGGCCGGGTGAGATGCTGTCCGGGTCGATGAACCGCGCGGTGTTCTTGAAGTAGGTGTAGGTCGCCTCCATCTTCTCCAGCACATAGGCCGGGTAGTCGTTGATGCCGCGGTTCGTGCGCGCCCACGCGACCACGTCGACCGCGTCACCCCAGCGGACGACGAAGTTCGCCGACTCCCGGAAGTTGCCGGTATAGGCGCCCGCCTGCGTGATGAACCGCGGAATGCGGCTCTGTTTGGCGAGGATGCCGGGCGACTCGGTGGCCCCGGTGGCCGGCACCGGGCCGGCCGTGACACCGACCAGGACGAGCGCGAGCATGACGAGTAACCTGTGGAATTTCCCCATTGTGTGTGTCCCCTTCAGAATTGGTGAATCAGTTCAATGCCATCCACTCCAACATGCCGGTGGAGAAACCGGATCTGGCGGTGATGTTCAATCGCAGCCGGGTGGTGCTCACCGGGCTGAACGTGGTGACGTTGAACGTGTTGGCCGCCACGCCGCAGGCGGACTGGTTGGGCACGTTGGCATACGCGCTGCCGGTCCAGTACTGCACCTGGCAGGACGCGGGCAGGTCGATGCCCTGGTTGTCGTCGAACCAGTAGGCGGCCGACCGGCTGACCGACACCGGGTTGGTCCACCGGTACTCCACCCACTGGGTGCCCTGCTGCGGCCAGTTCCCGTACACCGGGCGCGTGCGGTCCGCCGAGTTCGCCGGAACGAAGCCGTCGTTGACCGCGGCCAGGTTCTCCCAGGCGGACACGAACGACGTGGCCGCGGTGGCCGTGCGGGCGTGGTTGGTGCCGCTCGGCGGTCCGCCGCCGCCCCGGGTCTGCGCCACCTTCTGCATGGTGCCGTCGGCGTTGAAGAACAGCCGGTCCACCGCGACCGAGCGGCGGAAGTTGCCGCCGCCCGGCGCGTCCGCGGTGTGGTAGACCATGTACCACTGCCCGTTGAACTCGATGATCGCCGGATGGTTGGTGGTCGAGCTGACCTGGTCGAGCACCACGCCGCGGTGCGTCCACGGGCCGAGCGGGTTGCTCGCCGTGGCATAGCGGATGCAGGCGAAGCTGGACGAGCTGACGCAACCGGCGTCGTTGGCCGCGTAGGCCAGGTAGTAGACGCCGTTGCGCTTGAACAGCCAGGGCGCCTCCCAGAAGTTCGTGACGCCCTGCGGGGTGATCACCGGACCGTTCATGGAGATCATGTCCGGGTTGAGCCGGACGGCGCGCACACCCCAGAAGGAGCCCCAGTACAGGTAGGCCTGGCCGTCGTCGTCGACGAACACGGTCGGGTCGATGTTCAGCCCCGACGAGTTGGGTGTGCTGTCGCTGATCAGCGGGCCGCCGATGGCGTCGGTGAACGGCCCGAGTGGACTGTCGCCGACCGCGACGCCGATGTTCATCCAGCCCGGCCCGTTGCCGTTGATCGAGACATACCAGTAGTACCGGCCGTTGCGCGGCTCGACCTCGGCCGCCCAGGCGTCGGCGCCGGCCCACGGGAAGTCGCCGAGGGACAGCCGCGCGCCGTGCTGGGTCCAGTTGGTGGCGTCGGTCGTGGACAGCACCTGCCAGTCGCGCATCACGAAGTTCGTGCCGCCCGCCGGAGCCTCGTCGTGTCCGGTGTAGACGTACAGCGTGTTGCCGACCACCAGTGCCGCGGGGTCCGCGGTGTAGCGCGTGGTGATAATCGGGTTCACCGCGGATGACGGGCTGACTACGGTCAGTGTCAACACCACCGCGGCCAGGACCGCCGGCCAGCTTCTCCTCATGGGCGTGCCTTTCCTAGGGCAGCACGGTGACGGTGGCGGTGGCGCGCAGTGCGGTGCCGTCGACGATGCCGATCCGGGTGAACGTTCCGGGTCGCGCGACCAGGTCCGAGGTGATCGGCTGCCAGACCACCGGGGCGGCGGACGTCGTGCCGTCGGCGTAGACCTTGGTCGCCGTGCCGGGAAGTTCGGGTACCCGCCCGACCGTGGTGGCCACCGTGACCGGCTCGACCCGCACCGCCGGCTCGGCGAGCAGCTTCCACTCCAGCACCCCGACCGAGGCCAGGCCGCTCTGCAGCACGGCCCGCATCCGGGTGGTGGTCACGCTGCCGAACGTGGTGCGGTTGTACTGGTTGATCGCGGTGCCGTAACCGCTGGGATCGGCGAGGTCGACGAACCCGGCGCCGTCCCAGTACTGGATCCGCCAGGACGCCGGGGCGCGCACTCCCCCGTTGTCGTCGAAGAAGTACATGTCCGAGGCGTTGACCCGGACCGGGCTCGCCCAGTCCAGTTGGATCCACTGCTCACCCTCGTTGGGCCAGGTGCCCCAGCGTCGGTTCACGCCGTCGTTGGACGTCGGCGGGTCGATCCCGTCGTTGATCGCCGCGACGCTCTCCCAGGGCGACGTCGAGGACGCCGTCGGCGTACCGTCCATCGACACGTTGATCACGTCCGGGACCGGGGTCGCGACGACGGAGACCGTCGAGGTGCCGGTCGCCACGCCGTCGGTCCCGGACAGGCGCAGCGTGTACCGGCCGGGCTCGGTGAACGTGACCACGGTGGCCGCCGCGTCCGGGTCGGTGAAGATCGCCGTGCCCGGTCCGTCCACTTGCGACCATCGGGCGGCCAGGGTGGCGGATGGCAGGGCGTCGTCCTTGACCACCCCGACCAGCCGGGCCTTCGCCGAGCGGTTGAACCCGAGGTCCTGCTTGGCCAGCACGTAGGGTGCCGCGTTGGCCGGTCTCTGCACGCGCTCGCCGGTGCGCAGGACCTGGATCTCCTTGAGCCCGCTGCGCTGGCCGGCCTGGTGGGTGAGCACCACCCGGATCCGGTCCGTGCTGATCTCGCCGAACCGCACCTGGTTGTAGTTGGCCCGCGGGGTGAGCGGCATCCGGGCCGCACTCGGGGCGTCCACCCAGCGCGACCCGTCGCGGTACTGGATCCGGTACATCGCCGGCTCGGCCAGCCCGCCGGGAGTGCGATCCCGGTAGAAGTACAGCCGGACGGTGTCAAGGGGTTGCGCCCGACCGAGGTCGACCTCGAAGGTGTCCTCGGCGTTGGGCGAACCCCGGGTGCTCCAGTACGGCTCGTCGATCGTGGCGCCGTCCACCGCGCCGCGCGGGTCGAACCCGCTCTCGCTGAACGAGGCCGACACGTTCGCGCCGAGCGCGACGTTGGTCGCGTCGCCGGTCCGGCCGATGTCCGCGCCGGCCTTGGCGAACAGGTCGGTCAGCCGGTCGCCGGTCAGCCGTACCTGGTTGGGCGCGGCCATGTCCCGGAACCGCTGGGTGCGGCCCACCCTGGTCGGGTCGTCCGGGAACTCCAGCAGGCCGCGCTCCGGATCCCACAGCAGGTGGGTGAGCCGGTCGACGGTGAACGCCCGCCGGCCGTCGACGAACGCCGAGTAGCCCTCCGGAATGCCCGGGTAGCGGACGATCCCGTCGGCCGGGTCGTCCCACACGATGGTCAGATCGCTGTTGCGGTAGCGAATGTTGTTGACCGTGAAGTGGTCCCAGCCGATGTCGATCGGCGCGAGTTCCAGCCGGTGGTCGTCGCGCGGGCGCAGCCCGGCCACGTCCTCGATCATCGTCCAGTTGCTGCTGCCCAGGATCGTGTGGTGGATGCCGGAGCGGCCGTCGATGTTCTGGGTGGCCGGGTTCCAGTTGAACCAGAACTCGTTGGAGTCCGGGAACTGCGTGTTGCCCCGGACGAACCCGGCCCAGGCGTTCCAGTACAGCAGCTTCTTGTAGTCCTCCGCGGTGATCGCGTCGGTGTCGTAGTTGCGCAGCACCGAGGAGAACAGCCGGAACTGCACGGTGGAGTTGATCTGCGAGAAGTTGTTGGAGCCGGGGAAGCCGGCCTCGGCGGCCTCCGCCTTGTCGGCCTGGTTGGCGGTGTAGAACGGGAAGACCGGGTACTGCGCCGGATCGGCGAACAGCCGCAACGCGTTGGTGTAGGGCTGTTCGTTCGGGATCGCACCGACCGCGAACGGGTAGTAGTTGTTGATCTCCTTCCACGGGTCGTGCGCGTCGGTCGCGACGTGCCGGTGCTCGAACAGCTCGCGCTCGGGATTCCACAGCACGGACACGATCGCGGTGCGGATGCGGTCGGCAAGCGCGCGCAGCTCCGCCGCTTTCGCCGTGTTGCCGATGGTCTCGTAGGCGCGGGCGGCGGCCAGCGCGCCGCTGTACTGGTAGGCGGACTCGGCCCGGTCCAGGTTGCCCGGCCGCCAGTCGAACGAGACCGCGTCGGCGTCATTGCCGGTCAGCGCGCCCCAGTCGTACTCGATCAGGCCGTTGCCGTCGCGGTCGTAGAAGGCGAGTTGGCCCTTGACGTCGCCCTCGGCGTAGCGGGCCAGGTTCGCCACGATCTGGCGCTGGCCGCCGTGGATCTGGTAGCTGCGCCAGGCCGCCTCGGCGATGTACTGGGTGTAGCTGTTGCTCCAGTTCTCCGGATCGCCCGGGTTGTCCAGGAACCGCCCGCCGCGCGAGGACTCTCCGGTGGACACCCAGGGACCGTAGGAGTACATCGGGTCCCGCAGGTATTTCAGGTCGTCGATGAACATCGGGACGGTCAGGGCGATCGCGTTGTTGTAGCCGAGCACGCCCTCGATCGAGGTGGGGAACTGGAAGTCGTTGCCCGGGATGTCGGCGTCGAGGTAGTTGAAGCGCATCAGCCACCAGCGGTAGTAGATGTACTTCTTGATCCCCGGCTCCGGGACGTCGATGTAGGGGACGTTCTCGGCCCACCACAGGTTGTAGGCCCGCACGTGCCGGGCGAAGGCGTTGTCCGGCGACAACACCTGGTAGATGTCGTATCCGGTGCGCGACTCGGGGATCTCGTCGGACAGGAAGCCGAGCTGCACCTTGACCGTGACCGTCTGTCCACTTCCGACGGTCACGGTGCCGGCGAGCTGGCCGTCCCGCGGGGTCAGGCCCTGGCCGGACAGCCGGGGGAACACCGTGGTGAGCCGCTCGCCACGGGAGTTGAGCACGTCGTGCACGCCGGTCAGTTCGTCGCCCTCGGGTGTCGCGACCAGCGGGGAGGACACGGTCAGCGACAGGGTCTGGGCGGCGGTGCCGGTGTTGGTGATCGACACGTTGGTCACGGCCACGTTCTCGTGCGTGATGAACTTGCGCACGTCGGCGCGCAGGCCGAGGGCGGCGTTGAGGTAGCTGCCGCGCCAGTGGCTGGGCATCTGCAGCCGCTGCGCCGGCTGTTCGGCGAACCCGCCGGAGCCGATCGTGATCGCGTACCCGCCCTGGTTGGTGAAGCTGTCGAAGAACTCGTTGTAGTAGGCGACCCGGCCGCCGAAGCCGATCACCGCGTTGCTGTGCTGTCTCATGTAGACGGTCCGGCCGCGGGTCATCAGCCAGTTCCCGGCCGGGTCGGCGCCGGGCCGGGCGAGCAGCCGGTCCATCCAGAAGTCGGTGCCGGCCACCTCGCGGTCGTAGATCGCCCGCATCATGTTGCCGGGCGTGTACGCGCCCGGTTCGGCGGGCAGCGCCGGCCCGGAGAACGTCGGGTACCCGATGGTCTGCTCGGCCCGGGCGGGCACGGCGAGGGCGGTCAGGACCCCGGCGGCGAGAACGTTGGTCAGCAGGGAGGCCATCAGCCTCCGGATGATCGGCATGTGCGTCACCTCGAGAGGCCGAAAACGTTTTCGGCGATCTGACCGTAAGCGGACCGTTACAGTGGTGTCAATAGCCGAAAACCGTGCCGAAAGGGACTAGGGGTGACGCGACAGCGGAGCCAGGCGGTCACGCTGACCGACGTGGCCGCGCTGGCCGGCGTGTCGGTGGCCACCGCGTCCAAGGCGCTCAACGGCCGCGACGAGGTCGCGCCGGCCACCCGCAGCCGGGTGCTCGAGGCCGCCGAGAAACTGTCGTTCCAGCCCAACATCCTGGCCCGCGGGCTGATCTCCGGCCGCACCCGCACCGTCGGCCTGCTCACCGACGAGTTGGCCGGCCGGTTCGCCATCCCGATCCTGCTCGGTGTGGAGAACGCGCTTGGCAACGAGCAGATGTCCGTGCTGCTGTGTGACGCGCGCGGCGACCCCATCCGGCGCCGGCACTACATCCGCACGCTGCTGGCCCGCCAGGTCGACGGGTTCGTCATCCTCGGCGACAACAACGACACCCGGCCCTCGCTCACCGGCGACATCCCGGTTCCGGTCGTCTACGTCTACTGCGAGTCCGACGACCCCGCCGACCTTTCCATCCTCGCCGACGACGCCGGCGGCGCCCGGCTCGCCGCCGAGCACCTGATCGCCATGGGCCGCAAGCACATCGCCCACATCACCGGCCCGGCCAGCTACCGCGCCGCCCGCGACCGCGCCAGCGCGTTCCTCACCGTGCTTGCCGAATCCGCCCTCCCCCTCAGCGGCGACCCGTTGTACGGCGAGTGGTCCCAAGCCTGGGGCCGCCAGGCCACCCGGTCGTTGCTCGCCGCCCACCCCGACGTCGATGCGATCTTCTGCGGCAACGACCAGATCGGCACCGGTGCCGCCCAGACCCTCTCCGACCTCGGTCGCCGCGTCCCCGAGGACGTCGCCATCGTCGGCTACGACAACTGGGAGGTCTTCGCCGCCGACTCCCGCCCGCCGCTCACCACCGTGGACCTCAACCTCCCCCAACTCGGCGTCACCGCGGTGGAACACCTCTTCGCCGCTCTCGACGGCCGCCCCCGCTCCGGCGTCCTGCGCCAACCCTGCCGTCTGGTCATCCGCGCCTCGACCACATAGCCGACTCGGGTCAGCCGATGGGGCGGATCTCGACGCAGCATTCGCCGGGGCGGGGGGCGAGGACGGCGTCGACGGTGGTGGCGCGCAGTCCGGAGAGGAAGCCGGCGAGGTAGGCGCGGTTGATGCCGCAGACGAGGTCGGGGGCCTTGGCGGCGAGCGGATGGAACGGACAGTTGCGCATGCGGACGCAGGTCGGGTCGGGGCGGGTGGGTTCGAAGCCGAGGCGGGTGAGGAAGGACTCCGTGATGGTGAGGGCGCGTTCGGCGCCGAGCCGGCCGGGACGCAGGCGGTTGCGTTCGTCGGTGCCCTGGGACTCGCCGCGGGCGGCGGCCACGCGCAGGGCGGCGTCGCGGGCGGTTTCGCCGTCCGACTCGGTGATCACGGCGTCCATCAGGATGTCGGCGAGGACCTCGTGTTGGCGTTCCGGGATGTTGACCCGGATGTCGATCTCGGTCGGCTCGTAGACCTTGGGAGTGCGGCCGACCTTGCGCAGGCCGCCGACGCTTTCGTAGCGGGCGCGCAGCAGGCCGGCGTCCACCAGCTTGTCCAGGTGGAACGCGGCGAGCTTGCGGGAGATGCCGACGGCGGTGGCCGCCTCGTCCCGGGTCACCGGGCGGCGGACCCGCCGGATGAACACGTACATCCCCCGGCGCAGGCCGTCCTCCAGCGCCGCTACCGCTCTGATCGCCGGGTCGGCCGCGGGCTCGTCGGTCGTCACCCCCGCAGAATATCTCCTACGAGCGTGTTCACAAGTCGTGTGGGTGAGCATCTACCTGCTGGACTTGACGGACGAGGCGGATAAGACCAAACTCTGTTGGTGAAATAAACCCCTAGGTAGGTGTTATCGTGTCTACTCCGCAAGCCGCGGCGAAACGTCCCGTAAGCGCGCTCCTGGCCGGCCCGTACGGCCATCCGTTCCACCCGATCCTGGTGACCGTGCCCATCGGCGCCTGGGTCTGCGCCCTGGTCTTCGACCTCGCCTCCCGGTTCGTCGACGACCCGGGCTTCCTGGCCAAGGGCTCGGTCTGGCTGATCGCGATCGGGGTGATCGGGGCGGTGGCGGCGGCCCTGGTCGGGCTGCTCGACCTGTTCGCCATCCCGACCGGCACCCCCGCGTTCCGCACCGGGCTGCTGCACATGGGCCTCAACCTGGCGGTGACCGCCGCCTACATCGGGAACTTCTTCTGGCGCCAGGCCGACTACGACACCCCGGCAGCCGTCGCCACCGGCCCGCTGGTGCTGTCCGCGCTGAGCCTGGTCGCCCTCGCGGCATCCGGTTACCTGGGCGGAAAGCTCGCCTACCACTACGGCGTCCGGGTCGCCGACGAGGCCACCCAGGCGCAGGGCTACCAGACCAGAACTGACTGACCACAGGAGGACTCATCGTGGGTATCGCCGCGCTCATCACCTGGCTGCTCACCGCGGTCGGCGGCTTCGTCATGCTGGGAACCTGGGTTGCCAAGGGTGGTGTGCGAAACCCCAGCAGCACCCGGCTCTCCCCACCGCTGATCTTCGGCCACTTCGCGCTCGCCGCGATCGGGCTGGTGCTGTGGATCGTCTACCTCATCGCCGACTCCACCGCCCTGGCCTGGACCGCGGTCGTGCTGCTGGTCCCGGTGGCCCTGCTCGGCTTCGCGATGCTGGTTCGCTGGCTGCCCACCGTCCGGGGCACCACCGCCGGCGCGAGCGACGCACCGCCGGAGCGGAGCTTCCCGGTTCCGGTGGTGGTCGGCCACGGGCTCATCGCCGTCATCACCGTCGTGCTGGCGCTGCTCGCCGCGCTGAACGCGAGCTGACCGTGACGATGCGTTCGACCTCCGCACTGCGGGTCGTGCACGAGCCGGGTGACCAGGTCGACCTCGAAACCGCCGAGCGCGCCGCCCGGGAGTTCCTGCAGGCGCTCGGCGTCTCGCTGGAGTCCGAGAGCCTGCGCGACACGCCGGCCCGCATGGCCCGCGCCTACGCCGAACTGTTCACGCCGCGGCCCTTCGACCTGACCACCTTCCCCAACGACGAGGGCTACGACGAGCTCGTACTGGCCAGGGGCATCCCGGTGCGGTCGGTGTGCGAGCACCACCTGCTGCCCGTGGTCGGCGTCGCGCACGTCGGATACCTGCCGGGTGAGCGCATCCTCGGGCTGTCCAAGCTCGCCCGCGTGGTCGAACACTTCGCCCGTCGGCCCCAGGTCCAGGAACGGTTGACCAAGCAGGTCGCCGACTGGCTGTGCGATCACCTGCAACCCAAGGGCGTCGGCGTGGTGATCGAGGCCGAGCACAGCTGCATGACGCTGCGCGGTGTGCTCGCCGTCGGGTCCAACACGGTCACCTCGACGCTGCTCGGTTCGCTGCGCGCCGACGCCCGCTCCCGGCAGGAGTTCTTCGCCCTCACCGGGGTCCACGGCTGACCTCGCCGCTACGTAAGGAGAACGGCCAGATGGCCACCCAGCATTTCATGATCGTCGGTGCCGGCCTGGCCGGCGCCAAGGCCGCGGAAGCCTTACGCGGTCAGGGATTCGACGGCCGGGTCACGCTCATCGGCGATGAGCAGTACCGACCGTACGAGCGGCCGCCGCTGTCCAAGGACTACCTGGCCGGCAAGGCCGACCGGGACACCGTGTTCGTGCACACGGAGAAGTGGTACGCCGACAACGACATCGACCTGCGGCTGGGCGTCGCGGTGGCCGGAATCGACCGGAGCAGCAGCCGGGTCCGGTTGGCCGACGGCGCGAGCGACGGCTACGACCGGCTGCTTCTGGCCACCGGCGCCCGGCCGCGCCGGCTCCCGGTGCCGGGCGCCGACGCGACCGGCGTGCACCACCTGCGCGCGCTGCCCGACTCCGACGCGCTCAAGGAGGTCATCGCCAACGCCGCCCGGCTGGTCGTGATCGGCGCCGGGTGGATCGGCCTCGAGGTGACCGCGGCCGCCCGGACCAACGGCGTCGCGGTGACCGTCGTCGAGTCGGCCGAGCTGCCGCTGCTGCGCGTGCTCGGCCCCGAGGTGGCGCCGGTCTTCGCGCAACTGCACCGGGAACACGGTGTGGACCTCCGGTTCGGCGTCCAGCTCACCGAGATCACCACCGCGGACGGCGTGGCCACCGGGGTCCGGCTGGCCGACGGGAGCCACATCCCGGCCGACGCCGTGCTGGTCGCCGTCGGGGTGGAACCGAACACCGGATTGGCCTGGGACGCCGACCTCGACGTGCACAACGGCATCGTGGTGGACGACTCGCTGGCCACCAGCGATCCGCACATCTTCGCCGCGGGCGATGTGGCCAACGCGTTCCATCCGGTGCTCAGCCGGCACATCCGGGTCGAGCACTGGGCCAACGCACTCAACCAGCCGGCCACCGCCGCCACCGCGATGCGGTCGGGCAAGGCAAGCTACCGGGAGCTGCCCTACTTCTACACCGACCAGTACGACCTCGGCATGGAGTTCACCGGGTTCGTCGAGCCGGGCGAGTACGACCGGGTGGTGTTCCGCGGCAACGTCGAGGCGCGCGAGTTCGTCGCGTTCTGGTTGAAAGACCAACGGGTGCTGGCCGGGATGAACGTCAACGTGTGGGACGTCGTCGACCCGATCAACACGCTGATCCGCTCCGGCGGCGCCGTCGATCCGGTGCGGCTGGCCGATCCCCGACACCCGCTGGACGAGCTGGGCGTGGAGTAACAGCGCCGGCTCAGCCGACCGCGATCCGGTCGCCTGCGCCGGCGAACACCCGGTCGTCGCCGGGAACCCGCTGGGTGGGCAGCTCGGCCGGGTCCGGGTCGGTGGTGAGCAGCGGGACCGTGCCGGCGACCAGCGCACCGTCCCGGCAGGCGCGCTCCAGTTGGGCGCTCAGCCGACCGGTTCCGGTCCGCAGGCCGAGGCCGTAGCCGACCAGAAGCAGCAGTTCGCCCGCGCCGGAGGCGGTACGCAACCAGCCGGACGGCAGGTCCAGCGGGACGCCGTCGACCAGCGGCCGGTGGTGCGGCCACTCGACCGTGACGGCGTGGATCCGGTCGATCCGCACCCGCCAGCCGCCGACCGGCCGGGTGTCCCGCCGGTCGAGATCGGTGGTCAACCGCAGCCCGCGGGCCAGCGCGATCCGGTGCAGCGCGTCGACGGCAACGCCGCCGCCGTCGGACCGGTCGCGGGCCGCCCCCTCCATGACAAGGACGGCGGTGCGCCCGTGCTTGCCGTTCCACAGGCTGGCCTGCATGTGCAATTCACTGTCTGGCATTCCCCGGCCTCCAAATTCCCCTCCCCATTTATCGACCCTAACCCATTCAGCCGGTGACCATTACGACGAAAACTACCTAAGTGAAAACAGTTATCGGCCGGGGGTGGCCGGGATGGCCAATGCCAGCGCGAGCGAGCCGTCCAGGAACATCAGGCCGCGCGCCTGGAACTCGGCGAACGCGTCCTCGATCACCCCGACCGGCTGGGTCAGGCCGAGCCGGCGGCGGACCGCCTGCGCGGTGCTCGGCCGTTCGCTGCACGCCAGGTAGATCTCGGCCAGGGTGTCGCGGAAGGTGTAGCTGCCCTCCCGGCCGGGAAAGCGGGTGTCGTCGATGCGCAGGTGACCGGGCGCGGACCGGTAGCGCAGTACCGGCGGGGACCCGGCCGTCCAGGTCCGCTTCCAGCTGTCGACCGCCGCGGCGAGGTCGGCATAGGCCGCCTCGGGCAGCGCCTGTTCCAATTCGTAGTCGAAGAAGTACGCGATCCGCTCGAGGTCCACTGTGGACGGATAGACGAACCGGTAGCTCCGCTCCGGTTCGCGGTGACGCATCCGGAACCGGTCCGGCCGGGTGAACAGCGGGCTGAAGCGTTCCAGCCACACCCGGTCCGCGCTCATCGGCGGCTGCAGGTGCACCAGGTGCGGAACGACGGCCGCCTGCGCGGCGTAGTCCGCCTCGGTCTCACCGGGAAACCCCCACAGAATGTTCCAGCCGACCCCGATCCCGTAGTACCGCGCCCAACGCAGCAGGTTCACGTTCTGCGCGGCGCGCACGCCCTTGTCCATCAGGCGAAGCACGTTGGAGCTGAGCGACTCCAGGCCGGGCTGCAGGTGCGTGACACCGGCCCGGGCCAGGGTCCGCAGCGCCGCCCGGTTCAGGTTCGCCTTGACCTCGTAGAAGATCTGGTAGTCCAGCTCGTCCGAGGCCAGTGCCGGGAACAGCTCCCGGACATAGGCCGGTTCGAGGATGTTGTCCACCGCCTCGAACCGGAAGGTGCGGTACCTGCGGGACTGCCCGGCCAGTTCGGCGCGCACCCGGTCCGGCGACTTGGCCCGGAACCGCATCGTGGTTCCGTTCAGGCCGCAGAAGGTGCAGTGGTGCTTGGCGCCCCACCAGCAGCCCCGGGCGGACTCGAACGGCAGCCAGACGTTGTCGACCGGCAGCCCGAGCCGGGCCGCCCGGTCGAAGTACTCGTCGTAGTCCGGCGCGGGCAGGTCGTCGAGGGCGGTCAGCGGGGCCGCGGGCGGCGTCGCGACCACGCGGTCCCCGACCCGGCGGGCGACCCCGGGGATCCCGTCCACCCCGGTGCCCGCGGCCAGCGCCTCGAGCAACCGGGGAAACGCCGTGTCGCCCTCCCCGATCACCGCGTAGTCCACGCAGTCCACCGACCGCACCAGTTCCCGGCCCATTTCGCCGTCGAAGTTCGCCCCGCCGAACACGGTCACGAGCTCCGGAAACCGCCGCTTCAGCCGCCTTGCCAGCGCGAACGAGGCGGTGTTCTGCTGGAACGTCGAGCTGAACCCGACCACCCGCACCTCGTGCCACGGAAAGCCGTCCAGCAGGTCGTCCAGGAACGCGGGCACGTCGCGATCCCTGGTGCGCAGCAACCGGTCCAGCGCGGGCTCCGCCGCCGAGGTCAGGTAGTCCAGCTCGCCGGTCAGCTCCGCGAGCAGCCGGGCGTCGCGGTCGGGCGCGGCGTCGCCGAACGCCTCGACCGCGAACAGCCAGTCCCCGACCAGCCGGCCGCGGGACTCGGCCAGCAGCCGGTACCAGTCCGCCCCGATCCGGGCCGCGAAGTCCAGGTTCGCGTGCAGCGTCCGGACGTCGTGGCCGTGCGCCGTGCCGATCTCCTTGAGCAGTCCGAGTTGGATGGACGGCCGGTCGATCTGCATGAACGGCATGGACACCAGCACGGCCGGCCACGCGGCCCGGTTCGGGCCGGTCATGGGGAGGGAGTTCGACTGATCATCGGGGGGGACGCCGAGGCCGAGTCCGCCGACGGGATGCCGGGCTGACCGGCCGGGTCGACGAGCTGAACGCGAGGGTATCCCAGGAGCAAGTCGACGGTCTGCGGCGTGAACGAGTTGGCGAACTCGTCCCTGAAGCTCGGTACCTCGGACGGGGTGTAGTCGAGCGGCTTGTCGAGCGGGCTACCGACGATCATGATGTCCTTGGCGACCCACAGGATCGCCCGCGCCAGTTCGCGCTCCTCGTCGTCCAACTGGGCCAGCCCGTCCAACTTGTCGAGCAGGCGCTCGGCCAGTTCGCTGGGTTCACTCATCATTTGCCTCCTCAGATCATTCATCTCTCGTTCGTCCCTTGTGGACTGTTGGTCAGCTTGACCCGGTGTACGTCGGCCTCCGGATGGCCGAGCTGGTTGAAGATGTCGATGCCGGCCCGCCACGCGGCCCGCGCGGACGCGGTGTCTGCCGCCTGGTGATAGGCGTCGCCGAGCGCGGCAAGCGAGCGCGCCTCGTTGATCCGGTACTCGGCCTCGCGGAACTGTTCGACCGCCGCCCGATAGCAGACGATCGCCCGGTCGAGCTCACCGAGCTGCTCGTGGGCGTAGCCGAGGCTGTGCCAGGTCTCGCCGGCGCCGACCCGGTCGCCGAGCTCCGTTTGCAGATCAAGGGCCTGCCGGCAGTATCCGATGGCCGCCGCGTGGTCGCCGAGCAGGGCGCGAAACCAGCCGACCGCGTTGAGGCAGCGGCCCTGTCCGGGTCGGTGCCCCGCGGAGCCGAACAGTTCCAGCGCCCGCAGGGTGTGCGCCAGTGCCTCGCCGATCCGGTCCTGCCGTTCGAACATCCAGGACAGGTAGAACTCGACGTAGCCGCTGCCGACCTCGTCGCCCGCGGCCGCATACAGGTCCTGGGCGGCCAGCAGGAACGCGTGAGCGTCCTCGTACTTGTCCAACCAGACGTAGGTGCACCCGATGTAGCACTGCGCGAAGGCTTCCTTCGCCGGGTCGCCGAGCCGTTGCGCCGCCTCCAGCGCGGCCGAGAGCATGTCCAGCTCGTCGTACCAGAGTCCTTGGTGGGCAAGGAAACGCCGCGCGGTCCAGGCCAGCTCCCAGACCTGCGGGTCGAACTCTCGGTCCTGGTGCACGGCCAGCAGCAGCACCCGGTGCTCGGCCACGAACCAGGCCAGTGCGGCCGCCTTACCGGTCATCCGCTCCGGGCTCACACCCGGCGGAACCCCGGTCAGCTCGGGTTGGCTCTGCCAGTGGATGTCGATCAGCCGGTCGGCGTTCGCCGCGCTGTGCACGTAGTGGCCGAGGATTCGGCGGGTGGCCGCGTGCAGGTCGGCCGCGGACTCGGTTGCGTGGGCCAGCTCGGCGGCGTAGGCACGCAGCAGGTCGTGGCAGGTGTACCGGCCGGGCTTGTGTTCGGCGACCAGGTGCGCCCTGGCCAACTCGGCCAGCAGCGGGCGCACCCCGCCGACCGGCAGCCCGGCCAGGCTGGCCGCCGCGCGCACGCCCAGATCCGGCCCGGGGTGCAGCCCGATCAGCCGGAACATCCGGGCCGCCGCCAGGCTCAGTTGCAGGTAGGACCAGGAGAACACGGCCCGGGCGTCGGTGGCCGGGTCGGCGCCGGCGAACTCGTCCAGCCCGCCGCGGGCGTCGCGCAGTTCGCCGGCCAGCGCGGCGAGTCCGAAGGTGGGATGGGTCGCGGCCCGGGCCGACACCACGGCCAGCGCCAGCGGCAGCCCCGCGCACAGCCGTACGATCTCGTCCACCGCCCGTGGCTCGGTCGCGATCCGGTCGGCGCCGATCCGCCCGGCCACCAGTTCCCGGGCCGCGGCCGGGTCGAGCAGGTCCAGCGACACCGGCCGGGCTCCGCCTGCGACCAGGCCGGCCAGCAGATCGCGGCTGGTCACCAGGGCCAAGCAGTCCGGCGTGGCCGGCAGTAACGGGCGGACCTGCTCGGCGTCGCGGGCGTTGTCCAGCAGGATCAGCACCCGCCGGTCGGCCAGCAGGCTGCGGTACAACCCGACCTGCGCCTCGAACCCGGCCGGGATCCGGTTCGACGGCAGGTCGAACGCGGCCAGCAGGGTGCGTACCGCCTCGGTCGGGGTGACCGGCGCCCCGCTCGGGTCGAAGCCGCGCAGGTTCAGATACAGCTGCCCGCCGGGAAACCGGTCCCGCATCCGGTGCGCCCAATGCACGGCGAGCGTCGTCTTCCCCACACCCGCCGTTCCGGACACGGTGACAATTCGCGCGGCGGCCAATTCGTCGAGGCGGCGCAATTCCGGATCCCGGCCGGCGAAACCGGGAACGTCGGGCGGCAGCTGCGCCGGGACGGCCGGCGAAATCCCCCGGTCGGGGGAGGCCGGCTCGCCGCGCAGGATCGTGCGGTGCAGCGCCTTAAGCTCCGGCCCGGGATCGGTGCCGAGCTCGTCGGCCAGCCGGCGGCGCAGCGCCGCGTAGCGCTCCAGCGCCTCGGCGGCCCGGCCGGCCGCATGCAGGGCGCTCATCAGCACCCCCTCCAGCGCCTCGGCCAGCGGGTGCTCGGCGGCCAGATCGGACAGCGGGCCGATCACCGCGACCGCGTCGCCGAGCCCGGTGGCCAGCTCGCCCCAGCGGACCGCCGCGTCCAGCCGGCGCCGCTGCCAGCTCGCCCGGACCTGCTCGGCCCAGGCACCGGGCATCCCGGCCAGCGGCGGGCCCCGCCACAGCCGCAGCGCCTCGGCCAGCTCGGCCGCGCGCTCGGCCGCCGGTCGCCGCGGGTTCGCGGCCCCGGCCGCCAAACGCGCGAATCGGTGCAGGTCCACCCGGTCCGGGTCGATTTCCAGGACATATCCGGCTATCCGCCGGTCGATCCGCACGACTATTCCGGTGCGGTCCGCGCCGCGTTTGAGCAGCTGCCGGATCCGGCTCAGGTGTGAATACAGCACATTTCGCGCCTCGGCCGGCGGCGCGTCCGGCCACAACCGGTCGACCAGCGTCTCGATCGGCACCGGCCGGCCGGCGTCCACGGCGAGCACGGCGAGCACGGCCTGCTGCCGCGGCGGGCCGATCTCCATGACCTCGTCCGCCGCCCAGATCTGCATCTCACCGAGCAACCGGAATTCCATGCAGCGGACCCCCGGTGATCGCCAGACCGCCAACGGATCTGTCGATGCTGCCTGCTCCGCAAGATCGCCGCAAGGTGGCCGAGCAGACCGGGAGCCGATCGTGAATTCGCCGGCCAGGTCGGGGATGGAGTAACCGAACTGGGCCGGATCGAGAAAACGAGTCGCCGGATTGAGGGGGCCCAAATGCGAAAGGACATGCCGGTCGCGACGCTGCTGGAAAACGCGGCGTGCGGAATGAATTCCGCCTGGCAGGAAATCATGCGGCGCTACGCGGCCCTGGTGTCCGCCGTGTGCCGCCAGCACGGCATCGGCGGTGCGGACGCCGACGACGTCGCCGGGAACGTGTGGCTGCGGCTGGTGACGAACCTGGACACGATCCGCGAGCCGCAGGCGCTGCCCGGCTGGCTGCGCACCACCACCCGCCGGGAGTGCCTGTCCCTGCTGCGCGAGCGGCACCGCGAGATCCCGGACGACGAGGAGTTCCCCGACCTGGCCGCGCCGCCAGCGGACGCGTCGCTGCTCGGCACCGAGCGCCGCACGGCGATGCTGGCCGCGGTGCGCACGCTGCCCGAGCGGGACCGGCGGCTGCTGGCACTGCTGTACTCCGACCCGCCGACGCCCTACACGGTGATCAGCTCGCGGCTGGGGATGCCGATCGGCGCGATCGGCCCGACCCGGCAGCGCTGCCTGGCGCGGGTGCGCCGGTCGGCGGCGATCGCGGCGCTGCTGATCGAGGACGGTCACGCCCGTACAGAGCGGGCCAGCTGACCTCTGATACAGCGTGTTGCTCGGAGCGCACCGCGTCCGGGTGAGGCACGATGCACACCGTGTCCTGGGAGCACGCCTACGACGCCTGCCCGCCGGAGGCCGCCGACCTGCTGCGCGCGGTCTCCGTGCTGGACGTGCCGGCGCTGGCCAGCCCGGCGGTGGGCGCCGCGGCCGGGCTGACCGCCGAGCAGGCGGCGGCCGGGCTGGCCGGGCTGGCCGAGACGGGCTGGACCGACGGCGAGCGGCACACGCTGCCGGCACCGGCCCGGGCCTGGCTGACCGGGCATGCGGCCGGCCTGGTGGCACCGCGCCGGGCGGCCGAGATCGTCCGGGAGTTCGCCGAGTACCACGCGGCCGCGGTGGATCCGGACCGCCGGACCGCCGTCGAGGTGCGGGCCTGGCTGGCCGGGCACCGCGCGGAGATCGTCGCCGCGGTGGCCGCGTGCGACCGGGACGGGCTGCGGCCGCACGGGATCCGGCTGGCCAGCACGGTGTGGCCGGAGGCCGGGTTGGTCAATGATCCGGCCTGGTGGGACGCGCTGGCCGAGGCCGGGGAGGCGGTGGCGGTCGCCGCCCACGACCCGGCCGGACTGGCCGAGCTGCTGCACCGCAGCGCCACCGTGTTCGCCGCCAAGGGCGACCGGCTGCGGGCCGAGGCACAGTGGGTTCGGGCCCTCGCGGTCGCCCGCCGCCGGCTCCGGGAGCACCCGGACGACGCCGAGGACCGGGACCGCGCGGCGGCCATCCTGGCCGCGCTGCGCGGGCTTTACCACGATTGGGGTCGCCCGGCCAAGGCGCTGGACGCCGAACAGGAACTGGTGGAGCTGCACCGGTCGGCCGGCGACGAGCTGGCCGCCGCCGAGGCGCTCAGCCGGGTCGCGGCCACCCTGTACGCGGTCGGCCGCACCGACGGGGCCGCAGACTACTTCGCCCTGGCCGACGAGGCCATGGCGGCGGCCGGCGGCGCCCCCGGCCAGCACGCCCGGATCCTGCTCTGGACCGGCCGCGCGTTGTGGGAGCTGGGCCGGCACGGCCACGCGCGCCGGCAGTGGCACCGGGCGCTGGCCATGACGGTCGACGTCGACGACGCCGTCGCGGACCACGCCCGCGCCCTGCTGGCCACCGCGCCGGACGCCCCGTTGCCCGAGGGCTATCCGATCCCGGCCGGGTCGCCGAACACCTCGTCGTCGGAGTCCGGCGGCCCCGGGTAGCTCAGCTCGAACAGGTCCATGACATCGGGGACCAGGAACACCTGCCGGTAGGCCTTGCCGTTCAGGCTGCGGATCACGCCCATCCGTTTGAGCTGTTTGGTCAGGTTCGCGGCGTGTTGCACGCTGATCCCGGATCGCTGGGCGATCTGCAGGTTGGTGGTGACCGGGGTGGCGGCGAGATCCCGGGTCACCCGGACGATTCCGTCCATGCGCTTGCCGAGCCGGTCCAGATGCCGCTCGCAGAGGCGCTCCGCGCGAAGGATGAATTGCATCTGGCTTCGGCACAACTCGGCGATGCCGGAGGCGAAGAAGACCAGGAATCCGTCCACGTCGGCGCCATGCACCAGGCGGAGTATGCGGTCGCGGTATTCGTCGCGGTGTCGGCTGAGCCATTCCGAAACGGGCAGCACCGCGTCGCGCAATGCACCCGAACGGAGCAGGGCGAGCGTGATGTAGAGGCGGGACAGATGACCCGAGTGGGCGACCGGGGACAGGACGGCGAGTTGGTAGTGGCCGAGCGCGACCCGGGCCAACAACGGCGCCTCGCACCCGGAGTCGACCCAGGCCGACCATTGCACGCCGCCGGTCTGCAGTTCCGCACCGGGCGGGACGGTGATCAGGTAGGCCTCCCGCGGGTCCGGGCCGCCGAGCCAGCCGGGACCGGTCCGCCAGGCCACCTCGCTGACCTCGTCCTCGGCGTAGGCACCGAGCCTTTCCCTTGCACCGTCCAGGATCGCGCCGAGCTGGCCGAGCAGGACCAGGTTGATCGGGCCGCCGCCGGCCACCCAGGCCAGCGCCGCGTCGTTGGCCCGCAGGTAGCGGACCAGCTTGCCGTCCACCTCCGGCGTTTCCACTACGCCCGGCAGATCGGCCATCAGCATCTCGCGCAGCCCGGCGTGGATTCCGCCGAGCTCACCGGAACTGCGGACATCGCGCAACTGCGCAAGGCGCACCAAACCGGCCCGATTGGACAGCCGGGCGGCGGCCTCGTCCAATCGGCCTAATGCCTGCTCGGCCTCGGCGAGGATGCGGTAGGTCGGCGGGTTGAGGCGCAGCGTGGACGGCAGCGGGTTGGGCAGAAAAGCGCCCGCAGAACGAACCCGTTCGGGAAGGCCATCGATCTCCGGAGCGGCGAACCACCGGCCCATCTTCCGGGGCCCTGCTTCAGACATGGCGGAAAGAGTGGCCGAACCAACAGAAAACCAGCAAACCTTTCAAAGTCCACATTCAAGATCACCAACCCGGCTGGCGCTTACGGGGCGTGACGAGTTAGCCCTGGGCACCAAATTGGCAGCGACCATTGTTTGGGCTGCTCGGGAGTAATTCCGGCGGCCCACTGAATCCACCGGCAAACGGTGCGTAGCGATTTGCCCGATAGCTCACGGCGCTCGGCCGAGCGCCCGCACCGCCCAAAGCGTGATCTTGAACGCCATCCGCACTCCCCGAGTAGGCCCAACCGCCGGTCTCCGCGACGGCCACCACCTACCAAGTCGAACAAATGTTCGACGCCGTGTCAAGCGCCGGATCGGGTCACGGGTTGGGCAGGGGCAGGAACCGCCCGGAGGCGTCCACCGGGCGGATGCGCCCGTAGGTGTCCACCACCGGGATGCGGCCGGTGGCGTCCAGCGGTTGCTGCTGCTGGGGTTGCGGCAGGCGGGGGTGACCGTTGGCGTCCAGCGGCGGCAGTTGGGTGGTGACGTCGGGTCCACCGGCCGGCCAGGCGTTCGGGACCGGGCGGAACCGCATGCTGACGTCCGCGGGACGCAGCCGCCCGTGGGTGTCCATCGGAGCGGGCCGGCCGTCCGCGCCGACCACCGGAATACGGGTCGTGGACTCGGTGTCCGCCGGGGAGGGCGGCCGCATCCGGCCGTTGGTGGCCACCGGATGTGTCGGGATGCCGTAGCTCGCCAGGTGGCCGTTGGTCGCGGTGGCCGGGTGCATCCGCAGGTCGCTGGCGGCGGCCGGATGCGGATGACCGTTGCTCGCCGCGGCCGGGCGCATTCGGGGGTTGCTGGCCGCGGCCGGATGCGGGTGCCCGTTGGTCGCCGCCGGATGCAGTTGGCCGCTGAACGTGTTGGCCGGGTGCATGCGCGGGTTGCTGGCGGCGGCCGGGTGCAGGTGGCCGTTGGTCGGTGGCGGGACCGGCGTGACCCGGGTGCCGGTCGATGCCGCGACCGGTTGGCCGTTGGTCGCCGGGGACTCGGCGGGTTCCACCGGACGCAGCCGCTCGCTGGTGTCGAGCGGCTTGATCCGGCCGTTGGACCGGCTGGACCGGTCCGTCCGGGACCGCTTGGCCTCGGCCGGAATCGCGTGCCGGCCGGTCCTGCGGCCCTTCCCACCGCCGACCGCGACCGCATCCTGCTCGGCGGCGACGGCCGGCGCCGGCTCGCGCTCCTCGCCCGGTACCGGGTTCTGCTCGCACACGCTGTCGGTCCAGCTCAGCACGGAAGCCGGGCAGTCCACACCGACCACGCCCATCAGCCGGCCGTCCTTGACGTAGCCGACCAGCTCACCGGTGCCGGCACCCGCGGTGCCCAGGCTCATCGTGTCATCGCCCAGCTTGGGCACTCCGGCAGCCTGGATCCGCACGCCGTACTGCTCGGTCCAGAACCGCGGCATCGGGGTGAACGGCTTGGCGCCGGCCCGGCCGGCGAGCAGGCTCTCCGCCGCCGCCCGGCCCATCTCGACCGCGTTGAGCCAGTGCTCGATCCGCCTCGGCACCTCGTCGAACCGCAGGTTCGGCCACTGCGCGACGTCCCCGGCGGCCACCACGTCCTCGGCGCCGACCACGTGGCAGGTCGGCTCGCACACCACGCCGTTGTCCAGCGGCAGCCCGGAACCGCGCAGCCAGGTGGTGCACGGCTCGGTTCCGGCGGCGATCACCACGCAGGCCGCCACCATGGTGCTGCCGTCGGTCAGCTGCAGCGCGATGCCGTCCGGTCCCGGTGCCCACTGTTTGACCGAGTTGCCCAGCGCCAGGTCCACCCCGTGCTCGCTGTGCGTGCGGGTCAGCCACTCCCCCAGCTTCGGGCCGAGCACGTTGCCGAGCAGGTTCTTGCCCCGGCCGATGATCGTCACGTCGCGGCCGAGATGCCGCAGGCTCGCCGCGATCTCGCAGCCGGTGAACCCGCCGCCGACCACCGCGACCGGACCGCGGTGCGCACCGAGCGCGCGCTCCAGCTCCAGCGCGTCGGAAAGCGTGCGCATGAGCACGATCCGGTTGTCGTGGTACGGAACGTTGTTGGGCCGCTTGGCTTCCACGCCGGTGGCGATGATCAGGCCGTCGTAGCTGAGCTCCTCGGCGCCGGGCAGCCGGACGATCCGGTTGCGCGGCAACAGGTACGCCGCCTGGGTGCCCAGCCGCCACTTGGCGCCGATGTCCCGGTAAGCCGGCAGCATCAGGTCGTTGGGCCGCATGTTGCCCATCAGCAGCTGCTTGGACAGCGCGGGCCGGTGGTACGGCGCGACCCGCTCGGAGCCGACCATCACCAGCTCACCGTTGAAACCCAGCTCGCGGAGTCGTTCGGCCGCACGGAGACCGGCAAGGCCGGCCCCCACCACGACGATCCGCTCGGCCTGGCTCATCAGTTGACCTCTTGGAGTTTGATCGCACGCATGGGGCAGGACCGCGCCGCGGCTTGCGCCCCGGCACGGTCCTCGGTGTGCGGGTCCCGGATGTAGCGCAGGCGTCCGTCCTCGAGGAGCTGGAACAGCTCCGGCGACTCGGCCTGACAGATTCCGTACCGCTTGCAGCGCTGGTTGTCGACGTTGACGCGGATCTTGGTGCGGCCGTTGACCGCGCCGTTCGAGCTTCCGTTGACCGCGCCGTTGCGGTTGCCCGTGCCGGTCGGGACCACCGCGTACTCCTGCGGCACCGGCGATGCGTTGGCGGCCGGCGCGGCGGTGAGCAGGCCGGCCTTGATCAGCCAGCGGGGCGGCAGCACGCGCAGCACGGTCAGGGTGACCGCGGGAACCAGCACGGTGACCCCGCCCAGCCAAAGCACGGCCAGGTGCCCGTTGGCGACCGCGCCGAACCACGAGTGCACCACGATCATGGCAACGGCCAGATAGGCGAGCTGGTGGAAGCGCAGCCACTTGCGGTAGGCGATGAACCGCTTGAGCGCGACCGCGACCGTGATGCCGATCATCAGCTCGAGCCCGAAGATCCCCAGTGCGTGCCGGAACAGGCCGCTGAACGGCACGGTGATGCTGAACAGATCCAGTCCCTGCTCGCGCAGCAGCAGGAAGATCCCGGCGTGGGTCATGCCGGTGGACAGCGTGAAGATCGCCAGGACCATGTGGAACGAGCGGACCGACTGGTAGCCGGTGAGCCGGCGGATCCATCCGGTCGCGGTGAAGATTCCCCAGCACAGGGTGAGGCACATCAGTACATAGGACAACCGGGCCGAGAGTGCGGCGACTTCACGGATACCGATGTCGTGCTGTGGCAAGGCGAGATAGCCATGCACCGGTCTTGCCTCCAAGATACGACGGAGCGGGACGTTGGGTCTGGTGGCGACGCGGCCATCACCGCGGCATGGTCGCGCTCACCTCTCCGCCGTCCCATGGCGGGTTCCGGTCCGCACCACGATCAGGGTTCCGACCACCATGACCGCGCCGAGGACGATGGCCATGATGATGGCGCTCTTGCTGAGCCGGTTCTCCGGGTAACCGTTGGTGCGTGCGGCCGCCTGGGCGAACATCCCGTGCTCGGCGTCCACGAGACCGGTGCTCTCCAGCAGGCGCATGTGCTTCATCACGATCACGTTGGCGGTCTCGGCGAAGCCGCGGATGATCTCGTTGCGGGTTCCGGCGCGAACCTCGGACACCAGTCCGAAAACGGTGCCGTGTGCCGCCCGCAGCCGGTCGACGAACGTGCGGTCGAACTCGGCGCCGGACTTGCCGGCGATCTCGGTCATCCAGCTCTGCTGGGACGACGAGGCCTGTTCCGGAAGTGACACGCCGAACTGTCCGGCGAGCTTCTTGATGTCGATGTCGAGCTGGGTGTGATCGGCGGCGATCTCGGTGCCCACGTCCTTGACGACCTGGGTGCTTCCCTTCTTGGCCGCCAGCTGGCCCATCGGGATCTCCCAGAGGTTCGCGAACCGGATCACGGTCATGAACTCCCGCTCGATGGCGGTCGCCTGGCCCGGCTCGGCGGGCGCGTCCGGTTGTTCCTGTTCCGCGAAGACGATTCCGGCGAGCGGGAACAATGCACCCAGAATTGCCACCAGCGTCGCTATGGTCCAGCGTGAGGTACCGCGCAGCATTAATTGAGCCCACATTCGGTCAGAATTGCTTGACAATTGGCCGGTATTGCCCATTGTTACCGCAGTAACGACGGCTCGGGCGCCCAGTCGATGCCCGGCGCCAGGCCGCTCGCCTTGCCGTACTCACTGTCCACACCTTCGCGCAGCTCACAGCCGCTGAGCAGTACCGCGGCGAGTGCCGCCACGGCCGCCAGGCTTACGACCCGCAAGCCAAGAACCCGCATCGAACCCGACCCCTTCCAGCAGATTCGCGTCGACCGGTTGGTCGCAGCGGCATCGTCGGCGCGCGATTCACCGTTCGTCGGTGAACATGTATACGTTAGATAACGGTTGGGCGGTTCAGCCTAACGCCCTGTGTCGACTATGGCGTGGATCACAAGAGCAATTTTGAACCGCCGAAGGCCGGTTTCCGTAGCAACGCCGGGTTTCGTCCCGGGCCGGCCGGGGAACCTCCCGGACGTGGGCAAACCTGGACGAGCCGCGCTGGCCGTGACCATGGCGCTGGTGCTGGCGGGCTGCACTGACGACGATGAGCCGGTGCTCGGCGCGGCGCCGCTCGGCGACCGGGACGGCCGGACCGTCACCGCGGAGCTGGCCGACCGGCAGGAGGCCCGGCTGGACATCGTCAGCGGTGCCTCGGTGATCATCGTGCGCGCCGCCGACCTGAACGGCGCCCTGTTCCGCGCCAGCACGCCGGACGGTTCCCGGGTGCTGCCCACCGCCGGCGTGGACGGCGACACCGTCCGCGTGGCCCTGCGCGACGGCGCCGGCCCGGGTAACGCCGAGCTGCGGGTGGAGCTGAGCAGCCGGGTGACCTGGCGGATCCGGCTCGACGGCGGCGCCAACCAGCAGTCGTTGGACCTGCGCGAAGGCCGCCTGGCCGGCCTGGAGTTCGGCGCCGGCAGCACCCGGATCGACGCCACCCTGCCGCGCCCGAGCGGCAGCGTCGTGGTGCGCATGGCCGGCGGTGCCAGCGTGTTCGACCTGCATCTGTCCGAGGGCGACCCGGCCACGGTGCTGATCGCCGGCGGGGCCGGCTCGGCCACCCTCGACGGCACCACCCGCACCGGCATCGCCGCCGGCACCACCCTGTCCACCGGCGACACCGCCGCCACCGACCGCTACCAGGTCGACCTCATGGCCGGCGTCTCCACCTTCAGCATCGACCGAATCTGACTCAGGGCAACACATCGGTCACATAACGCAGCTCCGGGACCGGCGGGCTGAACCGGGGATCCGGCCGCACCGTGCCGTCCGGCCGCCACCCCAGACGCTCGTAGAACCGCCGGGCCCGGTCGTTGCCGTCCACCACCCACAGATACCCCGACCGGTAGCCGAGCCCGGCCAGCTCAGCGACCAGACACTCGAACAGCGGCTTGGCCACGCCCCGGCCCCACCAGTCCGGGTGCACATTGATCATCCGCAGCTCCCCCGTCCCGTCCGGCACGGCCACCCGTGGCGCCCCCACCTCCCCGATCCCGACGACCCGCCCGCGCCGCTCGGCCACCAGGTGCCGGACCGGACCGGGCGGCTCGGGCTCGACCAGCGCCGCTGCCCACCGCCCGGACCGCTCGTCCACGTCGAGGCCCCGCAACACGTCGTCGGGAAGAATGCCGGCATACGCCGCCCGCCAGGCCGCGATCTGCACCCCAGCGAAGTCACGGGCATCGGCCAGCCGGGCCACCCTGATCCGGACCATTGCGCGGACGCTAACAGCGGGCGCTCGCGGTTGCGAACACCTCGTTGCCGCGCAAGGGAGTTCCGGGTCGCCGACACTCATCGGTGCCGCGGTCATCGTCGCCGGCCGATTGACTTTGCGCCACAAAGTCAGCTACTTTGTGGCGCAAAGTCGATGGATGGCGAGGATTCATGACCGATCTGATGCACCGCACCCCGCCGACCGTTCGGGATACGGCCGCCACCGCGCTGGTGCTTGGCTTGGCTTCGGCCGCCTGGGCTGGTTGGGGACTGGCGCAGCCACCGGACGGCTGGTCACTGCCGCTGATCGTGGGCTCGATGCTCGGCGTGCTTGTCGCGGCCGTCGCGGGGATACGGACGTGGACGTACCGGGCGGGCGCGTCCGCCATGCACGACCCGGCCGGCCGGCGCCGCTACGTCCGCATTGTCGGCGTCGAGGTCGGGCTCATCGTGCTCGGCGTGCTCGTGCTCGAGTTCGCCGGCCGGTCCGACTATCTGGCGCCGTGGACCCTGTTCGTGGTCGGTGCGCACCTTCTTCCGCTGGGCGGGTTGTTCCGGGTCGCCGGTCTGCGGATCGCCGGCGTACTGCTGGCGCTGGTGGCGGTCGCGGCCGGGCTGAGCGGCATGCTCGGCGGCCCGGCGCCCAGCGCGGTGTCTGGCGCGGGCGGCGCGCTGGTCATGATCGTGGCCGGTGCGGTGGAACTGGGCCGGTCCTGGACGATCGCCGCATGACCGCGCCCGGCGAGAACGACGACTTCGACCCGAGCGCGGCGGCCGCACTGCTTCAGCAGACCACGCACCGGGTCCGCCGGTCCACCGCCGTCCGCACTCCCGTCGTGTACGCCGGGTGGGGCGTGGCCTGGCTGGTCGGCCTTGGCGGGATGTGGCTGTCCGTGCGCGACCAGCGGCCCTACCACGGCCCGGCCACGGCGCCCACCGTGGTGCTCGGCGTGCTGCTGGCGGCCGCGCTGGCGCTCACCATGGTGGTGGTGCTCAGACCGACCAGGGGGATCAGCGGCCAGTCCGAGGCGCAGGGCCGGATCTTCGGGCTGGCCTGGCTTTGCGGGTTCGTCCTGGTGTTCACCCTGATGGACGCCCTTGGCAGGCTGGGTGCGGACCCCGCCGTGCTCGGCACCGTCGGCGGGGCGGCGCCGATGCTGGTCACCAGCCTGTCCTACCTGGTCGGCGCGGCCGCCTGGCTGGATCGCGCCATGCTCACCATGGGTCTGTGGCTGGCGCTGGTCACCGCGGTCGGCGTGTACACCGGCCCGGTCACCCTGCTGTTCATCGCGGCCACCGCAGGCGGTGGCGGATTCCTGTTGATGGCGGGGTTCCTGTGGTGGCGTAGTCGGTCGTGAGCGCCGCCGACGCCGAACTGGACCCGATCATCCACGTGCCCACCCGGCTGCGCATCGTGGCGACGCTGGCCACCTTGTCGGCCGGCGACAGCCTGTCGTTCTCCCGGTTGCAGCAACTGCTCGACCTCACCCCTGGCAATCTCATCACCCACCTGCGCAAGCTGGACGAGGCCGGCTACGTGACGAGCGTGAAGTCCCGTGGCAACAGTGGCAGCCACACCTCGGTGCACCTCACCAACGAGGGCCGCGCCGCCTTCGACCGCTATTCCACCGCGCTGCGGCGGCTCATCGACCCCTGACTGTTCAGCCGCACCAGGACACGGCAGTGGGTGCCGTCCCGGCAGCGTCGGAACGCTCGGGGTGGGCACCTTTGCGGGGCTGGGCCCGGCGTTCCGCGGCACGGCTGTGGGCAGGTGCTCCGTGCACATCTCCGGGGCGCGGCCTGCCCACAACCGTGCACCGGGCACGCGGCGGCCGCTCGGTTGGGTTCTTCGGCTCGGGAAGGTGTGGGCGGGTGGGCGGGGTGGTTGAGCATGGGGAGAACCCGTGTCCCGGACCGGCCGCTGCGCGGCCGGTCCGGGACACGGCCTCGGGAACGGGGGTTCGGGGAGCCGGAAGCGGGGACTCGTTGGCTGGAGCTGGGAACTCAGCTGCCGGAACCAGGAACTCGGGTGCTGGAACCAAGACCTCAGCTGCCCGAACCAGGAACTCGGGTGCTGGAAACGGGAACTCGACTGTGCGGCGTGCGGCGTGCGGCCGGCGGTTGGAGGAGTGCACGGTTCAGCGGTTGTGGATTCGGGTCAGTTCCAGGCGTACAGGTGAGGCGTTGCCGGTGAAGGTTCCGGTGATCGTGAGCCGGTCGCCGGTCAGCTCGTAGGTGCCGGTGAACACCGGGGGCGAGTCCGGGTGGAGCCAGGTCTCCCACATCCGTAGCTCGCGCCGCGTGGGGTCGACCTCGAAGTCGTGTTCGATCCAGTGGTTGTCGAAGCGGAAGACGACCAGGCGGGCGCGGTTGTACTCGAAGTAGACACGGTCCAGTGGTCGAGGCGAGCCGGTCGGCTGATAGGTCCCGGTGTGCACCTGCCAGGCGCCGTCCAGTGGAGTCGGTGCGCGGTTGTTTTCGTTGGCGAGCCAGTAGGTGCCGGCGAAGACGGCGGCCGTCACCACGGCCAGGACGCCGATCTTCACCATCACCGTCGGGCGATGTCGCGTGTCCGGGGAGGGTTGGTCGGTCCAGAACACGCGCCGCAGTTGCGCGCGGTGCCGCGACACCACGTAGCCCAGGCACGCCGTGGTGCTGGCAGCCATGACAGTGCCACCGGGGTCGATCCCGTAGGTCAGGTCGATGAGCGTGATCGTGGCCAGCACACCCAGCCCGGCGCACGCGGCGATCAGCGTCGTTCTGCGCCAGCACAACAGCACACCGAGGATGATCTGGACCAGCGCGACGAGGGTTCCGAAGATCGGCGAGAAACTGAAGTAGTGCCACGTCAGCCAGAATCCGGAGACATCGCCCATCGGCTTGTCCAGTTCGGACGACAACACCGTGAACTGCGCCCCGGTGAGCTTCGCGCAGCCATAGACGACAAGGACCAGCGCGGCCGCATACCGGCAGAACGCGTACATCGTACCCCCCGTTGCGCCGAAACCAGGACCGATACCCACATGGACCGCAAAGAGCAAGCGGCTTCACCATGCCATGCGGGTTGGTTCCGTAATGGGTAGGCCGGGCGGCGACGTCAGAGGGTGCGGAGGACCTCGTGGAGGGCGTGGACGACCTTGTCCTGGAGGTCTTCGGAGAGGGAGGAGTACATGGGGAGGGAGAAGATCTCGTGGGCGAGGGATTCGGTGGTGGGCAGGGAACCGGGGGCATAGCCCAGGTGGGCGAAGCCGGTCATGGTGTGGACCGGCCAGGGGTAGCTGACGTTGAGCTCGATGTCGTAGGCGCGCAGGGCCTCGATGATGGCGTCGCGGCGGGGGTGGCGGACCACGTAGAGGTAGTAGGCGTGGGTGTTGCCCGGCTCGACGGTGGGGAGGACGAGATCGGTGTCGGCGAGGGCTTCGGCGTAGCGGGCGGCCACGGCTTGGCGGGCGGCGACGTAGGTGTCCAGGCGGGTGAGCTTGCGGCGCAGGATCTCGGCGTGGACCTCGTCGAGTCGGGCGTTGTGGCCGGGGGTGGTGACGACGTAGTAGCGGTCGCGCATGCCGTAGTAGCGGTACTGGCGGAGCTTGGCGGCCAAGTCGTCGTCCGAGGTGATGGTCGCCCCGGCGTCGCCGTAGGCACCGAGGACTTTGGTGGGATAGAAGGAGAAGGCGGCGGCGGTACCCATGGTGCCGGCGAGGGCGCCGTGCTGGGTGGCGCCGTGGGCCTGGGCGCAGTCCTCCAGGATGGGGAGGTCGTGGGTGGCCGCGAGCGCCCGCAACCGGGCCATGTCGACGCATTGGCCGTACAGGTGCACGGGGAGCAGGCAGCGGGTGCGGGGGGTGATGGCGGCGGCAACCTGGGCGACGTCCATGAGGTAGTTGTGCGGGTGGACGTCGACGAAGACCGGGGTGGCGCCGACCTGGTCGATGGCGATGACGGTGGGAGCGGCCGTGTTGGACACCGTGATGACCTCGTCGCCGCGGCCGATGCCGAGCGCGCGCAGGGCCAGCACCAGGGCGTTGGTGCCGTTGTCGACGCCGACGCAGTGGGCGGCGCCGTGGTAGGCGGCGAACTCGGCCTCGAAGCCGCGCATGCTGGCGCCGAACACCAACTGGCCGGAGCGGAAGACGGTGTCGACGGCGGCGAGGATCTCGTCGCGCTCCTGCTCGTACTCCGCGAGATACGACCACACGCGGATGGTCATGGGTGTGCTCCTTCGTTGGCCAGGGGATCCAGGACGCTGTGTAGGCAGGCGACGATGCTGCGGGCCTGCACGTTGAGGTAGTGGCTGTGCCGCAGCAGGGCGCCGAGTTGGTGCAGGGTCAGCCACCGGTGCTCCGGGTACGCCGCAGGCGGGACGTCGAGGTCGGTTTCCAGTACCACGTAACGGGTTCGGGCGTGCATGAACCGGCCGCCCTCCTCGGAATGCACGGCGTCGAACCGGAACCCGTCCGGATCGGCGGCCAGCACGTGGTCCAGGAACGCCGGGCGGACGCCGGTGTCCAGCGCGTCGTAGGTTTCCGGGGTGCACTGCACGGTCGGGGCCAGCTCGAGCACGTCCAGGTAGCCCGGCTCGGCGCGGGCGTGCATGAGGGCGTGCCACACGCCGCCGATCCGGCGGATCAGCAGGGCGACCAGGCCGGTGCCGTGCGGGGCCAGCATCGGCTGCTGCCACCGGCCGACCTCGCGCCCGGCCGCATGCACTCCGACGCCGATCACGTCGAAGAACAGGCCGCGCTCATGGGAGATCCGGCCCTCGGCGTGCCGCCAGCCGCGGACCGCGCGCAGCGGGATCGGGGTGGCGTGGACGTCCTGGCGGGTGCGGGCCTCGGTGATCCAACTCAGGATCTCGGTCATCGTGTGCCTGCTCGAACTCGGCGCCCGGCCGGCCGCCGGCAGGCAGCCGAGCACCGTCCGGGTGTCCATGTTGACCAGATGGTCGATCAGGAGCAGCGACCGCAGCTGACCGATGGTCATCCAGCAGAACCCGTCCAGCACCGGCACGTCCGCGGTGGTCTCGACCACCATGTTCCGGTTGCGCTTGTGCCGGAACCAGGCGCCCTGCTCGGATTGACGCACGTCGGCGATCACCGCCGGCCCGGCCACGTCCCGGAAATAGTCCAGGTACGGCACGGGTTTGCCCCGATGCACGCCGGTGTAGTTGCTCCGGGTGGCCTGAACCGTCGGGGACAGCTGCACGCCGTTGCAGTTGCCCGGCTCGACCTTGGCCTGCATCAGGCAGTGCAGCACGCCGCCGAACGACTTGACCAGGATGCCGAGGATGCCGACCTCCGGCTGGCTGATGATCGGCTGGCACCAGCGCTCGATCGGGGCGCCGGGAATGTGCACGTCCAGCCCTTCCACCCGGAAGAACTTTCCGGTGTCGTGCACCACGTTGCCGGTGTCCGGTTCGAAGTGCCAGCCGGACAGTTCGGCGAGCGGCACCGGCTCGGTGGTGGCGTGGAACCGGTCGGCGCAGTCCTTGAGCCAGGCGTCCAGCTCGGGCCCGGTGGTGAGCAGCCCGTCCGGTTCCGCGGCGGACTGGGCGATCCGGGCCTCGATCATGCCGAGCGCACCGCGATGAACACGCCCCGCCCGGACTGCACGCCCGGGATGTACTCGGTGGCGAACCCGGCCCGCTCGAACGCCTGCTCGTACTGCGCCCGGCTGAACAGCCGGGCCACGTAGGTCTCGGTGAAGTGCCGGATCCCCGAGTCGCGCCCGGCGATCACGTAGTGCACGGTCATCCGCGAGCAGTCACCGTCCCGCGCGGCGTGCGAGACCCGGGCGATGGTGCGGTCCTCGGCGGTGCACACGTCGCCTGCGGTGTAACCCGGGGTGAACGTCTCGGCGAACCACCACGGGTCGACCAGCACCACGCCGCCCGGTGCCAGGTGCGCCTCGAACCGGCGCAGCGTCGTGGTCAGATCCGCCTCGGTGAGCGCGTGTCCGATCGTGCCGAACATGCAGGTGATCGCGTCGAAGGTCTGGCCGAGGTCGAAGTCACGCATGTCGCCCTCGTGGATCACGTCCGCGCCGAACTTGGTGCGCGCAACGGAAACCATGTCCCCGGACAGCTCCAGCCCGGCGACCCGGCCGAACAGCTCGTCGAAGCACACCAGATGCGCCGCGGTGGCGCAGCCGACGTCGAGCAGCGAGTCCGCGTCCGGCGTGCGGGTGCGGATCAGCTCGGCCATGTACTTGGCCTCCTGGGGATAGTCCTTTCCCCGGCTGCTGTAGATCAGGTCGTAGATCTCGGCGAATTCCGCTCCATACATGGAGATCCCCTCACGCGTGTTCGGCGGCGAGCCGCTCGAGGTCGGGCACGATCGCGGCCGGGCTCGGCGCGGACTGCGCGTCCAGCCGCAGCCGCTCGGCCGCCTCGGCGAACCCGGGCTCGTTCAGCAGCCGCACCAGGTCGCCGCGAATCCGCTCCGGGCTCGCCTCGTGCGGCGGGATGGCCAGTCCGGCACCGGACTCGACCACCTGCGCCGCGCGCAGCTCCGTGTCCCACAGCCCGGGCAGGATCAGCTGCGGCACGCCGTAGTGCAGCGCGGTGGACTGCACGCCCGCGCCGCCGATGTGCATCACGGCCGAGCAGGTCGGCAGCAGCCCCTGCATCGGAACGAAGTCCAGCACGGTGGCGTTGGCCGGGGCGTCCGCCGGGCTCTCGCCGGGCGCGGGCAGCAGCGTGGCGATCACCTCGATCTCCAGGTCCGCGAACATGTGCAGGGCGGCGAGCGAGATCAGGTCGACGCCGAAGTAGTGCCGCACGGAAACCCCGGCGGTGACCGCGACCCTTGGCAGCGCCGGAGGTTCGCGCAGCCAGTCGGGCAGCGCGGCCGGTCCGTTGTACGGCACGTAACGCATCCCGATGGTGCGCAGCCCGTAGTCGCGCCGGTGACTCGGCGGCGCCGTGTCGATGGTCCACTGGCCGGTCACGACCTCCTCGACGAAGTCGCAGCCATGCCGGGAAAGCGCGCCGGTGAGCCACTCGACCAGCGGGTCGCTTTGCGCCTCGGGCGGCTGCTCGGCCAGCTGCCGCCGGAAGTCCTGGTGGATCCGGACCATGACGTCCGCGCCCCACAGGAACCGGGCGTGCGCGGCGCCGCTGGCCCGGGCGGCGATCGCGCCGGCCCAGCTGAGCTGTTCCCAGACGATCAGGTCCGGGCGCCACTCCCGGGCGTAGGCAACGAGATCGTCGATGAACTCGTCGTTGTTGACCACGGCCAGATAGTCCCGGGTGGACTCGTCAAGGAAGTCGACGAACTCGGCCCACTCGACGTTGGACGAGTCGGCGATGACCTTGCCGACCCGCTGGGTCCAGGAGTCGTCGGCCTTCTCCTCCATCATCTGCTTCCACTTGTGGTCGGCCCCGACCGGGACCGCCACCAGACCGGACTCGACGATGGCCGGGGCCAGCTCCGGCTGGCTCGCCACCCGAACCTCGTGGCCCGCGGCCCGCAGCGCCCAGGCGAGCGGCACCATGCTGAAGTAGTGCGTTTTTTCGGCATGCGAAACGAACAGAACGCGCATCAGTTGCCCTTTCCCGGGATTTGCGCCCCAGCTCTGCGAAAGACGTTAGGAACGGCCAGGTCCCCGAACAACCCCTACCCACCCCAGGGGCTAGCCGGCGATCGCGGTGACGGTGCGCCGAAGCCCTTCGTGCAGCGGGATCCGTGGCTGCCAGCCGGTGACGGTGCGGAACGCGGTGGAGTCGATCTCGACGCTCTTCAGGTCGGTGGGTTCAGCGTGCGGCGGTGGCGGAATCGAGACGACCGGCGCCGGGGGCCGGCCGGTGTGCCGGGCGACCAGTTCGGCGATGGCGGTGAACACCTTGCCCAGCGGTTCGCCGGTGCCGGTGCCGATCAGCCAGTGCGCGCCGGCCAACGCCTCGACGTGCGCGGCGGCCGCGGTGAACGCCGCGGTGACGTCGTCGATGTAGACGAAATCGCGGCGGACGGAGCCGTCGTTCCACATGGTGAGGTCGTGGCCGGCGAGGGCCCGGCGGACCATGAAGGCGACGACACCGCGGTCGTCGGCGGTGGAGTCCGGGCCGTGGCCGTAGACGGTGGGCAGACGCAGGGACACGGCGCGCAGCACACCCGCGGCGGTGGCCCGCTTCAACAGGGTCTCGGCGGTGAGCTTGTGCCGGGAGTAGGCACACCGCGGCCGGTCCGGCTCGGTGCCGTCGATCCGGTCGTGCGCGGTCAGGCCCACCTGGGTGTCGGTGCCGGCGAACAGCACGGCCGGCGCGCGGTCGAACCCGGCCAGCACGTCGATCAGATCCCGAACCAGACCGACGTTGATCCGCTCCGCCACCGCGTCGCCATCGGCGACCCGCCAGCCGCCCTCGGTGTAGGCGACCAGGTGCACGATCGTGTCGGCGCCGGCCACGGCACCGGCCAGGACGCCGGGCGCGGTCAGGTCGGCGGCGCACACCTCGATGTCGGCCACCGGGTCCACCGGCGACGGGGCCGGGCGGCGGGCCACCAGGCGCAGCCGGACCGGTTGCCGGGCAAGGGCCCTTGCGACCGCGGAGCCGATGAAACCGGACGCGCCGAGCACCACGACCAGCGGCCTCATCCGTACAACTCCCGCTCGACCCGTTGTGCGGCAACGTAACTGGGCAGGATGCCGAGCCGCTCCGCCTCGGCGAGGGTGGGCGCCACCCGGTCCCGGTCGGACAGGGTCACCTCGATGTCGGTCGGGATCGGCAGGCGCAGCGCCGGATCCAGCGCGGACAGCGCCAGCTCGTGCTCCGGAACGTAGCTGCCGGACAGCTGGTAGGACATCACGGTGTCGTCCTCGAGCGCCACGAACGCGTGCCCGACGCCGACCGGGAAGTACACGGTGCGGAAGTCCACCGTGTCCAGCACGACCGCGTCCCACCGGCCGTAGGTCGGTGAGCCGGTCCGGATGTCGACGATGATGTCCAGCGCCCTTCCCCGGGCGCAGTAGACGTACTTGGCGGTTCCGGGCGGGGTGACCGTGAAGTGCACGCCGCGCACCACGCCCCGCCGGGACATGCTGTGGTTGGTCTGCGCGACCGGGAACAGCCGGTGGCCGACGGTGGCGGCGAACGCCGGCTCCTGGAACGGCGAGAGGAAGTAGCCCCGCTCGTCCGGGAAGACCTGGGGAGTGAACTCGAACGCCCCGGCAACGGCGAGCGGGCGGGCTCGCAGGGTCGGCGACCCGGCGGCCGGTCGCTCCAGTTGCTCTGTCATGCCACGATCCTCGATTCGGTCAGGTAGCGCTCGATCGCGTCGGCCCCGTGCGGGCCGCCGCCGGTTTCCCGGATGTCGCGCCGCATGTCGCGCACCCGTCGGTAGGTCTGCTGATCTGCGGCCAGGTCCAGCACCGTGCCGCGCAGCCGCTCGGCGGTCAGCGTCCCGTCCCGGACCACCCGGCCCAGCCCGAGTTCGGCCACCCGGGACGCGTTCACCCTGGCCTCGGGCGAGTCCGGCACCACGATCACCGGCGTGCCCTGGTACAGCGCGCCCATGATGCTGCCGAACCCACCATGCGTGATCGCGACAGCGGCGTGCTCGAGCACGGCCAGAAACGGCACCCAGGAACGCACCTCGACGTTCGGTGGCACCGCGCCGCCGAGTCCGTCCACACCGTCGTGCGTGGCCAGCACCACGTGCCAGGGCAGCTCGGCGAACGCGGCCAGGCAGGTCTCCCAGAACCCGGGGCGACGGTTCACCGTGGTGCCGAGCGACACCAGCAACACCGGCCGGCCATCGCCCGGCGGCGTCCACTCGCCGACGTCGACCCCCGCCCCCACGCTCGGCCCGACGAAGGTGAACCGGTCGTCGAACCGGTCCCCGGCGTACTGGAACGACCGCGGGCAGCCGACCAGGTTCAGGCCCTCGACCCGGCCGATGAACTCCTCGAGCGCGGTGTCGCTCTGGCCGTACGCGGCGAGCAGCCGGCGCAGCCGGTTGAAGAACGCCACCAGCTCCGGGTGCCGCAGCCCGGCCGGGTCCACCTTGCCGAACATCTTCTCCAGCAGGGAGAAGTGCTCGTTGGACGCGAACACCGGCAGGAACTGGGCGGCCGGCACGCCCCACGCCCGGGACAGGATCCGCCCGGCGTGGTACACGGTGACGTCGTAGACGACCAGATCGGGCCGGTCGGCGACGAAGTGCGCGGTGGCCGCGCGCAGGATCCCCTCGGCCTCGGTGAGGTAGATCCCGGGCAGCCGGGCGGTTCCGTCCGGTGTGTTCACGATGCCGGCCAGGTCCAGCTCGGGTAGCCGGGACTGGTACTCCACGACGGTCGCGCCGGCCGCGGCGACGGTGCGCGCCGGGCCTTCGGCCGTGACGTAACTGACCCGGTGACCGCGCCGGACCAGCTCGGTCACCACGTCCAGGGTGGGGATCACGTGGCCGTAGCCGGAGTTGTTGAGGAAGGCGATGTGCCGGCCCATCGTCAGTCCCCGCAGTGGAACAGGTCATGCTCGGCGGCCAGGCAGTCGTCGAACAGCGGCAGGATGCCGAGATCCCGCGCCTCGGCCAGGGTCGGCGCGAGCCGGTCGCGGTCGGACACCTTCACCTCGATGTCGGTGGGGATCGGCAGGCGCAACGCCGGGTCGAAGGCGAACAGTCCGATCTCGTCCTTGGGCACGTAGGGCGCCGAGGTCATGTAGGTCAGCAGCGTGTCATCCTCGAGCGCGACGAACGCGTGCCCGACGCCGATCGGGATGTACACCGCGCGGAAGTCGTCGCCGTCCAGCACGACGGCGTCCCAGCGGCCGTAGCTGGGCGAGCCGACCCGGATGTCCACGGCGATGTCCAGGGCCCGACCCCGCGGGCAGTACACGTACTTGGCGCCGCCCGGCGGTGTTCGGGTGAAGTGCAGCCCGCGCATCACGCCGCGCCGCGACTTGCCGTAGTTGGTCTGCGCCACCGGAAACAGCCGGTGGCCGATCGCGTCGACGAAACCCGGCTCCTGGAACGGCGCGACGAACAGCCCGCGGTCGTCCGGGAAGACGGTCGGCGTGAACTCGACACACCCGGCCACGGCCAGCTCGCGCGCGCGGATGGTGGGCGCGTCGGCCTTGTCCGGCAACGGGGTCACCACGCTGTTGGGTTTCATGCCAGATCCTCCCGGTCCATGTAGCTCTCGATCGCATCGGCACCCCGGCGACCACCACCCGCGGCGATCAGCTCCCGGCGCATCTGTCGTACCCGCTCGTGGATGTCCTCGTCGGCCGCGACCTCGCGCACGGTTTGGCACAGCTGCGCGGTGGTGAGCCGGTCCGCGTTCAGCTCCCGGCCCAGCCCCAGCCGGTCCACCCGGCGCGCGTTCGCCATCGACTCCGGGGACCGGGGCACCGCCACCACCGGGGTGGCGCGGTACATCGCGGTCATCACGCTGCCCATGCCGCCGTGGCAGACGAACACGTCGGCGTGCTCGAGCACCGAGAACATCGGCAGCCACCGGTGCAGCTCCACGTTCGGCGGCACCGGGGACAGTTCGGCCGCGGCGACCTCGTCGTAGACGGCGAGGACCACGTGCCAGGGCTGGTCGGCGAACGCGTCCAGGCAGGTCCGGAAGAACCCGCCGCGGCGGTGGTGCGAGGTGCCGAGCGACACCACCACGATCGGCCGGCCGTCACCGGGCGGCTGCCAGACCGGCTCGGCCAGCCGGCGCTCGGTGGCCGGTCCGATGAACACCCAGCGGTCGTCGAACGTCTCGCCCCGGTGCTGGAACGAGCGCGGGTGGTAGGCCAGGTGCAGCTCCGCAGGCGTGGCCGCGAACTCGGCCAGCGCCACGTCGCTCTGCCCGTGCGCGACGAGCAGGTCGACCAGCGCGCGGTGGAACCGCACCAACCCGGGATGGTTGCGGGGATGCCGCACCCCGGCCAGCTCGACCATGTGCTCCAGCAGGGAGAAGCGCTCGTTGGACACCAGGAACGGACACGACATCACCCCGGGCACGCCCCACTTGCGGCACAGGATCCGGCCGGCGTGGTAGACGGTCGCGTCGTACAGTATGAGATCCGGCCGCTCGCCGCCGTAGGCGCCGAGCACCGCGCGCAGGATCTCCTCGCTCTCCCGGAGCGTGACGATGGGCACCCACGGCGCCCCCTCCGGTGTGTCCAGTGTGGACAGATCGACTTCGGGCAACCGGGTTGGGTACTCGAGTACCGTCGCCCCCGTCGCGGCCACCGCTGCGGCCGGTCCCCCCGCGGTCACGTAGGTCACCCGGTGCTCCCGGCGCACCAGCTCGGCGACGACGTCGAGGGTCGGCAGCACCTCGCCGTAGGCGGAGGTGTTGATGACCAGAATGTGGCGGCTGGACGGCATTGCAGATCACATCCGTTCGGCTTTCCGCTCAGCGGAAGCGCTTGCCCTCGTCGCCGCGGTAGGCGCGCAACGCCAGCAGCCCGAAGATCGCCGTCCAGAAAACGAAGGTCACCAGCGAGACCGGGTTCGGCGGGTAGTCGCCGATGGCGAACCAGACCAGCTCGGCCGGTCCCCTGGTCGGCGTGAACGGGGCGACCGTGGCGATGAATCCGGTGGTGGTGGCCGGATCGATGAAGTAGCCGCCGAGGTAGGCCAGGGCGATCGGCAGGATGCTGATCACCACGCTGACCATGTACGGGTTGACCGCGTAGCCGATGACCAGCATCAGCAGGCCGAACGGGATCACCCCGACGCCGAGCGCAAGCAGGCCGGCGGCGATCTGTCCGATCGAGATGGTGGCCTCGGTGCCCAGCGCGGCGATGCCGATCAGCGGCAGGCTGCCGGACACCACCAGCACCATGCTGAGTGCCAGCATGCTGGCCATCTTCGGCACCGCGCCGCCGGGCAGCGTGCGCACGTAACCGCCCCACGGCTTGAGCCGCGCGTCGGCGATGCCCAGCCCGTACTGGGCCGAGCACATGATCAGCGCGGCGAACAGGCACATGGAGCTGGTGCCGAGCACGGCCGCGGCCGGATCGTCGCCGAGCGCCGGGATGACGAACAGCAACATGCCGATCGACGGCAGGAACAGCAGCGCCACGTACACCATCGGAATACGCATCGCCTGGACCAGCTCGAACTTCGTGTAGGCCAGGATTGACCTCATTGTTCTTGTCTCCCTTGGATTTTCGGCCGGTCAGGCGGCCGCGGCCGGGGTCTTCGCGGTGAAGGCGAGGAACGCGTCCTCCAGTGACCCGGCCTGCACCTCGAGGTCGGTGAACGGCACGCCGGAACCCACCAGGTCGCGCACCAGCCGGTCGGCGTCCGCGGTGATCAGGTGCACCCGGTCGCCGTCCCGCTCGACGCCGACCACGCCGGGCAGCGCCGGAACCTCGGGCACGGTCACGCTGATCCGGCGCAGTCCGCTGACCTGGCGCAGCGCGTCCACGGTGTCGTCGGCGACGCACCGGCCCCGGTCGATGATCACTACCCGCTGGGCCAACTGCTCGACCTCCTCCAGGTAGTGGCTGGTGAGCACGACGGTGCCGCCGCCGGAGTTGAACTCGCGGATGCCGTCCCAGAGCGTGCGGCGGCCCTCGACGTCCAGGCCGGTGGTCGGCTCGTCCAGGAACACCAGCCGGGGCCGGCCGACGAACGCCAGCGCCACGGCCAGCCGGCGCTTCTGCCCGCCGGACAGGCCGCCGGCCTGGCGCCGGACGAGTTCCTCGAGCTGGAACCGGTCCAGCAGCTCGGCCCGGCTCACCGGGTCCGGGAAGTGCGACGCGACGAAGTCGACGACCTCGCCGACCAGCGCGGTGTCCGGCAACCCGGTCTCCTGCGGGGTCATGCCCATGTGCTTGCGCGCCTTGACATCGCGCGGGTCGCGGCCGAACAGCCGGACCGTGCCCTCGGTCGGGCGGCGCAGCCCGACGAACATGTTGATCAGCGTGGTCTTGCCGGCGCCGTTGGGTCCGAGCAGGCCGATGATCTGGCCGGCCGGGATCTCGATGGTGACGTCGTGCACGGCGATGACCTCGCCGTAGCGGCGGGTCACCCCGTCGGCGCGGGCCACGATCTCAGTCATTGTCGCTCTCCATTTCTCACAACACCTCTGCTATCCAGCGGTTGACGGCGAGTGCGGTCGTCTCGGCGTGCTCGACGGTCATCGTGAAGTGGTTGCCGGGGACGTCGATCACGGTGTGCGCGAACTCCCACGAGCTGCGCCAGCTGTCGTCGTCGGAGGTGGCACCGAGCGGCTCGGCGGCCCGGACCAGCAGCGTGGGCGCGGCGATGTCCACCCGCTCCCATTCCCAGAAAATCTTTCCGTACCAGGCCATCGCGGTGAGCCGGATGTCGTCCATCGGCACGTACACCCGTTCCCGGTCGAACACGCCCGCGGAGATCTCGTCGGTCCACTCGATCAGCGACTCGTGGTCGAAGGTGTAGATGTCGGCCATGACCAGTGCGGCCGGCGGGGTGCCGAGCGCCTCGAGGTGCCGGGCCAGCGTGTGCGCGAGGATGGCGCCGCCGGAGTGTCCGAACAGGACGAACGGCTCGCCGCCGGTGTGCTCCAGCACCGCTTCGGCCTGCCACTGCAGGGCGACCTCCCGGTCGGCCGGCAACAGCTCGCCCCGGCCGTAGCCGAGCTGCGGCACGGCGCTCACGTCCCGCTCGCCGCGCAGCACCGCGGCCAGCCGGGCGAACTCGTGCGCGCCACCGGCCGCGGTGGTGCCGCTGCAGCAGATCAGGCCGGGCTTCTTCGGGCCGCTGGCCAGCCGGACCAGCCGGGCCGGGGTGCCGGTCTCGGCCACCGATGCGGCCTTCGGCCGGAACTTGGCCGCGTCGCCGAGCAGGTCGAGGAACTCGATGACCTTGCCGTCCGCGTGCGCCTGCCGGTACAGCGAGTGCAGCAGGCCGACCGGGTTGCGGTCGGTCGGCGAGATGCCGAGCGCGGGTTCGCCGTCCGGCGCGGGACCGTCGCCGGCCAGCGCCTCGGTCAGGTGGGCGGCAAGGGCGTTCGGCGTGTCGTGCTCGAAGAGCAGGTTGCCGGGCAGCCCCAGCCCGGTCTCGGCACGCAGCCGGTCCCGCAGCTCGAGCGCGGTGAGCGAGTCGAAGCCGAGCTCGAGGAACGCGCGGTCGGGCTCGATCGGCGTGCTGTCCCGGTGGCCGAGCACGCCGGCCGCGGCGGAGCGCAGCAGGTCGAGCAGGATCGCCGCCCGGTCCGGCGCGGATCGTCCGGCCAGCCTGCGGCGCAGCTCGGCGGAGGTGTCCGCGGGCGGACCGGCGGCGGCCGCCGGGCGCACCTCGGGCAGGTCGTCGAACAGCGGCCGGTGTCCGGCCGTGCTGAACGCCGGCACGAACCGGCCCCAGTCCACGTCGGCGACGGTCAGGCCGGTCTCCTGATGGTCCACGCAGGCGGCCAGCTCGGCGATGGCCGGCTCCGGTGCCATCGGGATGAGGCCGCGCCGGGCGAGCCGCTCGGGCACGCCCGGCCCGCCGGAGATGCCGGCCGGGTCGGCCCACGGGCCCCAGGCCACGGCGGTGGCGGGCAGGCCGAGCACCCCGGCGCGGTACGCGGCGAGCGCGTCCAGCCCGGCGTTCGCGGCGGCGTGCGCGCCCTGCCGGCCACCGCCCCACACCCCGGCCGCCGAGCTGAACAGCACGAAGGCGGACAGGTCCAGGTGCCGGGTGGCGTCGTGCAGGTTCCAGGCGCCGGTGAGCTTGGCGGACAGCACCGCGGCCAGCCGGTCCGGGGTCAGCGCGGCGACCTCGCCGTCGTCGGTGTCCCCGGCGGCGTGCAGCACGGCGGTCAGCGGGGCGTGCGCCGGGATCGCGGCGATCGCCTCGGCCAGTGCCTCCCGGTCGGCGATGTCGCAGGCGGTGACGGTGACCGCGGTGCCGGCGGCGCTCAGCTCCTCGATCAGCTCCGGGGCGCCGGGCGCCCGCGGGCCGCGCCGGCTGAGCAGCACCAGGTGCTCGGCGCCGCGGGCGGCCAGCCAGCGGGCGACCCGGGCGCCGAGGGCGCCGGTGCCGCCGGCGACCAGCACGGTGCCGGCCGGCCGCCACGGTGCGGCCGGCGGGCCGGCCGGCTCGGCGCGCAGCAGCCGGCGGGCGAACACCCCACCGGCGCGCACGGCGAGTTGGTCCTCGGCGCCGGCACCGCCGGCCAGCAGCGCCACGAGCCGCCCGGCGGCCCGCTCGTCGAGTTGCTCGGGCAGGTCGATCAACCCGCCCCAGCGGTGCGGTTCCTCGAGGGCGACCACCCGGCCGAGGCCCCAGACGGCGGCCTGGTCCGGGGCGGTGACCCGGTCGGACTCGCCGGTCGCGACCGCGCCGCGGGTCAGGCACCACAGCGGGGCGGCCACGCCGATGTCGCCGAGCGCCTGGACCAGCGCCACGGTCAGGCCGACCCCGCCGGTGCCGGCCACGGTGGAGATCACGCCGGTGAGCCGCTGGGCCGAGTCGACGGTGCGCAGCAGGGCCCGGGCGCACGCGTCCCGGTCGTCGCCGGGGCACACGGACACCGCCACGAAGTCCAGCCCGTGCGCGCGGAGCGGCTCGACGGCCCCGATGTCGCCGGTGTGCACCACCAGCCAGCGGCCGGTTTCGTTGGGGACCGGCGGTTCCGGCACCGGCCGCCAGCCGACCCGGTAGCGCCACTGCCGGACCGGGTCGGGCCGGCCGGTGTCCGGGTGCAGCCAGTACCGCTCGCGCTGGAACGGGTAGGTGGGCAGCTCGACCCGGCCGCCGCCCCACCCGGCGAAGATCGTGCCCCAATCCGGGCGGATCCCCTCGGCGTGCAGCCGGGCCAGCGCCCGCAGCAGGGCCTCCGGTTCGTCCCGCCCGGTCCGCAGGGTGGGAATCGCGCCCCCATCCGGGACCAGCGCAGTGAGCACACCGCCCGGACCCAGCTCCAAGAATGTCGTGACACCCTTGTCCCGCAACGTGTTCACGCCGTCGGCGAACCGGACCGCGTCGCGCACGTGCCGCACCCAGTACTCGGGGTCGGTGACGTCACCGTTGGTCACCACCGGGATCCGGGGTGGGTGGTAGGTCAGGGTTTCGCAGATCGCCGCAAACTCGGCCAGCATCGGATCCATGTGCGGCGAGTGGAACGCGTGCGACACGGTCAGGCGCTTGGTCTTGGCCCAGCGCAGCGCCAGTTCCTCGATCACCTCGGCATCACCCGAGATCACCACCGAGGTCGGCCCGTTGACCGCCGCGATCCCCACCCGATCTTCGAGCCCGGCAATCGCTTCCAGCACTTCGGCTTCGGTGGCCCGCACGGCCAGCATCGCCCCACCGGTGGGCAACGCCTGCATCAACTTTCCGCGCGCAGCGACAAGAATGCAGACGTCGTCCAAGGACAGGACACCTGCCACATATGTGGCAGCCAACTCACCGATGGAATGCCCCAGCAGGAAGTCCGGGGTGACACCCCAGGACTCCAACAGGCGGAACAGCGCCACCTCAAGGGCGAACAACCCCGCCTGGGTGTACATGGTCTGGTCGAGCAACTCCGACTCGCCGAACATCACCTCGCGCAGCGGGCGATCCAGGTCGGTATCGAAACGGGCGCAGACCGCGTCCAGCGCGTCGGCGAACACGGGGTAGGTCTCGTACAACTGCTTGCCCATGCCGGCGCGCTGGGAACCCTGACCGGAGAACATGAACGCCAGCCGACCCCGGGAGCCGGTGCCGCGCAGCACGGTGTCGCCGGGCCGGTCCTCGGCCAGGTCGGTCAACCCGCGCAGGAAGCCATCGCGGTCGGCGGCGAGCACCACCGCGCGGTGCCCGAGCACCGCCCGGCCGGTTGCCAGCGCCCGCCCGGTACCGACCACGTCCAACTCGGCCGGCCCGGCCAAATGGGACCGCAACCGCAGCGCCTGCTCGCGCAGTGCGTCGGCCGACCGCGCGGCCAGTACCCACGGCACCACGGCGGGCGGGGTAACCGGCGGCTCGACAGCCGGGGTGGCCGGCGGCTCGGCGGCCGGCGTGAACTCCTCGATGATCGCGTGCGCGTTGGTGCCGCTGATCCCGAAGGCGGACACGCCGGCCCGGCGCGGGCGACCGTTCGCCGCCCAGGGCGTGGCCTCGGTCAGGAGCCGGACCGCGCCGGCCGACCAGTCCACGTGCGGCGTGGGCTCATCCACGTGCAGGGTCGGCGGCAGCATCCCGTGCCGCAGCGCCAACACCATCTTGATCACGCCGGCCAGCCCGGCGGCGGCCTGGGTGTGCCCGATGTTGGACTTCACCGAGCCCAGCCACAGCGGGGTGTTTCGGCCCTGCCCGTAGGTGGCCAGGAGTGCGGTGGCCTCGATCGGGTCGCCGAGCGTGGTCCCGGTGCCGTGCGCCTCCACGGCGTCCACATCGGACGGTGCCAGCTCGGCGCCGGCCAGGGCGGCGCGGATCACCCGTTGCTGCGCCGGCCCGTTCGGTGCGGTCAGCCCGTTGGACGCGCCGTCGGAGTTCACCGCACTCCCCCGCACCAGCGCCAGGACCTGGTGGCCGTTGCGCCGGGCGTCGGAGAGCCGCTCCACCAGGAGCACGCCGACGCCCTCGCCCCAGCCGGTGCCGTCGGCCGCGGCGGCGAACGACTTGCACCGGCCGTCGCCGGCCAGCCCGCCCTGCCGGGCGAACTCGGCGTACGCGGCGGGCAGCGCCATGACCGCCACCCCACCGACAAGGGCCAGCGAGCACTCCCCCGTGCGCAGCGCCTTGGTGGCCAGGTGCAGCGCCACCAGCGACGAGGAGCACGCGGTGTCCACGGTCAGCGCCGGGCCTTCCAGCCCGAACGTGTAGGCCACCCGCCCGGAGATCACACTGCCCGCGCTGCCGGTCAGCGCGTGCCCGGCGACCTCCTCGGGGACCTGCGCGCCCGCGCCGTAGCCGGAGGCGGACGCCCCGACGAACACGCCGGTGTCGGTGCCGCGCAACCCCTCCGGGTCGACCCCGGCGCGCTCGAGCACCTCCCAGGACGCCTCGAGCAGCAGCCGCTGCTGCGGGTCCATGGCCAGTGCCTCGCGGGGCGAGATGCCGAACAGCCCGGCGTCGAACTCGGTGGCCTCCGGCACGAACCCACCAGCGAGACCGGGAGCGTCGCCCAGCAGTCCTTCCCAGCCGCGGTCGGCCGGCAGCGCGGTCATCGCGTCGGTGCCGGTGGCCAGCAGCTCCCACAGCTGCTCCGGGGAGTGCGCGCCCGGATAGCGGCAGCTCATCGCCACGATCGCGATCGGCTCGTCCGGTGCCGCCGCCCGGTCGGCCTGGGCCCGTTCCCGCTGGACCGGGCCGGCGATCCGGTCCAGCAGGAACCGGCTCAGCGCCCGAGGGGTCGGGTAGTCGAACAGCAGCGTGGTCGGCAGCCGCAGCCCGGTGGCGGCGGCGATCCGGTTGCGGGTCCGGACCGCGGTGAGCGAGTCGATGCCGAGGTCCTTGAACGGCGTCTCGGCCGCCACCGCGTCGAGATCCGGATAGCCGAGCACGGTGGCGGTCTCCCGGCGGACGAGCTCCAGCGCGACGTGCCCGTGCTCGGCGGCCGGCACCCCGGCAAGCACCGTGGCGAGGCCCGGCCCGGCGGCCGGGTCCTCGGTCGGCTCGGCCGCGCGCGCCTCGGGCAGCTCGGCGAGCAGCGGGCTGGGCCGGGCGGAGGTGAACGTCGGGGCGAACCGGCTCCAGTCCACATCGGCCACGGTCAGGCAGGTCTCGTCGTGCTCGACCGCGATGCTCAGCGCCGCAAGGCACAGCCGGGCCGGCATCGGGTTCAGCCCGCGCCGGGTCAGGTGCGCGGGCGCGGCGCCGCGCGTAGCCATGCCGGCGTCGGCCCAGGCGCCCCAGGACACCGAGGTGGCGGTCAGTCCCGCCGCCCTGCGGTGCTCGGCCAGCGCGTCCAGGTAGGCGTTGGCGGCGGCGTAGCCGGCCTGACCGCCGCTGCCCCACACCCCGGCGATCGAGGAGAACAGCACGAACGCGTCCAGCTCGACGCCGGCAAGCAGCTCATGCAGGTTGGCCGCGCCGGTCACCTTGGCGCGCAGCGCCTCGACCAGATCGTCCGCACCGAGCTCCGGCACCGGCACCGCACCGGCCACCCCGGCGGTGTGCACGACCGCGGCGGGCGGGTGCTCGGCGAGCAGACCGGCCAGCGCGGCCCGGTCGGCGACGTCGCAGGCAACGACGATCGCTTCGGCGCCGAGCCCGGCCAGCTCGGCGACCAGCTCGGTGGCGCCCGGGGCGTCCGGTCCGGTCCTGCTGGTCAGCACCAGCTGCTTGGCTCCCCGGCCGGCCAGCCACCGGGCCACCTCGGAGCCCAGCGCGCCGGTCCCCCCGGTCACCAGCACGGGCCCGGACGGCACCCACTCCGGCCGCGCCGGCCCGCCCGGCCGGGGAGCCCGGCGCAGTCTGCGGGCGAACACCCCGGACGCCCGGATGGCGACCTGGTCCTCGGTACCCGCCAGCACGGCGGTCAGCCGTCCGGCCGCCCGGTCGTCGAGCACCTCCGGCAGGTCGACCAGCCCGCCCCACCGCCGCGGCGACTCCAGCGCGGCCGTCCGCCCGAACCCCCACACCAGCGCCTGATCCGGATCGGTCAGCGGATCCGACCGCCCGGTGGACACCGCACCCCTGGTGGCACACCACACCGGCGCCGCCACCTCGAGGTCGCCAAGCGCCTGCACCAACGCCACACTCCCGGTGAGCCCCAACACCGCGAGCACCCCGGCGATCCCGGAGCCGGTCAGCACCGGCCGAATCGCCGCGGCCATCCCCTGCCGGTCCTCGGCGGCGATCACCTCGACCGCCTCGACACCCCGGCCACGCAACGCGGCGACGACCGGATGTCCGGCCCGCTCGACCACGACCAGCCAGGTGCCGCCCGGCCGCGCCGGCCCACCCTGCTCGATCGGCCGCCAGTCCACCGCATACCGCCATCCGTCCACAATGGACGTCTCGTGCCGGCCACGCCGCCACGCGGACAGCGCCGGCAGCAGCGCGGCCAACCCGGCTTCGCCGTCCAGGCCCAGCGTTCCGGCGATCCCGGCGACGTCACCGGAGTCCACCGCCGCCCAGAACCCGGCGTCCTCCGGCGCTCCGGCCGGCGCCGGCAGCGGCCGCGGCCAGTACGTCCGCTCATCGAAGACATAGGTGGGCAGATCGATCCGGCGTCCGCCGAGCGGAGCCAGCACACCGGCCCAATCGATCGGCAAACCGTGCACGTGCGCCTCGGTCAGCGCGGTCAGCCAGCGCCGGGATCCGCCGTCGTCGCGGTGCAACGTGTCCAGCACCGTGCCCGGCACCTCAGCCGACTCGAGGGTCTCGGTGATCGCGCCGGTGAGCACCGGATGCGGGCTCACCTCAAGGAAAGCGGTGCACCCGCCATCGATCAGCGCCCGGGTGGCGGGTTCGAACAGCACGGTGTGCCGCAGGTTGTCCACCCAGTACGCCGCGTCCAGCAGGGTCCCGTCCACCCGGGTGCCGGTCACCGCCGAGTGGAACGGCACCGAGCCCGCCCGCGGCTCGATCCCGGCCAACTCCGCCAGCAACCGATCCCGAATTCGGTCCACCTGAACCGAATGCGAGGCGTAGTCCACCGGAATCCGCTTGGCCCGCACCTCCCGCTCGGCACACACGGCCAGCAACTCGTCCACCGCCGCCACATCACCGGAGATCACCGTCGACAACGGCCCGTTCACCGCCGCCACCGACAACGCCGCACCCCACGGCCCGATCAGCTCCGCCGCGTCATCCCGCGACAGCGCAAGCGACACCATTCCGCCCAGCCCGGAAAGCTCCTCGGCGATGGCCCGCGCCCGCAGCGCCACCACCCGCGCCCCATCCGAAAGACTCAACACCCCGGCAACACACGCCGCGGCGATCTCCCCCTGCGAATGCCCCACCACCGCGGCAGGCAGCACCCCCACCGACCGCCACAGCTCGGCCAGCGACACCAGCACCGCCCACAACACCGGCTGCACCACATCCACCCGGTCCAGCGATCCCTTACCCCGCAACACATCCAGCAACGACCAGTCCACGAACTCGCCCAGCGCCCGCTCGCACTCCTCCAGCCGCGCCCGGAACACCTCCGAAGACTCCAACAGCTCGGCGGCCATCCCCACCCACTGCGAACCCTGCCCCGGGAACACGAACACCACACCCGACGACCCCCGTGGCACCCCGGACACCACGCCCGGTGGCTCGGTGCCCTCGGCCAGCGCGGCCAGGGCGCCGCGCAACTCCGCCACATCGGCGCCGAGCACCACGGCCCGATGCGCCAGCGTGGCCCGGGTGGTCGCCAACGACCACGCCACGTCCACCGGGTCCACCGGGCCCACCCCGTCGGCGCCGGCCAGCGTGGCCAGCAGCCGCTCCGCCTGACCCCGCAACGACTCCGCCGAGTTCGCCGACAGCACCAACGGCACGACGGGCCGGGCGGCCGGTTCCGCCGGTTCCGCCGGGTCCGGCCGTCCGCCCGCCCGCGCACCGGCCGGCGGGGCCTGCTCGATGATCACGTGTGCGTTGGTGCCGCTCACCCCGAACGACGACACCGCCGCGCGCCGGGGCCGGTCACCGGTGTCCCACGGCCGGTTCTCGGTCAGCAACTCGACCGCACCGGCCGACCAGTTCACGTGCGGCGTGGGCGCGTCCACGTGCAGCGTCCTCGGCAGCACGCCGTTCCGCATCGCCTGCACCATCTTGATCACACCGGCGACCCCGGCCGCCGCCTGGGTGTGGCCGATGTTCGACTTGATCGAGCCCAGCCACAGCGGCCGGTCCCGGTCCCGCCCGTACGTCGCCAGCAGCGCCTCGGCCTCGATCGGGTCGCCGAGCTTCGTGCCGGTGCCGTGCGCCTCCACCGCGTCCACATCGGACGGTGCCAGCCCGGCCCCGGCCAGTGCCGCCCGGATCACCCGCTGCTGCGCCGGCCCGTTCGGCGCGGTCAGCCCGTTGGACGCGCCGTCGGAGTTCACCGCCGAGCCGCGCACCAGCGCCAGCACCGGGTGTCCGTGCCGCCGCGCGTCGGACAGCCGCTCCACCAGGAGCACCCCGACGCCCTCGCCCCAGCCGGTGCCGTCCGCCGCGGCCGCGAACGCCTTGCACCGCCCGTCCACCGAAAGTCCTTGCTGGCGGCTGAACTCCACGAACACCGCCGGGTTGGCCAGCACGGTCACGCCGCCGGCCACCGCCAGCGTGCACTCCCCCGAGCGCAGCGCCTGCACCGCAAGGTGCAGCGCCACCAGGGACGACGAGCACGCGGTGTCCACGGTCAGCGCCGGGCCCTCCAGCCCGAACGCGTAGGCCACCCGGCCGGACAGCACGCTGGCCGCGTTGCCGGTGCCGAGGTGACCGTCCACCTCTTCGGCCGAGGCGAGCAGCAGCGCGCCGTAGTCCTGGCCGTTGGTGCCGACGAACACCCCGGTGCGGCTGCCGCGCACCGACAGCGGGTCGATCCCGCCCCGCTCGAACGCCTCCCAGCAGGCCTGCAGCAGCAGCCGCTGCTGCGGGTCCATGGCCAGCGCCTCCCGCGGGGAGATCCCGAACAGCCCGGCGTCGAACCGGCCGGCGGCGTCCAGGAAGCCACCCTGGCTGGTGTAGGAGGTCCCGGGGTGGTCCGGGTCCGGGTGGTACAGCGCGTCGGTGTCCCAGCCTCGGTCGGTGGGGAATCCGGACATCGCGTCGGTCCCGGCGGACACCAGCTCCCACAGCTGTTCGGGCGAGGCGACCCCGCCGGGGAACCGGCAGCTGATTCCCACGATCGCGATCGGGTCGTCGGACACCGGCCCGGCCGGGGCGACCGGGCCGTCGTCGCCCGTCGCGCCGCCGAGTTCGCCGAGCAGGTGCCCGGCCAGCGCGGCCGGCGTCGGGTAGTCGAAGACCAGGCCGGCCGGCAGGGCCAGCCCGGTGGCCGCGCCGAGGAGGTTGCGCAGCTCCAGTGCGGTCAGCGAGTCGAACCCGAGGTCGCGGAAGGCGCGGCCGGCCTCGATCGCCTCGGCCGAGTCGTGGCCGAGCACCAGCGCCGCGTTGGACCGGACCAGGTCGAGCACCAGCCGGTCCCGCTCGGCCGGGCCGAGCCCGGACAGTTGGCCGGCCACGGTGGCGATGGCCGAGCCCGCGTCCGCCGGGTGGGTTCCGGTCAGATCGGCGATCAGCGGGCTCGGCCGGGCCGCGGCGAAGCCGGCGGCGAACCGCGGCCAGTCCACATCGGCCACCAGCAGGCAGCCGTCTCCGTCGTCGAGCGCCCGGCCCAGCGCGGTCAGCGCAAGCTCGGGGGGCATGGGCGGGACCCCGGCGCGGCTGATCCGGCCGGCCGCGGCGGCGTCGGCCGCCATGCCCGCGCCGGCCCAGGCGCCCCAGGCGATCGAGGTGCCGGCAAGGCCCGCCGCCCGGCGGCGCTGCACCAGCGCGTCCAGGTAGGCGTTGGCCGCGGCGTAGCCGGCCTGCCCGGCGCCGCCGACCGTGCCGGCCATCGACGAGAAGGTCACGAACGCGCTCAGGTCCAGACCGGCGGTCAGCTCGTCCAGGTGTGCGGCGGCGACCGCCTTGCCGCGCAGCGCGGCGTCGAGCCGGTCCTGGGTCAGCGTCTCCAGCACGCCGTCGGCCGGCACGCCCGCGGTGTGCACGACGGCGTCCACCGGGTGCTCGGCCAGCACGGCGGCCAGTGCGTCCCGGTCGCCGGCGTCGCAGGCCACGACCGTCGCGGTGGTCCCGAGTTCGGCCAGCTCGGCGACCAGTTCCGGCGCGCCGGGCGCGGCCGGACCGCGCCGGCTGAGCAGCACCAGCTCCCGGGCGCCCCGGCCGGCGAGCCATCGAGCCACCTGCGCGCCGAGTGCCCCGGTGCCGCCGGTGACCAGCACCGGACCGCGCGGCCGCCACTCCGGCCGGCCGGCGCCACCCGGCGCGCGGACCAGTCGCCGAGCGAACCCGCCGCCGGGCCGGATCGCGACCTGGTCCTCGCCGCCGCCGGCCAGCACGGCCGCCAGCCGGGCGGCGGCCGGCTCGTCCAGCTCGGCCGGCAGGTCCACCAGGCCGCCCCACCGGTGCGGGTGCTCCAGCGCGGCCACCCGCCCGAGCCCCCACACCATGGCCGCCTCCGGGTCGGTGACCGGATCGGCGGCGCCGGTGGACACCGCCCCCCGGGTCAGCGCCCACACCGGCGCCTCGATCCCGGCCCGCAGCACGGCGAGCACCGACCGGACCTGCCCGCCCGGCACCACGATCCCGGCCACCGGACCGGCCGCCCGCAGCGCCTCGGCGTCCGGGTCGGTCTCGACCACGTCCGCCCCGGCCGCACGCAGGGCATCGGCCAGCCCGGGTTCCGAACCGGCGACCAGCCAGGTGCCGGACAACCCGGTGGCCCGGTCGGCCAGCGGCCGCCAGTCCACCCGGTACCGCCATGAGTCCACAGTGGGCGTGACGGGCGGCGCGGCGGGCGAGGGCCAGAACCGCTTGCGCTGGAAGGCATAGGTGGGCAGCTCGACCCGGCGCCCGGCGGGCAGCAGCGCGGACCAGTCCACCGCCGCCCCGTGCACGTGTGCGGTGGCCACGGCGGTGAGCAGGGTCTGCACCTCGTCCCGCCCGGCCCGCAGGACCGGGACCGCAGCACCGTCGCCGACCATGGCGGACAGCACGCCGTCCGGGCCCAACTCGAGGAACCTGGTGACCCCGTTGGACTTCAACGTGGCCACGCCGTCGGCGAACCGCACCGCGTCGCGCACGTGTCGCACCCAGTACGCCGGGTCGGTGACGTCCCCGGCGGTCACCACGGGGATCCGGGGTGGGTGGTAGGTCAGGGTTTCGCAGGTCGCCGCAAACTCGGCCAGCATCGGGTCCATGTGCGGCGAGTGGAAGGCGTGCGACACGGTCAGCCGCTTGGTCTTCGCCCAGCGCGGCGCCAACTCTTCGATCACCCCGGCGTCACCGGAGATCACCACCGAGGTCGGTCCGTTGACCGCCGCGATGCTCACCCGGTCTGCCAGCCCGGCGATCGCAGCCGACACCTCGGCCTCGGTGGCCTGCACGGCCAGCATCGCCCCACCGGTGGGCAGCGCCTGCATCAACTTTCCGCGCGCAGCGACAAGAATGCAGACATCGTCCAAGGACAGGACACCTGCCACATATGTGGCAGCCAACTCACCGATGGAATGCCCCAGCAGGAAGTCCGGGGCGACACCCCAGGACTCCACCAGCCGGAACAGCGCCACCTCAAGCGCGAACAACCCCGCCTGCGTGTACACGGTCTGGTTCAACTGGTCGGGGTCGGCGAACAGGACGTCCCGGAGCGGACGGTCGAGTTCCGGGTCGAGCCGGGCGCAGACCGCGTCCAAGGCGTCGGCGAACACCGGGTAGGTCTCGTACAACTGCTTGCCCATGCCGGCGCGCTGAGAACCCTGACCGGAGAACAGGAACGCGGTCTGCCCGTACTCGGCGAGCCCGCGCACCACCCCGGGCGTGGGCCGGCCGTTCGCCAGCGCGTCCAGCCCGGCCAGGAATCCCTCCCGGTCGGCGGCTAGCACCACCGCCCGGTAGTCCAGGTCGGCCCGGGAGGCCACCAGCGAGTGGGCCACGTCCACCGGGCGCAGGGCCGGATCCGAGGCCACCCGGGTGGCCAGCCGGCCGGCCTGGGCGGCGAGCCCGTCCGCCGAGCCCGCCGAGACCAGCCACGGCAGCACCCCGGCCGGCTCGGCAGTCGGCTCGGCCGGTGTGGTAGCCGGCTCATCGGCCGCCGGCGCCTGCTCGATGATCACGTGCGCGTTGGTGCCGCTGATCCCGAACGAGGACACCCCGGCCCGCAGCGGCCGGTCGCGCTGCCACGGCCGGTTCTCGGTCAACAGCTCGACCGCGCCGGCCGACCAGTCCACGTGCGGCGACGGCTCGGCCACGTGCAGCGTGGCCGGCAGCTCCCCGTGCCGCATGGCCAACACCATCTTGATCACACCGGCGACGCCCGCGGCGGCCTGGGTGTGCCCGATGTTGGACTTCACCGAGCCCAGCCACAGCGGCTGCTCCCGGTCCTGCCCGTAGGTGGCCAGGAGCGCCTGCGCCTCGATCGGATCACCGAGCGTGGTCCCGGTGCCGTGCGCCTCCACGGTGTCCACATCGGACGGTGCCAACCCCGCGTTGGCCAGCGCCGCCCGGATCACCCGGCGCTGGGCCGGGCCGTTCGGCGCGGACAGGCCGTTCGAGGCGCCGTCGGAGTTGATCGCCGAGCCGCGCAGCACGGCCAGCACCCGGTGGCCGTTGCGGCGCGCGTCGGACAGCCGCTCGACCAGCAGCAGGCCGACGCCGTCGCCCCAGCCGGCGCCGTCCGCGGCCGCGGCGAACGACTTGCACCGGCCGTCGGCGGCCATCCCGCGCTGCCGGCTGAACTCGACGAACACGCTCGGACTGGCCAGCACGTTCACCCCGCCGGCCAGCGCGAGATCGCACTCCCCGGCGCGCAGCGCCTGCGCCGCCAGGTGCAGCGCGACCAGCGACGAGGAGCACGCGGTGTCCACGGTGACCGCCGGGCCCTCCAGCCCGAACGAGTAGGCCACCCGGCCGGACACCACGCTCGGCGATCCGCCGGTGGCCAGGTAGCCCTCGGCGCCCTCGGCCGATCCGGCCAGCATGACCAGGTAGTCCTGGCCGCCGGTGCCGGCATACACGGCGGTCCGGCTGCCCCGTAACGACAGCGGGTCGATCCCGGCCCGTTCGAAGACCTCCCAGGCGGCCTCGAGCAGGAGTCGCTGGTGCGGGTCCATGGCCAGCGCCTCGCGCGGCGAGATGCCGAACAGCCCGGCGTCGAACCCGGTGGCGTCGGCCACGAACCCGCCCTCGCGGGCGTAGCTGGTGCCCGGCTGGTCCGGGTCCGGGTGGTAGAGCGCCTCGATGTCCCAGCCGCGGTCGTCCGGGAACGTGGTCATCGCGTCGGTACCGGTGCGCACCAGCTCCCACAGGTCTTCCGGCGAGCGCACCCCGCCCGGATACCGGCAGCTCATCCCGACGATCACGATCGGGTCGTCGGCGGCGGCGACCGGACCGGCGACCTCGGGCTCGGACTGCGCGCCGCCGAACAGCTCGCCGGCAAGGAACCGGGCCAGCTCGGCACAGTTCGGGTGGTCGAAGGCGACCGTCGCCGGCATCCGCAGCCCGGTGACCAGGGTGAGCCGGTTGCGTAGCTCGACCGATCCGGCCGAGGACAGCCCGAGGTCCTGCAGCGCCCGGCCGGGTTCGACCGGGTCGAGCGAGTCGTAGCCGAGCACCAGCGCGACCTGCTCGCGGACCAGTTGGAGCAGCGTGCGGCCGCGCTCGGCGACCGGCATCCCGGCCAGCCGCCCGGCAACCGAGTCCGGCTCGGCGGTCACGCCCGGCGCCGGTTCGGCCGGGGCCAGCCGCCGCACGTCCGGCAGCTCGGTGAGCAGCCGGCTGGGGTTCATGGCGGTGTAGAAGTAGGTGAAGATCTCCCACCGGAGGTCGGCGACGGCGATCGCGGTGTCGTCGTGGTCCAGCGCCTGCTGCAAGCCGGCGATCGCCAGTTCGGGCGCCATCCACGGAATGCCGTGCCGGTTGGCCGCCTGACCGATCGGGCCGTCGGCCATGCCCGGGCCGTCCCACGAGCCCCAGGCGATCGACGTGGCCGGCAGGCCCTGCGCCCGGCGGTACTGGGCGAAGGCGTCCAGGAAGGCGTTGCCCGGGCCGTAGTTGCCGTCGCCGGCCGAGCCGAAGATCCCGGCCAGCGAGGAGAACAGCACGAACGCGGTCAGGTCGAGGCCGGCGGTCAGCTCGTGCAGGTTGACCGTGGCCGCGACCTTGGCGCGCAGCGCGACGTCCATCCGGTCGAGGCCGAGCGAGTCGATGATGCTCGAGTCGGCCACCCCGGCGGTGTGGAAGACGGCGGTGAGCGGGTACTCGGCCGGGATGCCGGCGAGCAGCTCGGCAAGCACCGCGCGGTCGGCCGGGTCGGCGGCGACCAGGGTGACCCGGGCGCCGAGCCCGGTCAGCTCCTCGACCAGCTCGGCCGCGCCCGGCGCGGCGGCGCCTCGACGGGAGGCCAGCAGCAGGTGCGGGGCGCCGTTGCGGGCCAGCCAGCGGGCCACGTGCCCGCCGATGCCGCCGGTGCCGCCGGTGATCAGCACGGTGCCGGCCGGCGTCCAGACGGCGGGGGCCGGCCGGCCGTCCAGCGCGGCGCGGGCCAGCCGGGGCACCAGCACGCCGGTGCGGCGGATCGCGGCCTGGTGCTCCTCGGTCCCGGCCAGCACGGCGGCCAGTCGTCGGGCGGTCCAGCCGTCCAGTTCCTCGGGCACGTCGACCAGCCCGCCCCAGTGCGGATATTCGTGCGCGGCGACCCGGCCCAAGCCCCAGATCAGGGCCTGCACCGGGCGGGTCACCGGGTCGGCCGGGCCGGTCTGCACCGCGCCGCTGGTCAGGCACCACAGCCGGGCCTCGACCCGGGCGTCGCGCAGTGCGTGCAACAGGGTCACGGTCGCGGCCAGCCCGACCGGGACGCTGGACGCACCGGGATGCGGGTCCTCGTCGAGCGCCAGCAGCGACAGCACCCCGTCCGGGCGCGCGTCCCCGGTCAGCTCGCGGATCCGCTCGGCCAGCCCGGCCCGGTCGGCCCCGGCCTCGACCGGAAGGCGCAGCACGGTGGCGCCGGCCAGCGCGTCCAGGACGCCGGTCACCAGGCCGGCCCGCCCGGGCGTGGCGGGCAACGCGACCAACCAGGTTCCGGGCGCCGGGGCGGGCGTCGGATCGGCCGGGCGCCAGTCGATCCGGTAGCGCCAGGAGTCCACAGTGGATCGTTCGCGCTCCCGGCGGTGCCGGGAGGACAGCGAGGCGAGCGCGGCGGACAGCGGGGTCTCGCCGCTGATGTCCAGCATGGCGGTGAGCGCGTCCAGGTCCTCGCGTTCGACCGCGTCCCAGAACCAGGACGGCCCGTCGCCGGCCGGCGCGGGCCCGGGCGCCACCGTGTCCAGCCAGTACCGCCTGCGCTGGAAGGCATAGCTGGGCAGTTCGACGATCCGCCCGCCGCACGGCGCGAACACCGCCGCCCAGTCCACGGCGATGCCGTGCACATGCGCCTGCGCCAACGCGGTCAGCCAGCGCCGGGGCCCGCCGTCGTCGCGATGCAGGGTGTCCAGCGCGGCGGCGGTGGCGCCGGCCGCCTCGATGGTGTCGGCGACGCCCGCGGTGAGCACCGGGTGCGGGCTGATCTCCAGGAACAGCGAGCGCCCCTCGGCCAGCAGGGTCCGGGTGGCCGGCTCGAACAGCACGGTGTGCCGCAGGTTGTCCACCCAGTACCCGGCGTCCAATGTGGACCCGTCGACCCGGCCCCCGGTCACCGCCGAGTAGAACGGCACCGACCCCGACCCCGGCGCCACCCCCGCCAACTCGCCCAGCAACCGATCCCGGATCCCCTCCACCTGCACCGAATGCGACGCGTAGTCCACCGGGATCCGCTTGGCCCGCAGCTCCCGCTCCGCACACACCCCCAACAACTCGTCCAACGCACCGACATCACCCGAAACCACGGTCGAGCCCGGCCCGTTCACCGCCGCCACCGACAACGCCGCACCCCACGGCCCGATCAGCTCCGCCGCGGCATCCCGCGACACCGCAAGGGAAACCATCCCCCCATGACCCGACAACACCTCGGCAATGGCGCGTGCCCGCAGCGCCACCACCCGCGCCCCATCCGAAAGACTCAACACCCCCGCCACACACGCCGCCGCGATCCCCCCCTGCGAATGCCCCACCACCGCAGCCGGCGAAACCCCCACCGATCCCCACAACTCGGCAAGAGAAACCATCACCCCCCACAACACCGGCTGCACCACATCCACCCGGTCCAGCGATCCCCCACCACGCAACACATCCA
>NZ_DASUCC010000068.1:0-14177 GCF_035762905.1 Actinophytocola sp.
CCACGCCTTCCGCGAACTGGGCGAAGTCGCATCATCGGCCATCTGCACCCACAGCGCATCGACGAGTCATCTGACGGAACCAGCCGACGAACATCGGCGATGCCAAGCGTGCCTGCTCCTCCACGGCGACGATCTGGCCGATCGTACCGGCCGGCAACCACCGGGAAGTGACACAGATATGTGGCGAATCTACGAATAGGCGGAATCGCAACCACGAACTCGTCGGCTAGAACCAGGACTCGTTGGCCCGGTGCCAGGAACTCGCCGAACGGGAACCAGCAACTCGCCGGACCGGAACCAGCAACTCGCCGATGATAGTCACCACGCTTTGGCGAGTTGCCGGTTCGAGCACGCGAGTCGCGGGTTCGGGCAGACGAACCGCCGGCTCGGGCACCCGAGTTGGGCCGAGCAGCCGAGTTGCCGTGTCGGGCACCCGAGCTGCCGCCGGCTTCAGCACCCGAGTTGGTTCGGGCACGCGAGTCGCCGGCGCGGGCACCTGAGTTTCCGGCTTGGGCACACGAGTCGCGGGTTCGGACCCCCGAGTTGCGGGTTCGGGCAGACGAACTGCCGGCGTGGGCACCTGAGTTTCCGGCTTGGGCACACGAGTCGCGGGTTTGGGCAGGCGAACTGCCGGCTTGGGGCCGAGTTGCCGCCGGCTCGGGCACCCGAGTTGCCGGGCTTGGGCACATGAACTGCCGGCTCGGCACCCGAGTGTCCGGGCTTGGGCACATGAACTGCCGGCTCGGCACCCGAGTGTCCGGCTTGGGCTCGCGAGTCGCGGGTTCAGGCAGGCGAACTGCCGGCTCGGGCACCCGAGTTGGGCCGAGCAGCCGAGTTGCCGTGTCGGGCACCCGAGCCGCCGCCGGCTTCAGCACCCGAGTTGCGGAGTTCGGGCACACGAACCGCCGGCTTGGGTCCGAGTTGCTTGCTTGGGCACCCGAGTTGCCGGGCTTGGGCACATGAACTGCCGGTTCGTGCCGGCCAACGGGCCCGGGCCGCGGGCCTGGCTTGGGCCGCCACGGTAACGGCATCGAACCGTCAACGCTCTGGGGGCTGGACGGTGACGGGATTGCTCGGTGCACGGTTGCGGGCAGGCCGGGCCCCGCGATCGTGCACGGGGCACCTGTCCGCAGCCGTGCCGCGGAACGCCGGGCCCGGCCCCGTCAGGGTGACCGGCCCGGGCGTTCCGATGGAGCCGGGGACGTCTGCCGGCCGAGCCCCGGCCGGCCTGGCGAATCTGCGCCTCGCGTCCGCCTCTGCCGGGGGATTGGGGCTGGGATTGGGGAGTTGAGTGTGGGCTGGACTGGGTTCAGGTGGCGAGGTGGGTCCAGTGTTCGCGGGCGGGGGTGCGCCATTGGGTGTGGCGGTGGGTGAAGAGGGTGGTGGCGGTGGTGCCGATCCAGTTGGGGGGGAGGAGTTCGGCGGGGAGTTGGGGGTCGAGGAAGGGGAACCGGCGCCATTCGTGGACCAGGCGGGTCTGGGCGCGGAAGATCTGCGGTGGGGCGGTGGGGGTGAGCGGGGCGAACTCGTTGATGAAGTCGCGGTAGCGGTCGGCGACGTCGCCGAGGTCCCAGGCGGCGGCGACCATCTCCTGCTCTTCGCCGAGGGCGCCGTAGCCGGCCACGAAGGACATGGCTTGGCTGGACAGCGCGAGTTCGTCGAGGATCAGTTTGGCGTCGGCTTCGGCCTCCGGGCGTGGGGTGATCCAGACCCCGGGCGCGGGTGAGCCGAACCCGGCCCAGCTCAGCCGGGTGCGCAGCTTGTGCCGCAGGTCGCGCTGGGCTTCGGGAACTGAGACCAGCACGATCAGCCAGCGCCCGTCCCAGTTCCGCTCGCCACTGCCGAACGCGTAGATCCGCTCGGCGCCCTCGATCAGCAGGCGCCGGCCGGGTCCGGTCAGGGTCCACCGGACCCGCCGGCCGACCCGGTCCGACCGCAGCCACCCCTCGGCGGCGATCCGGGCCAGGGCCTGCCGGGCCGACTTCTCCTCCACGTCGAACATGCCGAGCGCGTCCACCAGCGTGGCCGTCCACGCCGGCTCGTCGCGCGGCAGCACGAACTCGCCGAGGATCGTCATCAGCAGGGAGCGGGCGCTGCCACCCCCCACCTCACGGCGGCGGCTCAGTATCGGGCGAGGCTCGGACACCCGCCCATTGTGCTACAACTCCTTCGCGCACCTCCAAATCCATGTAGATCCGGCGATCCTCAGCCGACCCGTTTCGCCTCGAAGCGCTGCCGCACGGCGGTGTTCCCGTCCGGCCCGGTCTCCTCCCGGCGCCAGCGAAACGAGTCGCCGGTTAACTCGGAGAAGATCCACCGATGCCCGGTATCGCCCTGCCGCCCCTCCAGCACGATCCCGTCCGCGCTCGTCCGGGCGACGAACGGGATCACCCACCCGCGCTTCGGCCCGTGCCAGGTGGACCGCCAGGCACCGATCGCCGGGTCGTAGAACCGCAGCGACAGGCCCCACTCCCCGTCCGCGTCCGGCCCCCGGTCGGCCCGCGCCGGATTGATCCACACGTCGGCCACCGCACGCCCGTCCAGCGCCCAGCTGAAGTGCCACTCGGCGGACGACTCGCGCACGACCCCGTCCGGCTCGTACTCGAACACCCGCAGATCCCAACTCCCGATCAGCGGGGCGAACGGCGCGAGGTGCTCGGCCAGCTCCGGCCGGGGCGCGCCGGCCACGAACACCTCGGTGAAGGCATTGGTCATGGCCGGCACGGTACGGGCGGGGTCTGACAGTTTCTGTCGCGAAGCTGTCGGTTTGCTGTCCAGATCCGATCTTTGTCGCAGGATGGTTGCATGGGCAGGGACTCCCGGGTGCGGCTGCTGGTGGTGGACGACGAACCGCACATCGCCGACCTCGTCGCGACCGTGGCCCGCTACGAGGGCTGGGACGCGGTGACCGCCGCAAACGGCACCGAGGCGATCGGCCGGGCCGCGCGGTTCGGCCCGGACATCGTCGTGCTGGACCTGATGCTCCCCGACATGGACGGGTTCACCGTGCTCGACCGGCTGCGAGCCGGCGGAAATCCGGTGCCGGTGGTGTTCCTGACCGCACGCGACGGAACCGCCGACCGGATCGCCGGTCTGACCCGAGGCGGCGACGACTATCTGGTCAAGCCGTTCGCGGTGGAGGAACTGATGGCGCGGATGCGGGCGGTGCTGCGCCGCAGCGGCCGGGCCCGGCGCAACTCGGCGCTGCGCGTGGCCGACCTGACGCTGAACGAGGACACCCGCGAGGTGCGCAGGGGAGACGACCTGGTCACGCTCACCCCGACCGAGTACGAACTGCTGCGCTACCTGATGCGCCGCTCGCCGACCGTGCTCACCAAGGCCCAGATCCTCGATCACGTCTGGCAGTACGACTTCGGCGGGCGGTCCAACGTGGTGGAATTGGCCGTGTCCCACCTGCGGCGCAAGCTCGACGCCGGCCGTGAGCCGTTGATCCACACCGTCCGCGGGGTCGGTTACGTGATGAAGCAGATGGTCCCGTGACAAGAAGGTTGCGGCTCGTCACCCGACTCGCGCTCGGCCTTGCGGTGCTGGCCCTTGTGGTGTTCGCCGTGGTCGGCACGGTGCTGGTCACCACGATGCGCAGCTATCTGGCCGAACGGCTGGACGAGCAGTTGACCGCCACCCAGATCGACCAGACCAAGCGGATCCGCACCCACGGCGGCCAGCCGCGCACGCCGTACGCCTGGTACTCCGGGATCTTCCAGGTGCACAACGGAACCGCGCAGCCCGAGCCGGGCGGCCAGCTTCCGTCCGAAGTGGACCCACTGGCCGCGGTGGCCAGGGATGCCGGCCAGACCGAGGTGCTGCGCACCGTGTATCTCAAGGGGGAGGGCAACTTCCGGGTCCGCGCCTGCCCGGTGACCGCGACCGAGGTGCTGGTCAGCGCCGCACCCCAGGGTGACCTCGACCGCACCGTGCGGCAGCTGGTCTTCGAGTTGGGCGCGGCGTTCGTGCTGGCCCTCGCGGTACTGGTGTTCGTCGGCAGACTGGTGTTGCGTAAGGGACTGCGGCCGCTGAGCGACATGGCGGAAACCGCGCGGGACATCACCGAGCACGACCTGACCCGCTCGGCCGACCTGCCGGTGCGGGTGTCCGGCAGCGGCGGTGGCGTCGAGGTCGAGGAGCTGCGCACCGCGTTCAACCGGATGCTCGAGCACATCGACCTGTCGCTGGCCGCACGCGCCGCCGCCGACGAACGACTGCGCCGGTTCGTCGCGGACGCCTCGCACGAGCTGCGCACGCCGCTGACCTCGATCCGCGGCTACGCCGACCTGTTCCATTACGCGGCGGCCAACGAGCCGGCCGAACGGGACGCGCACCTGGCCCGGATCCGCGCCGAGACCGCGCGGATGAGCGTGCTGGTCGATGACCTGTTGTTGTTGGCCCGTCTGGACTCGGCGGACGAGGAGCCGCCGCTTCGGTTATCCGGCACCGATCTCGCCGAGCTGGCCGGGCAGGCGGCCGAGGCGTTCCGGGCGGGGCATCCGAACCATCCGCTGATCGTCGAGCTGCCCGGACAGCCGCTGCCGTTGTGGGCCGATCCGGTGCGGCTGCGGCAGGTGGTCGACAACCTGCTGGCCAACGCCGCGGCGCACACCCCGGCCGGCACCGAGGTGACCCTGACCGCGCGGGACGCCGGCGCTCACGTGGAGCTGGCCGTCGCCGACGCCGGCCCGGGCATTCCGGCCGAGCACCGGGAGCGGATCTTCGACCGCTTCTACCGGGTGGACGACTCGCGCACACGCGGCGCCGCCGGCAGCGGGCTGGGCCTGGCCGTGGTGCGACTGCTGGTGGCCGCGCACGGCGGCACGATCGGGGTGGACAGCGCGCCCGGCCGGACGGTGTTCACGGTCCGGCTGCCCGCGCGGCCCGGGCCTGGGGGAGCGGGGAGTTGAGCCGGCTTCCGGGAGGCCCCGGCCCGCCCGGACGCCTGGCTCAACCGGTCACTGCTGGTGCGCGGCGGTTGCCCTGCTGTCCGCGCGCTGCCTGCCGGTGCCGTGCGCATCCTTGAGCACCCGGAGCTTGTCCTTCACGCCGTGTCCGGTGTCCTTGCGCAGCGCCTGGTGCAGGCTCTGGGTGTTGTTGCCGTATCCCGCGTAGTACGCCGCGTCGGCGATGTCATGGCCCTGCATCAGGTACTCCAGCAGGTGCTGGATCCGCTCGGGCAGTGACTCCATGTCGTTGAGCAGTTCCTCGATCGCCTGGTCGAGGCCCTCCTCGTGCTGCATCTCGTCGAAGCCGGCGTCGCGCATGGCGGCGCCGTACTCCGCGTGAGCATCGTCGTCGTAGTCGCTCATGAGATCACTTCAGCACCGGCTCATGTGGACCGCGAGGTCCGTCGGGGCAGCCAGTCGGGCGGCCTTGCGTCAAGAAGTGAATCGTAGTTCACTTCTTGTGTGGCCTACCGACGTACCGCCGCCGTCCAGGCGCGGCTGGACGCCTCCCGCGGCGCCATCCTGCGGGCCGCCATCACGCTGCTCACCGAGCACGGCTACGCGGGCTGCTCGGTCGCCGCGGTGGCGGCCGGCGCCGGCGTGGCCACCGGCACCGTCTACCGGCACTTCCCGAGCAAGGCGGAACTGGTCACCGAGGTGTTTCGGGAGGCGGCCGGCCGCGAGGTGGCGGCGGTGGCCGCGGCGCTTCGCCGGCCAGGACCGGTCGCCGGCCGGATCACCGCGCTGGTCGAGACGTTCGCCGGGCGCGCGTTCAAGGCGCCCCGGCTGGCCTACGCGCTGCTGGCCGAGCCGGTCGACCCGGCCGTGGACGCCGAGCGCCTGGTCTTCCGGCGTGCCTACCGCGACCTGGTCGCCGGCGTCGTCGCCGAGGGCGTGGCCGCCGGCACGCTGCCCCCGCAGAACCCCGACGTCACCGCGGCCGCGCTGGTCGGCGCCATCGCCGAGGCCCTGGTCGGTCCGCTGGCCGCCGGCGCCGCCGAGGTCGACACCATCCCGTCGCTGATCACCTTCGCCCACCGTGCCGTAGGAGGAGCCGATGTCGCGCACCCATGAGGTCACCAACCAGGTCCCGCCGCTGACCGGCCACGACCTGGCCGCCGACCCCGCCCTGCTCGAGGGACTGCGCCGGGAGGGCGCCGGGTGGGTCGAGGACGACCTGCACGAGCTGGGCCGGCTGGCCGGCGGCGAGCGGGCCCAGGACTGGGGCCGGCAGGCGCACGCCTACCCGCCGGTGCTGCGCACGCACGACCGGTACGGCAACCGCATCGACGAGGTCGAGTTCCACCAGGCCTGGCACGAGCTGATGACCGTGGCGGTGTCCCATGGCATCCACGCCGCGCCGTGGCGGGACGAGCGGTCCGGCGCGCACGTCGCCCGGGCGGCGAAGATGTACGTCTGGGGCCAGGTCGAGCCGGGCCACACCTGCCCGATCTCGATGACCTACGCGGCCGTCCCGGCGCTGCGGCACAACCCCGGGCTCGCCGCGGAACTGGAGCCGCTGCTCGCCGCGCCGGAGTACGACTACGGCCTGCGGGTGCCCACCACCAAGCGTGGCCTGATCGCCGGCATGTCGATGACCGAGAAGCAGGGCGGCTCGGACGTCCGGGCCAACACCACGACGGCGCGCCCGGCCGGCGACGGCTCCTACCTGCTCACCGGGCACAAGTGGTTCACCTCGGCGCCGATGTCGGACGTGTTCCTGACGTTGGCCCAGGGCCCCGGTGGGCTGTCCTGCTTCCTGCTGCCCCGGGTGCTGCCCGACGGCACCCGCAACAGTCTCTTTCTGCAACGGTTGAAGGACAAGCTGGGCAACCGGTCCAACGCCTCGGCCGAGCTCGAGTACGAGGACGCGGTCGGGTGGCTGGTGGGAGCCGAGGGCCGGGGCGTCCGCACGATCATCGAGATGGTCAACATGACCCGGCTGGACTGCGTGCTCGGCACCGCCGCCGGCATGCGGCACGGTCTGGTGGCGGCCACCCATCACGCCGCGCACCGCTCGGCGTTCGGCACCCGGCTGATCGACGCCCCGCTGATGACCAACGTGCTGGCCGATCTCGCCGTCGAGTCCGAGGCGGCCACCACCGTGGCGATGCGGCTGGCCGGGGCCACCGACCGGGCCGTGGCCGGGGATCCGGCCGAGGAGGCGTTCCGCCGGCTGGGCCTCGCGGTCACCAAGTACTGGGTGTGCAAGCGCGGCCCGGCGCACGCCGCGGAAGCACTGGAATGCCTGGGCGGCAACGGTTACATCGAGGACTCCGGGATGCCGCGGCTCTACCGCGAGGCTCCGCTGATGTCCATCTGGGAGGGCTCGGGCAACGTGGCCGCGCTGGACGCGTTGCGCGCCATGGCCCGCCAGCCCGACTCGGTGGAGGCGTTCTTCGCCGAGCTGAGCCGCTCCGCCGGCGCCGACCACCGGCTCGACGACGCGGTCGCGGCATTGCACAAGGAGCTGGCCGACACCTCGGCCATCGAGCTGCGGGCCCGCCGCCTGGTCGAGTCGATGGCGCTGGTGCTGCAGGGATCGCTGCTGGTCCGGCACGCCCCGGCGGCCGTGGCCGACGCGTTCTGCGCCTCCCGGCTCGGCGGCGACTGGGGCGTCGCGTTCGGCACGCTGCCGCCCGGCACCGACACCGCGGCGATCATCGACCGGGCCCGGGTGCGGTAGGCCACACTCTCCGTCGAGCACTCGACCCCTGTGCGGTACTACGATCCCTTGAAATCGGGTTACTACTCAGTAGGCTGCGCAAACCGGAGGGCTCGTGCTGGTTCGACTGATCCTTGGCCTGGGGCTCACGGTGATCGTGCTCGCGGTCGCCGCCCGGCGCGCCCAGTGGCTGCACAAGCTGATCACCTCCGGCCAATCCGCCGATCGGGTGGACTCGATCCCGGCCCGGCTGTTGGCTCAGGTCAAGGAGGTGTTCGGGCAGCGCAAGCTGCTGAAGTGGTCGGTGCCCGGCGTGGCCCACTTCCTCACCTTCTGGGGCTTCCTCATTCTCATCACGGTCTACTTCGAGGCCTACGGAGCCCTGTTCGACGAGGACTTCCACATCCCGCTGATCGGCCAGTGGGCGGTGCTCGGCTTCGTGCAGGACCTGATCGCGGTCGCGGTGGCGGCCTCGCTCGCCGTGTTCGCGATCATCCGGCTGCGCAACGCCCCCGAGCGCCGGGCGCGCGCGTCCCGGTTCTACGGCTCGCACACCGGCCCGGCCTGGCTCATCCTGTTCATGATCTTCAACGTGATCTGGACCATGTTCCTGTTCCGGGGTGCGGCCGCGGCGGCCGGGAACTTCCCCTACGACAGTGGTGCCTGGGTGTCCCTCGGCGTCGGCGAGCTGCTCGAGCCGCTCGGCCACGACACGCTGGAGATCGTCGAGACGATCGGCCTGCTGCTGCACATCGGCGTCATGCTGTCGTTCCTGATCATCGTGCTGTACTCCAAGCACCTGCACATCTTCGTGGCGCCGATCAACGTCGCGGCCAAGCGGCTGCCGGACGGGCTCGGCCCGCTGCTGCCGATGGAGTCGCACGGCAAGCCGATCGACTTCGAGGATCCGTCCGACGACGACGTGTTCGGCCGCGGCAAGATCGAGGACTTCACCTGGAAGGGCATGCTGGACTTCGCCACCTGCACCGAGTGCGGGCGGTGCCAGAGCCAGTGTCCGGCATGGAACACCGGCAAACCGTTGTCCCCCAAGCTGGTCATCATGAACCTGCGGGACCACCTGTTCGCCAAGGCGCCGTACCTCATCGGCGGCAAGGACATGCCGGACGAGGGCGCGATCATGCCGAAGGGCGGTGCGGAGCACAACGGGCACGGCGTGCCGGAGTCCGGCTTCGAGCGGATCACCGGGTCCGGGCCGGAGCAGGCGCTGCGCCCGCTGGTCGGCACCGCCGAGGCGGGCGGCGTGATCGACCCGGACGTGCTGTGGTCGTGCACCACCTGCGGAGCGTGCGTGGAGCAGTGCCCGGTGGACATCGAGCACGTCGACCACATCGTGGACATGCGCCGGTACCAGGTCATGATCGAATCGGAGTTCCCGACCGAGCTTGGCACCCTGTTCCGCAACCTGGAGAACAAGGGAAACCCGTGGGGGCAGAACAACTCCGAGCGGATGGACTGGGCCAAGGGCCTGGACTTCGACGTGCCGGTCTTCGATGGCGAGCTGGCCCCGGACGTGGAGTACCTGTACTGGATCGGGTGTGCCGGCGCCTTCGACGACAACGCGAAGAAGACCGTGCGGGCCACGGCGGAGCTGTTGCACATCGCCGGGGTGAAGTACGTGGTGCTCGGCAACGAGGAGACCTGCACCGGCGACCCGGCCCGGCGCGCCGGCAACGAGTTCCTGTTCCAGATGCTGGCCCAGCAGACCGCCGAGATGCTCAACGCCGTGTTCGAGGGCCGGGAGCCGGTGCAGCGCAAGATCGTCACCACCTGCCCGCACTGCATGAACACGCTCGGCCGGGAGTACCCGCAACTCGAGGGCATGATCCCGTCGTTCGGCGGCACCAACGGGCACTACGAGGTCATCCACCACACGCAGCTGCTGAACCGGTTGGTGCGCCAGGGAAAGCTCACCCCGGTCAAGCCGGCGCAGAGCGACAAAGCCGTCACGTATCACGACCCGTGCTATCTGGGCCGGCACAACAAGGTCTACGAGCCGCCGCGCGAGCTGGTCGGGCTGGCCGGCGCCACGCTCACCGAGATGCCCCGGCACGCCGACCGCTCGCTGTGCTGCGGCGCGGGCGGTGCGCGGATGTGGATGGAGGAGCACATCGGCAAGCGGATCAACCTGGAGCGGGTGGACGAGGCGATCGACACCGGCGCCGGGGAGATCGTCACCGGCTGCCCGTTCTGCCGGGTGATGATGTCGGACGGCATCGTGCAGCGGCAGAGCGAGGACAAGGGCACCGGAGTCACCGTCCGGGACGTCTCGCAGCTACTGCTGGAGTCGGTGAAGCGCGGAACGTAGTCCGGGGTTCAGATCGAGCGCAGCTGCGCCGGCTCGCCGGGCTCCCGGCACTCGGCAAGGAAGCGCACGATCTCCTCGGTGAGCCGCTCGGGGGTGGCGCGCAGCTCGACGATCGACTTGGCCTTGATCAGCCGCGCGTTGGGCAGCTCCTCGACCAGGTCGTAGGCGTCGCCGATGTGGTGGCTGAAGTCGCGCCGGTGCGCGATCACCAGGGCCGGCGCGGTGATCGCCCGCCGGTCCGGAGCGGTCGGCGCCTTGCGGCCGTAGACCAGGCCGAGCAGCACGTGCGGGCTCGGCACCGGGTCGGGCCGGATGAAGTCCAGGATCAGGTCGACGTGGTAGGCGCCCCGGGGCACCCGCCGCGCGGCGGCGGCCACCGCGCGCATGACCGGCCGGCCCACGGTGAACACGCCGAGCAGCGGAGCGATCACCAGCGCCCAGAACGTCTGCGAGTCCTCGAGCACCGGCATGTCCAGGATCAGCCCGCGGACCCGCTCCGGCGCCCGCACGGCCACCTCGAGCGCGATGTTGGCGCCGAGCGAGGTGCCCCCGATGACCGCCCGGTCGACCCCGAACGCGTCCAGCACGCCGATCACGTGCCGGCCGTACAGCTCGATCGAGTGCACCCGCCGGTCCGCCGGTCGGTCCGAGTCGCCGTGCCCGAGCATGTCCAGGCAGATCACCCGGTACCCACGGCGGGCCAGCTCGGCGGCCAGCGGAGCGTGCAGGCTGCGCCGCATCAGCAGCCCGTGCAGCAGGACGACGACCGCGTCGCCGGAGCCGAACTCGTCGTAGGCGAGCCGGTGCCCGTCGACGGTCACGGTGCCGGTGTTCATCCGAACAGAGTAACCGGGCTCGTGTCCTAGGGTGGGCCGGTGGCGCTGAACCTGCCGTCGCCCTGTGTGGTGGTGCTGGTCGGACCGGGTGCGGCCGGCAAGTCGAGCTGGGCGGCGGAGCACTTCCCGGCGGACGCGGTGGTGTCCAGTGACCGGTTGCGGGCGCTGGCCGGGTCCGGGGAGGACGACATCACGGCGAGCACCGACGCGTTCGGGTTGCTCGACCAGATCGTGGCGATGCGGGTCGGGCGCGGGTTGACCACGGTGATCGACACGTTGGGCCTGGACACCCCGCGCCGGCGCGGCTGGCTGGAGCTGGCCCGTCAGCACGGGCTGCCGGCCGTGGCGGTCGCGTTCGACACGCCGGCGGGGGAGTGCCGGGCGCGCAACCGGGGCCGGGCCAAGCGCATCCCGGCCGAGGCGCTGACCGCCCAGCTGCGCGGCTGGCGGGAGGTCAAAGGGCTACTGGCCGGCGAGGGCTGGGACCACGTGCTGGAGCCGCAGCCGGTGCGAGTGGTGCCGGCAGCGTTCGTCGCGGCGCAGCCGGCGGCCGGCCGGCAGCGGGAGCGGCCGACCGGGCTGCGGTTCGGCCTGCACCTGTCCACGTTCACCTTCGACGGGGGAACGGCGGCCACCGCGGACCGGCTGCGCGAGATCGCCGACGCCGCCGAGCAGACCGGCTTCGACGCGATCTACGTGATGGACCACTTCCGGCAGATCCCGCAGGTCGGGCGCGCCTGGGACAACTTCCTGGAGAGCTACACCACGCTCGCCTACCTGGCCGCGTGTACCCGGCGGGCGCGGCTGGGCGCGCTGGTCACCGGCATCACGTACCGCAACGTCGGACACCTCGGCAAGATCATCGCCACGCTGGACGTGCTCAGCGGCGGCCGGGCGGTGTGCGGGCTCGGCCTGGCCTGGTTCAAGGCCGAGCACACCGCGTACGGCTGGGCGTTCCCGCCGGTCCGGGACCGCTACGCGCTGCTCGAGGACGCGCTGCGGCTGCTGCCGCTGCTCTGGGGCCCGGGTGGTCCGGCGTTCGACGGCGCCGCGGTGTCCGTGCCCGAGGCCGCCTGCTACCCGCGCCCCCTGCAGGAGCACCTGCCGGTCATCGTCGGCGGCGGCGGGGAGCGCCGGACGCTGCGCCTGGCCGCCCGCTACGCCGACGCCGCGAACGTGCTCGGCGACCTCGACGTGGTCCGGCACAAGGCGACCGTGCTGCGCCGGCACTGCGCCGACATCGGCCGGGATCCGGACAGCGTGGCGCTGACCCATCTGGGCACCGCGCTGGTCGGCTCCGACGACGCCGAGCTGACCGCGCTGGTCGAGCGGCTGCGCCCGCAGCGGATGGACCCGGCCCGGTTCCGGGCCGCGGTCAACGCCGGCACCGTGGCCGACCACGTCGGCCGGTTCCGCGAGCTGGCCGAGGCCGGGGTGGCCGAGGTGATGGTGCGGCTGCCCGACCTCACCGGCGCCGAGTCGCTGGCCCGGATCGGCAAGGTCATCGCTGCGTTTCGGTGAACGCCGCGGCGACCCGCTTGGGCACCACCATCCGCCAGGCGTCGATGACCAGCTCGCGCATCTCCCCCTCGTCGATCTTGTCCAGCCACACGCACACCCAGTGGAAGCGCAGGTCCGACGGTCGCGGCAGGTGGAACTTCGCCGGCTCGCCGGCCACCAGCGCCGCCCGCTCCTCCTTGGGGAAGCCGAACCCCATCACGGTTTCGTCCCTGGACAGCGCCACGTACACGATCTGGCCCACCCGGAACTTGATCCGATCCCGCACCAGCGCCTCGTGCGTGCGCGGCAACGTGAGTGCCACCGCGCGGATCTGGTCAACCGTGATCATGCGATTACGGTACTTCGTTCGATGGTTACTCGAGCGGGCCTCGTCCGGCGCTCCGGTTCCGGTGCGCATGCTGGTCTTCCGGGTGAGGAATCGGAGGGAGCCGTGAACGCAGGGCCGGTCAGGCTTGAGCGGGTGGTGATCCGGTTCGCGGGCGACTCCGGTGACGGCATGCAGTTGACCGGTGACCGGTTCACGTCCGAAGCCGCCGCGTTCGGTAATGATTTGGCTACGCTGCCGAACTTCCCGGCCGAGATCCGGGCGCCGGCCGGGACGTTGCCGGGGGTGTCCAGCTTCCAGTTGCACTTCGCCGACTACGACATCCTCACCCCGGGCGACCGGCCGGACGTGCTGGTGGTGATGAACCCGGCGGCGTTGAAGTCCAACATCGCCGACCTGCCGGCCGGCGGAACGGTGATCGTCAACACCGACGAGTTCACCAAACGCAACCTGACCAAGGTCGGCTACGACGCCGACCCGCTGACCGACGGGTCGCTGGATCGCTTCCAGGTGCACAAGGTCGCCATGGCCACGCTGACCCAGGGGGCGCTCGCCGGCACCGGTCTGTCCAAGAAGGACGCCGAGCGGGCGAAGAACATGTTCGCGCTCGGTCTGCTGTCCTGGATGTACAACCGGCCGACCGAGGGCACCGAGCGGTTCCTGCGGGAGAAGTTCGCCCGCAAGCCCGACATCGCCGAGGCGAACGTGCTGGCGTTCCGGGCCGGCTGGAACTACGGCGAGACCACCGAGGCGTTCGCGGTCACCTACGAGGTCGGCCCGGCCGCCCTGCCCAGCGGCACCTACCGGCAGATCACCGGAAACACCGCGCTGGCCTATGGAATCGTCGCGGCCGCGCAGACCTCCGGCCTGCCGGTGCTGCTCGGCACGTATCCGATCACGCCGGCCAGCGACATCCTGCACGAGCTGAGCAAGCACAAGAACTTCGGGATCACCACCATCCAGGCCGAGGACGAGATCGCCGGCATCTGCGCCGCCCTTGGCGCCGCCTACGGTGGCGCGCTCGGCGTGACGTCGACCTCCGGCCCGGGCATCGCGCTGAAGTCCGAGACGATCGGCCTCGCGGTGATGACCGAGCTGCCGCTGCTGGTGATCGACGTGCAGCGCGGCGGACCGTCCACCGGGCTGCCGACCAAGACCGAGCAGGCCGACCTGCTGCAGGCCATGTTCGGCCGCAACGGCGAGTGCCCGGTGCCGGTGCTCGCCCCCCGTTCACCGGCCGACTGCTTCGACATCGCGCTCGAGGCGGCCCGGATCGCGCTGACCTACCGCACCCCGGTGCTGCTGCTCTCCGACGGGTACCTGGCCAACGGCTCCGAGCCCTGGCTGATCCCCGATCTCGCGGACCTGCCCGACCTGCGGGTGCGGTTCGCGGCCGAGCCGAACGCCACCGACGATTCCGGCGAGCACTGGCCGTACGTCCGGGATCCGGAGACGTTGGCCCGGGAGTGGGCGATTCCGGGCACGCCGGGGTTGCAGCACCGGATCGGCGGGCTGGAGAAGGCCGACGGCAAGGGCAGCATCTCCTACG
>NZ_DASUCC010000069.1:0-7764 GCF_035762905.1 Actinophytocola sp.
ACCACCGGGACGAGCAGCGCCGGCGGGACCTGCCGCTGAAACAGGTAGAGCAGCGCGCCGCCGAGGTCGAGGTGCAGCAGGTACAGCGGGTAGGTCAGCGCGCCGCCGGCGAGCAGCCAGCGGCCGCGCACCCAGTCGAGCCAGCCGAGCGCGACCGCGACGATCGCCAGGAACCACACCGCCAGCAGCACGATCACCGGGCCGTCCGGGATGACCTCGCCCGCCTTGGACTCGAGCTGGTTGCGCCGCGTGACCCCGGGCAGCGCCAGCACGAAGGAGGCGGCGACGATCGCCCAGGACGCGAACGTGGGCCGGAACCGGTACATCAGGTAGCACCCGATGCCCGCGACGAACAGCGGCGCGTAGTCGGTCGTCAGCACGATCCGGACCACGCTGTCGCCGGGCAGGAACGCCTCCGTCGCGGCCGTCGCGCCGAGCCACAGCGCGCAGAAGGCGACCACCCGCCGGTACGTCAGCCCCCACCACACCAGCAGCGCGAACAGCAGGTAGAACCGCACCTCCGCCCAGAGGGACCAGTACACGTCGGCGAGGCCGGGCACCCCGGCCGCGTCATGGAACATCGTGAGGTTGACCAGCACGTCGCCGGTGGTCGGCCGCCACGGCAGGCCGGGGAAGACGGCCAGCCCCGCGGCGACCACCACGACGGACAGCCAGTACGCCGGGTACAGGCGAACCGCGCGGGACAGCAGGAACGACCCGGCCCCGCGGTCCCAGCCGCTCATGCAGATCACGAAGCCGCTGATCAGGAAGAACAGGTGGACCCCGAGCCAACCGTGGGCGAACGGTTGGCTCGGGAAGACCTCAGCGGCCGAGCGGTGCCACACGTGGGCTATGGCGGTGTAGTGGTAGGCCAGGACGGACATCGCGGCCACCAACCGCAGCCCGTCCAGCACCTCCAGCCGTGGTCGCTGCGTCAAGTCCACCTCTCCGCCGTCCGGGCAACACCAACCCTCCCCACCCCGTAACACGACGAATCGCTGACATCAGTTCACCGGACCGAAGAGTTGGGCGAAGCGACGGCAGCTGCAGAGCGCCCAGACGCAAGCCGGCCGGTGCTCGACGAGGATCGTCAACGACCGCGTGACCCACCCGCACGTCTCAAGCGGACTCGGCGGCGCGCTTCATGCCGTGAGCCTCGATGGTCATGTAGCGGTTGGTCAGGCCCTTGTAGAACAGTGCGACGACCGGGACCAGCAGGCCCCGCATCTCCAGTGTCAGGGTCAGGCGGGAGCGGCCTTCCTCCAGCGCCTCGACACGATGGCCCGCGACGCTGGTGATGCCGCCGGTCTGCTGACGGAACTCGAAGTAGGACGGCGCATCCCAGACGGTGACGTCCCATATGCCCTCTGGCAGCTTGGGTTGCTTGAGGCGCACGCGGCTGCCTTCCCCCACCGGTGCGGGCGTGAGCAGCTCGACGACATCGACCGTCTCGATCCGCTGCGGCCACGTTTCGAGGTCGCCGAGCACCTCCCATACCCGCTGCTGCCGGGCGTCGATGTCGATGGATTGCTCAAAGCGCATGGCAGAAGGTCACCTCGAAGGTCTCAACCAAGCCTGATGATCGGGCAGCTTATCGCCTCACGGCTCGAACAACGCGCATTGTCGGGCATGCTCCTGCCCGCCACACCAGGTGTCGGGTTGTTGACCAACTATCCTCACGCAGGCGCCCTCGTCGTGTTCTTACGGCAGGACGTCGGTTCGCGGCGGCAGTCTCAACGCAGAGGGGCAAAAGTAGTGGCTCGTGGGTCGAAAGCATTGTCGGGTGGTGTGGCGGTCTTCGCGGCCGGCGGCATTGCGGGCACGTTGGTCGCGGTCGCCGCGAAGCTGATCTGGGACGGCCTCGTGGATCGTCTCGCCGGATGGGATCTGGTGGTGTTGGTCCTCCTCACCTTGGCGGTGGTGGTACTGACGATCGTCGTCGTCTCGACGTCGGGGAAGGTCGATCACTTGATCGAGAAGGCGAACTTCTCGGTCAAGTACTACCCGGCCGAAGAGGCTGACGAACTCTATCGGCGTAGTCGTGACGTGATCAGCAGATCGGAGCCCGACGTGGAGATCTACGCGGTCAACTCCTATGTCGAGGTATTCAAGGAATCTAATTCTGAATCCGATGCCGATTCGCAACGGCGCTATCTGGCCGAATTCGAGAAGAAGTTCAAGACGGTCAAGTACCATCGCCTGATACAGGTCAAGAACGGCCAGCGCGCGGACGACGGAACAGCTTTGGCCGACCTGCTCGCCCCGGCATATCTGGAGCACTACCGCAAAATGGCGCAGTTTGCCTCGAAGAACCCCGGAAAGCGGATCAAGCTTGAAGAGGTCCCGGCCAAGCTTCCGACGTCGTTCGTGGTTGTGAAAGACAAAAATGCCAGTGGCGGAAAGATCATTTGGCAGGTCAACAAGCACGACCCAAGCGCTGATTCTCCCGACATCGAGCGGATCATGGGGGTCCTCCTGATCACGGATCCTGATGACCTGTTGGTGACCCGCTTCCTGCAATGGTTTGACGAACTCGACCGCAATTCAAGAGAACTGACCCTTGACCTCTTACAGCCCAAGGCACAGTAGGTCCGCGCCCAGTCTGACAGTGTCAACGTGTCCCATCGCCGGTGGAACGTTCATGCCCGGATTTCCGCCAGACAGGGACGCTTGGGGTCGAACCGCCAGCCGGGAACCAGGTGGCGCATGACCACCGCGTCATCGCGGGCGTCGAGGCCGTGTTCGAGGTATCGCTCGTGGGCGGCGGCCAGCGCGTCCCGGTCGAGCTGGATACCGAGCCCGGGCGCGGTGGGCACGGCGATCTCACCGCCCACGATCCGCAGCGGCGCGCGGGTCAGCGCCTGGCCGTCCTGCCAGATCCAGTGTGTGTCGAGGGCGGTGATCGGACCCGGTGCGGCGGCGCCGACGTGGGTGAGCATGGCCAGCGAGATGTCGAAGTGGTTGTTGGAGTGCGATCCCCCGGCCGGCACCGAGCCGGAGGCTCCCCTCGGCCTGGTGCAGGCCGTGCGCGAGGTGGAAACCGCTGAAGACGACCGGCCGCCGCCGATCGGCACCCTTGGCAACGCGATCATCGCGGTGGCCGTCATCGCGCTCGGGGCGGGGGCGCTGATCGGCTCGACGTCGCTCGGCGTGGGCACTGCCCGCGAACCCCGCGCGGGTACCTGGCCTTTGCTGGTCGGCATCGTGCTCGTGGTGCTCGGTGCCGGCCTGCTCGCGGTCGCCCGGCGCACCGCCGACGCGGAGCGGTTCACCCGGGCGAGCTGGCTGGTCCTCGCCGGGGTGGCGACCATGGTCGGTTTCGTCGCGGTGCTCGGGGTGATCGGCTTCGAGATCCCGGCCGCGCTGCTCTGCCTGGTGTGGCTGCGGTTCCGGCCGGGAGAGCTGGCGGACGTCGATCGCGATCAGCGTCGGCACGGTGGTCGGGTTCTACCTCGTGTTCGTGGCGGCGCTCGCGGTGCCGATTCCGCACCTGTTCTAGGAGATCCGTGGACCTGTCCCCCGTCATCGACGGCTTCGGCGTCGTGCTGGAGCCCACGAACCTCCTCTACTGCCTGATCGGTGTCGTGATCGGCATGCTGATCGGGGTCCTGCCCGGCCTCGGACCGGCCGCCACGATCGCGATCCTGTTGCCCCTCACCTTCGGCATCGAGCCGGTCACCGCCATCATCATGCTGGCCGGCATCTTCTGGGGCGCCCAGTACGGCGGGACGATCACCTCGGTGTTGTTGCGACTGCCCGGCGAGGCCTCGTCGGTGGTCACGGTGTTCGACGGGCACGCGCTCGCCAGGCAGGCCAAGGCCGGCACCGCCCTGGGGATCGCCGCCATCGGCTCGTTCATCGGCGGCACGGTGTCGGTCGTGGCCATGTCGCTGCTCGCCCCGGTGGTCGCGGGTTTCGCGCTCGATTTCGGCCCGCCCGAGTACACCGCGCTCGCGCTGCTGGGCATTCTGCTCGTGGCCACCATCAGTGGCGGCAACCGCCTCAAGGCCGTGACCGCTGCTGCACGCGGTCAACCGGCTGCACGAACAGAACCCGATGCTCGGTCTGCGCGGGGTCCGGCTCGGCCTGGTCACCATCGGCCTCTACGAGATGCAGGTTCGCGCCATCGCCGAAGCCACGGCACAGCGGATGCGCTCCGGCGGCCGGCCGCGGGTGGAGATCATGATCCCGTTGATCGGCGACGCGCGGGATCTGGAGATCGTCGCCGACCGGGCCCGGACGATCGTCGACACCGTCGGCGCCGAGTACGGCGTCGCGCTCCGGCTCGAGATCGGCGCGATGATCGAGCTGCCAAGAGCCGCCCTCACCGCGTCCCGCATCGCGCAGACGGCCCGGTTCTTCTCCTTCGGTACCAACGACCTGACCCAGACCACCTGGGTCTGTCCCGCGACGACGTGGAAGCCGCGTTCCTACCCGCCTACCTCGAACAAGGCATCCTGGATGTCTCCCCGTTCGACACCATCGACCAGGACGGAGTCGGCCAACTCATGGCCATCGCCGCCGAACGCGGTCGCGCCACCCGCCCGGACCTGACCCTGGGGGTGTGCGGCGAGCACGGCGGAGACCCGGCCTCGATCCAGTTCTTCCACCAGATCGGTCTGGACTACGTGTCCTGCTCACCGTTCCGGGTACCGATCGCGCGCCTGGAAGCCGGCCGAGCCGCAATCGGCCAGGCACACCACGCCTCCGACAGCCGCTGACCGTGAGGGGCCCGGGACCTTCGGCCTTCGCCATTGGTTCCACCGACCCTGGCAGCGGGCCTGCTGACCGGGGGACGGTCGTGGCTATGAGCGAGCGAGCGTGTGCGGGGATCATCGACACAGGCCCGCTGATGGGGCGGAGCCGGCCATGACCGGCGTCCTGGATCGCGAGACGGCGCTGGCCGCGCTGGAGTTGGCGGCGTGCGCGCCGTCGCTGCACAACACCCAGCCGTGGCGGTTCCGGGTCGGCGCCGGGTCGGTTGAGCTGTTCGCCGATCCCACCCGCCGGCTGCCCGCCACCGATCCGGACGAGCGCGATCTGCTGGTCAGTTGCGGCGCGGTGCTGCATCACCTGCGGGTGGCCCTGGCCGTGCTCGGCGTCTTCGCCACGACCACGAGGCTGCCCGACCCGGATCGGCCCGAACACGTGGCCACCCTTGAGGCCACCCATCACACCGCCACCCACACAGACCTCGAGGCGGCGGCGGCGATCCCGCGGCGGCGCAGCGACCGCCGGGCCTACGGTTCGCGGCCGGTTCCCGACGACCGTCTGGCCGAACTGGGCCGCATGGCCGCCGCGCAGGGCACCCTGCTACGGGTGGTGCGCTCCGCGGCGGCGCGGTCCGTTCTGGTGTCGGCGATCGCCGAGGCCGACAGCATGCAGCGGGGGAATCCCTCCTATGTTTGGGAGTTGGCTCGCTGGACCGGCACTCGGACCGGTCTGGCCGACGGGGTGCCGTCGGCGTCGGTGCCCGCCAAGAACGGCTACGGCGACCTTCCGGTGCGCCGGTTCTCCGCGCCGCGGCTGCACTCCCCCGGCGAGTCCGAACAGGACGGAGCGGGAACCTTGCTGGTGCTCGGCACGTCCACCGACGACCGGCACGCCCGGCTGCGGGCCGGCGAGGCACTCAGCGCCGTCCTGCTCGCGGCGACCGGGATGGGCCTGGCAACCTGTCCGCTGAGCCAGCCACTCGAGCTGCCCGAGATCCGGCGCGTGGTCCGCACCGGGGTACTCGACGACATCATGGTGCCGCAACTGATCGTGCGGGTCGGCTGGCCGCCCGCGCACCCCGATCCGTTCCCCCGCACCAGACGCCGACCGGTCGCCGACATGCTGGACCCTTGACCACTGGACACGGCATTGCCCGTGCCTTCGCAATCCCGGATTTCTCGTCAGCCCGGCGAAATCGCCAACACCGGCGCCCTGATCCAGGACCTCGTCCTGGACGACGACGCCGTGCCGCACCCGATCCTGCGCTTCGGCTGGACCCACACCGCCGCCGCGACTCTCGTCGCGGCGGCGGCCTTTTGTTCGGTTGCTACAGGCCGGCGGCGGTGGTGTCGTCGACGGTGTAGCGCAGGTTGTTGTGCACGCCGACCACGCCGGGCACGGCGCTGGTGAGGTGCTCGGCGACCTGCACCGCGCTGCGGTGTTCCAGCGTTCCCTCCAGCGTGGCCACGCCGTCGGCCACCGCCACGGTGACCGTGCCGGGGATGACCCACATGCCCTTGCGCAGCACCAGTTCTTCGATGTCGTCCTGGATGGCCGGGTCTTCGCGCAGGAACATGCCCAGCACGTCGTGCCGGGCCACCACGCCGATCACCACCCCGTCCGGGTCGATGACGACCAGCCGGCGCACCCGTTTGTCGGCCAGGTGCCGCGCGGCGCGGGTGACCGGCTCCTCGGCGCCGATGGTGATCGCCGGGGTGGTCATGACTTCGGCGGCGGTCACGCCGAGTGCCTTGTGTCGCCGGGTCCGGCGCCGCGGCCTCGACCACCACGGGGTGGTGTCGTTGCCGCCGTGGAACTCCTGCTTGGCCATGACATCGGCCTCGGACACCACACCCAGCGGGTGGCCGCTCTCGTCGACCACCGGCACGGCGCTGATCTTCTTGCCGGCCAGCAGGGCGACCACATCCTTGAACGCGCTGTCCGGACCCACGGTGATCGCCGGACTGGTCATCACCGAGGCCACTGTGGGCTCACGCATCACCCATCTCCTTCCCTCGCAACGGTTCGGTTACGGGCTGAACCCGGTCCACATGCCGACAGGTTCCAGATCGTCGGTGCGGTAGGTCAGCTCACTACGCACGCTCACCACGCCGGGCACTCCCCGGATCAGGTGCGTGACCAGCCCGGTCTCACTGCGCTTGGCCAGCTCACCGGCCACGGCCACGACACCGGCCTCGACCGAAACCCGCACGGTCCCCGGCGCCAAGCCGAGTTCACCACGCAGCACCGCGTCCTCCACCGCAGCGCGGATCTCCTCGTCCGGACGAAGGAACATGCCGAGAATGTCACGGCGCGACACCACACCGACCAACTCGCCGCCGTCGGCCACGAACAGCCGGCGCACACCCTCCTCGGCCAGCCGACGCGCCGCGACCGCCACCGGCTCATCCGGCCCGATCGTGGCCACCGGGGCGGTCATCACCTCGGCCGCGCACAGGCCCTGCGCGCGGTACCACCGCACCCGCCGCCGCGGCGCGCCGTGCGGCACCGGATCGCTGCCACCGTGGAACTCCTGCTTGGGCAGCACATCCGCCTCGGACACCACCCCGACAATCCCGCCGCCCGGACCGATCACCGGCACCGCGCCGATATCGTTCCCGAACAAGACCATGACCACGTCCTTGAACGAGGTCTCCGGAGTCACGCTGATCACCTTGGCGGTCATCACCGAGGAAACCTTGGGTTCCAACATCTTCGCCTCCCTTCGCCCATCGCGGGCCGTCTACCCCTAACCAACCGGGTTCACCCGGCGGTGTGCAGAGGAACAGTTCTCATCCGGGCACGGACCAAAGTCCCGACCGACCAGAACGGACCGTTGTTCGAACACAACGCGGCCAGCTTGAGCGCGGCCCAGTGGCGACGGCCATGTTGGTCGCAGAACCGCATCTCGCCTCGCCGTCAACCCAGCGCCACGGCAGCGACGAAGGCCCCGCCGTCTGGGGACTTTCGACTCCAGATCACACCGATCGGGTGAAGCGAGACTTGCGGTAGTCGAAAGGAGAAACCAATGAGCATCAAGGAAAACCCCAC
>NZ_DASUCC010000070.1:0-206709 GCF_035762905.1 Actinophytocola sp.
CGCCATGTAAGCGCGGGCGTCCCTGATCCGCTCCTGGGTATTGACCGCTTCCATCTCCGCGATCGACCCGATGAACAAGGCGATGCCCCGGCCCAGGGGGGTTGCCAGGTCCAGTCGAGGCGAGTTGCAGACGACGTTCACGCCGTTGTCGAGTGCCCACTTGATCAACCACGCCGTTTCCAGCACGTTCCGGCACACGCGATCGAGCTTCCAAACGATCAGGTGATCCAGCTCGTGCGGGTTGTCGAGCCAGTACCGCAGGTCTGGCCGATCCCAGACGGCGACACTCGTCGCCGAAATGTCCAGTTCTTCAGTGAAGATCAGCTTGTCGGCCCTGATCAGGCCGGCCTCACCCTCGATGATCTCTCTCTGCCGCTCCGGGCTAGATGTACTGTCCGTAAGCGATGAGAGACGGATCGCTCCGACCGCGACACCCCCGACCTGTCGTGGTTCACGCATCTTTTCAGCGTACCTAGCTCTCTGACCTGCGCGTCCTTGCATCCCGGATACCCGCCATTCAAGTGGTAGAACGGCACCGGAACGCAGACCCGGTCGTACTCGGTGTAGGTGCACAGCTCCCCGACGAAGAAGCCGTTGTTGAGGATATTGTGGTGGGACAGGGTGGCGCCCTTGGGAAATCCGGTCGTCCCCGAGGTGTACTGGATGTTGATCGGATCGTCGGCGGACAGCCCCGCGCCGATCTCGGCAAGCACGGACGCATCCGCGGCCCGCCCGGCCGCCACCAGCCGGTCCCACTCGGGCCGGCCAATCAGCAGCACGTCGCGCAGCGCCGGGCAGTTCGGCCGCACCTGCTCGATCATCGCCGCGTAGTCGGAGGTCTTGAAGCTCGGCGCCGCCACCAGCGTCCGGATCCCGGCCTGGTTGACCACGTACTCCAACTCGTGCACCCGGTAGGCCGGGTTGATGTTGACCAGGATCGCCCCCAGCTTCGCCGTCGCGTACTGCACGAAGGTCCACTCCGCACAGTTCGGCGCCCAGATCCCGACCCGATCCCCCTTGCCGACCCCCAGTTCCCGCAGACCCAGCGCCACCGCGGTGACCGCACCGGCCAACTCCGCGTACGACCACCGCCGCCCGGAGGCGCATTCCACCAGCGCGTCCCGGCCACCGTGCGTCGCGACCGTCCGGTCGAAGTTGTCCCCGATCGTGTCACCGAGCAGGGCGACGTCGGAAACACCGGACACATAGCTGGGCAGCGAGGTCATCCCTGCATGGTTGCCGCCCCGGCGAGCACCCGTCAACGGGGCGAACCCACACCATTCACCCGCGACGGGTGAGGCTGCGGGGGTTTCGGCCGCCCGATGATCACAGCCCTGCATCCCGATCGGAGACGAGACATGAGCGATCTCTCCGCTGACCGCCCGCGCGCGGTCAAGGCTCCTGGCACGCTGGCCGGGATCCCGAACCAGCAGTGGATCTCGTGGGTCGCGCTGGCGATGCTGACCACCGGGTCGGTGGCCAGTCTGCGGGCCGCGCCCACCATGGCCGTGTACGGGCTCGCCTGCGTGTTCCTGTACCTCGTGCCGGCGATCCTGTTCCTGCTGCCGCAGGCGATGGTCGCCGCGGAGCTGGCCTCCGGCTGGTCCGGCGGGGTGTACCGGTGGGTGTCCGAGGGCGTCTCCGGGCCGATGGGACTGTTGGCGGTCTGGTGCCAGTTCGCCATGACGATCTTCTACTACCCCACCCTGCTTGCCTATGTGGCCAGCACGCTCGCCTACGTGATCGACCCGGCCCTGGCCAGCAACGGGGTCTATACCGGCGCGGTGATCGTGATCGTGTACTGGGCCGGGGTGTTCGTGTCGGCCAAGGGCATGAAGGAGGTCGCCAAGCTGGCATCGAACGGCCTGGTGATCGGCACCCTGATCCCGGGCGTGCTGCTGGTCGTGATGGGCATCGTCTACCTGTTGCAGGGCAACCCGTCCGAGGCGCCGATGGACGTCGATCACCTGCTGCCCGCCTGGACCGGCATCGCCAGCCTGGTGCTGATCGTCAACAACTTCCTGTCCTACTCGGGCATGGAGATGAACGCGGTGCATGTGAACGAGCTCAAGAACCCGGCCAAGGAGTTCCCGAAGGCGATGTTCGTGGCCATGGGCCTGGTGCTGCTGATCTTCATCCTGCCCGCGCTGGCCGTCGCCTGGGTGGTGCCGCTGGACACGATCAGCCTCACCGCCGGGATCATGCAGGCGTTCACCATCTTCTTCGCGCACTTCGGCCTCGAGTTCCTGGTGCCGATCATCGCGATCGCGCTGGTCTGCGCGGCGACCGGCGGGATGCTCGGCTGGCTCGCCGGGCCGTCCAAGGGCCTGCTGCTGATCGGCAGGCAGAAGGGCTACCTGCCGCCGTACTTCCAGAAGACCAACAAGCAGGGTATCCAGACCAACATCCTGGTCAGCCAGGGCGCGCTGACCACCGTGATCGCACTGATGTACGCGTTCATCCCGGACGTCTCCAGCGCCTACTGGATCCTGTCGGTGATGACCACCCAGGTCTACCTGATCGTCTACGTGCTGATGTTCATCGCCGCCATGCGGCTGCGCAAGAGTCAACCCGACCACCCGCGCGGCTACCGCGCCCCGGCGCTCACCCTGCTGTGCGTGGTCGGCGCACTGTCCTCGCTGGCCGCGTTCGCGATCGGGTTCGTCCCGCCGTCGCAGTTCGGTGGCGGCGGCGCCGGGACGTACGCGTTGTTGATCCTGGCCGGCATCGTGCTGATCGGGCTGCTGCCGCCGCTGCTGTTCTACAAGCTGCGAAAACCCCACTGGCAGACCGAACCGGAGCAACCCGAGCAGGCGGAGGTGCGGCCATGACGACGCCGACGGCCCAGCCCGAGCCCCAGCCCACCACTCCGGTCAACATTCCCGAGAAGACCGGCTGGCAGCAGCCGCACCGCTGGATCATCCTCGTTTCGGTGATCGCGCTCGCGGTCATCGGCCTGGTCCTCTACCGCTTCAACGAGGCGGACCAGGCGGCCGAGGCGAAGGCCCAGGAACTGGTCACCGCGCTGAACGACGCCGGCCTGAACGCGCCGGCCAGCATCGACACGATCGCTCGGGTGCTCGGCACCGACGGCGGCGCGGTGTGCGCGGACCCGGCCGCGGCGCTGTCCAAGGCGATCCTGGACGCACAACTGACCAACGGCGCCGCGTTCGTCGGTCAGCGCCCGATCCGGGCCGAGGTGAAACTGCTCCGCGGCACCGAGGTGGTGCTGCAGGTGTACTGCCCGGAGCAGGTCGAACCGTTCCGCGCGCAGGTCAAGGACTATCTGCTCGACGACATCGTGAACCGCTGAGGGAGACCATGTCCGAGGACACGCTGCGCGACACCGTCGCCTCGCTGATGGGCCGCGCCCGCGCCGATCTCACCGAGTTGGTCTCGTTCCGGTCGGTCGCCGACGCCAAGATCGCTCCGCCGGAGGAGTGCGCGAAGGCGGCGCAGTGGGTGATCGACAAGTTCACCGAGGCCGGGCTGCGGGACGTGCAGGGCTCGCCGACGCCGGACGGCAGCCTGGCCGTGCACGGGCACGCGCCCGGCCCGGCCGGCTCGCCCACCGTGCTGCTCTACGCCCACTACGACGTGCAGCCGCCGCTGGGCGACGACGCCTGGGCCACGCCGGTGTGGGAGCTGACCGAGAAGGACGGCCGGTGGTACGGCCGCGGCGCGGCGGACTGCAAGGGCAACATCGTCATGCACCTGACCGCGCTGCGTGCGCTGCGCCAGGTCTACGGCGAGTTCCCGTGCACGGTCAAGCTGATCTGCGAGGGCTCGGAGGAGCAGGGCACCGGCGGGCTGGAGGAGTTCGTGCCGCCCAACGCCGACCTGCTGCGCGCGGACGCGATCCTGGTCGTGGACACCGGGAACTTCGCCCAGGGTGTGCCCACGCTGACCACGACCCTGCGCGGGATGACCGCCGTCGACGTCACGCTGACCGCGCTGGGCAGCGCCATGCACTCGGGGATGTTCGGCGGCCCGGCGCCGGACCCGGTTGCCGGCCTGATCATGATGCTGGCCTCGCTGCACGACGAACGCGGCAACACCACGATCGACGGCCTGAACGCCACCCAACGCTGGAACGGGGTGGACTACCCGGAGGCGCAGTTCCGGGTGGACGCGAACGTGCTCGACGGGGTCGAGCTGATGGGTGAGGGCAGCGTGGCGGACCGGCTGTGGGCCCGACCGACCGCGACCGTGCTGGGCATCGACATCCCGCCGGTGATCGGGTCGACGGCGGCCGTGCAGGCGTCCACCGCCGCCCGGGTCAGCGTGCGGGTGCCGCCCGGCACGAACGCCCGGCAGGCGCGGGATGCGCTGATCGCCCACCTGCGGGCGCGGGTGCCGTGGGGCCTGCGCTGCGAGTTCGCCGACGCGGGGACCGGGGAACCGTTCATCGGCTCGCTCAACGGGCCCGCGTTCGACGCGATGAAGGCGGCGCTCGAGGACGCCTACGGCCGGCCGCTGGCGACCGCGGGCCAGGGCGGCTCCATCCCGCTGTGCGGCGTCTTCGCCGAGACGTTTCCGGACGCGGAGATCATGCTGCTCGGGGTCGAGGAGCCGAAATGCCTGATCCACGCGCCCAACGAGAGCGTCAACCCGGCCGAGATCGAACACACGGCGCTGGCCGAGGCGCTGTTCCTGAAGAGGTACGCCGAGAGCCGGTGACGACACCGGATCCGGACGCCTTCGCGCTGCTCGCCCGGCTGACCGAGGTGCTGCTGCGGTGGAGCTACGAGGGCACCGCGGGCGCCGAGCGGATCGTGGCCGGGGTCGCGGCCCGGTACGGCCTGAGCGCCGACGTGACGTTCCTGGCCGACGCCGCCATCCTGACCGTCGGAGAGCGGACCGTCGCCCGGTCCGGCTCGCCCACCGTCCCGCCGCTGGACCAGGTCTCCGCGTCCAAGCGGCTGCTCGGCGCGATCGACCGCGGGGAGGTGTCGGCCGGCGAGGCGCTGCGCCGGCTGGACGAGCTGTGCCGGGCGCCGGCGCGCTGGGGCCCGGGCGTCCGAGTGGCCGGGCTGGTGCTGTTCAGCGTCGGATTCGGCATCTCGGTGCAGGCCACCTGGCAGGAGGTGATCGCCTCGGCCGGGCTCGGGCTCACCGTCGGGCTGCTGGTGCCCGCCGCCGACAACCGGCCGCGGTTCGCCCTTGTGCTGCCGTTTCTGGGCTCGGTCGCGGTGACCGCCCTGGTGCTCGTGGCCTACCGGCAAGACTGGATCGACGGCGGCCCGATCCAGCTGATCATCCCGGCACTGTTCTACTTCATCCCGGGCGACGCGCCGTCCGCGGCCATGCTGGAGCTGGCCGACGGCCGGATCAGCGCCGGGGCCACCCGGCTGGTCTACGGCCTTGCCGTGCTGCTGATGCTCGGCTTCGGCGCGCTGACGGCCGTGCTGCTGCTCGGGATGCCGCAGAGCGCGCTGTTCGACGTGGACGTTGCGGGCAACCTTGGCCCGGTCGCGGTGGCCGGTGGCTGGGTGCTGTTCGCGCTCGGGGTGATGTTCACGTTCTCCATGGCGCCGGCCGACTTCCCGCTGGCGCTGGTGCTCGGCACCGCGGCGGTCGTGACGGCGGCTAGCGCCGTGTTCGGCGACGCGGTCGGCACGTTCATCGGCGCCGTCGCGATGACGGTCGCCGCGCTGCTGCTCGGCCGCGGACCGAACCGGCCGCCGCCGTACGTGCTCTATCTCGGCGCGTTCTACGTGCTCACGCCCGGGTCACACGGGCTGCGCGGGATCGAGAGCTGGATCGGCGGGCATCCGGTCCAGGGCGTCGCGGGCGTGGCCGAGATGCTCGGCATGCTGACCGCGATCGGGGTGGGGATGCTGATCGGCGCCGCGGCCGTGCGGCGCCCGCTGTCCGCGGGCACCTGATGGCCGAACCCGATCCGCGCCGGCTGCACGTGCTGCTGCTCGAGATCGGGCGGGCGCTGGCCCTTGCCGGCACCGCGGTCAGCGAGACGGAGGAGCGGCTGCTGCGGATCGCCGCGGCCAACGGTGCCGCCGACGCCCGGATCGTCGTGCTGCCGACCGCGCTCCTGATCGCCGTCGGCCAGGCGAGGGAGACCACGATCGAGGCGATCCCGCAGCGCACCGGGGCGTTGCGGCTGGACCAGATCGCCGCGCTCTACCGGGTGGTCCGGCGGGCCGAGGTGGGCGAGCTGGACCTGGAGGAGGGCCTGCGCGAGCTGCGCGTGATCCGCGCGATGAAGCCGCGCTACGGCGCCGTGGTCACCGTGCTCGCCTACACGGCCATGACCGCCGCGCTGTGCCTGATCCTGCAGCCCACCCCGACCGACGTGCTGATCGCCGCGGGCTTCGGCCTGGTGGTCGGCACGCTGATCCAGCTGACCCGGAACAACCACGCGCTCAGCGTGCTCACCCCGGTGCTGTGCGCGCTGATCGTCTCCGCGTTCACCTTCCAGCTGGTGCAGAAGGGCATCGCCGATCCCGGCCTGCGCACACTGATCGCGCCGCTGGTCACCTTCCTGCCCGGCGGCGTGCTGACCACCGCGACCGTCGAGCTGGCCTCCGGGGAGATGGTGGCCGGAGCGAGCCGGCTGGTGTTCGGCTTCCTGCAGCTGATGCTGCTCTCGATCGGGATCATCGCCGGCGTGGAGCTGGCCGGGCTGCCGCGCGCGGACGCGCTGGAGAACCTGCGCATCGTGGCGCTCGGGCCGTGGGCGCCGTGGGCCGGGGTGGTGATCTTCACCATCGCGGTCAACTTCTACTTCTCCGCGCCCCGCGGCTCCCTGCCCTTCCTGGTGATCGTCGTGCTCACCGCCTGGGCCGGCCAGATGATCGGCGAGCAGCTGTTCGGGTCCGGCGCCAGCGGCTTCTTCGGTGCGCTGGTGATGACCCCGGTGGCGCTGGCCGTGTCCCAGCTGCCCGGCGGGCCGCCGTCCCAGGTGACCTTCCTGCCGGCGTTCTGGCTGCTGGTGCCGGGCGCGATCGGCCTGGTCGGGATCACCGAGCTGGTCGGCAACCCGGCCTCGGCCAGCATGGCCGATCTCATGCAGACGATCGCCGCGGTCGTGTCGATCGCGCTCGGCGTGCTGTGCGGCGTGACCGTGTACCGCGGTGTCGCCGCCGTCCCGCACCGGCTGCGGCGTCAGCGGCGCAGGTAGGCGCGTTCGGCCACCCCCCACGCGGTGCTGGTGCACAGGTAGATCCCGGCGGCCAGCGGCAGCACGGCCGCGCCGAGCACCGAGCCGTACGGCACCAGCCGCAGCGCCGCAGGCGCCTCCTTCGGCAGCAACCGGGTCGACCACCAGGCCAGCGCCGCCAGGACGGCGAACAGCAGCAGGAACACCGGGTGCGCCGCCGAGGCGTGCGCGGCGAGCGGGGTGCCGAACAGGGTGTGGCCGAGCAGCGCGTTCGGCCCGCCGGCCACGGTCCCGGTGCTGAACAGCCGGAACATCACGAAGAAGAACGGCAGCTGGGCGAGCAGCGGCAGGCAGCCGGCGAACATCGACCCGCCGGACTCCTGGTGCAGCCTGGCCACCTCGCGCCGCATCCGGTCCGGATCCTTGCCGTACTTCCGCTTCAGCTCCGCCATCCGGGGTGCCAGCTCCTGCCGGACCCGGTCGCCCCGGGCCGCCGCCCGGGCGAGCGGGTGCAGCAGCAGCCGCACCGCGACGGTGAACACGAGAATGGCCGGTACCGGCCCCAACACATCGACGATCGCGAGCAGGACGTGGTACGCGCCGGCGACCGGCACGTCGAAGAGGGCGAACAAGACTGGGCTCCGTAAGGGAGAGAAGGGACAGGTCGCTGCGGGCGGCGGTGCTAGACCGCCGCCGCCTGTCCCGGTGCTCTCGGCCGAACCCGGCCGGCCGCGTCGGGGTCACGGGTGCGCAGGAACGCCAGGCGCTCGGCGCGGGTGCGCAGGACCAGGGCCCGGATCCGGACCCGCGGCGCGCTCGGCTCCCGGACACCCAGCGCGACCAGGGCCAGCACGGCGACCGCGGCCATGGTCAGCAGCTCGCCCGGATTTCCCACGGGCAGAACGAACAGCGCGACCCACAGCAGTGCGACGAGGACACTGAGCCGCAGCACCGGATCCTCCAGGAGGGAAGCACCTGACGGGGCCGGTTCGGGCCCCGTGCGCCACGCTACTCCTCGGGCTGCCAGGGCAGCGGGACGACGAGGCACGGTCCGCCGACGAAGACGCCGCCGTCGACGCCGAGGGCCTTGCCGCCCGCGTACAGCAGCGGGCCGTCGACCTGGGCGGGGAGGATGCCGAGTTGGTCGGCGATGACGCTGTGGCCGTGCACGATGCGGCTGCCGCCGAGCACGGACAGCAGCTTGTCGACCACCTCTTCGCCGTGCGGACCGCGGAAGGCGTGCCGGGCGGTCATCCGGCGCCAGACCTCCCACCACTCGGTGAGGTCGTCGGAGCGCAGCACCCCGTGCACCGCGGCGTTGATCTCCTCGATGTCGTTGCCCCAGGAGAGGTACTCGAGGGTGTCGGAGTGCATCAGCAGGTGATCGTCGACGAGGGCCAGCACCGGACGCTCGAGCAGCCATTCGACGTGCGCGTCGGTGAGGCTCTCCTGGTCGCCGTTCTGGCCGCCGTTGAGCGCCCAGCTGCGGGCGAAGCTGCGCGGGCCGAACCCGGACGGGACCTCGGTGTCGCCGTACTTCCGCATGCCCAGCAACAGGATCTCGTGGTTGCCGAGCAGGGTGGCCACCTGACCGCCGGCCGCGGCGGCCTGCCGCTCAAGGCGCATCACCAGGTCGATCGCGCCGATCCCGTCCGGACCCCGGTCGACGAAGTCGCCGAGGAACCACAGGCGCGCGGCACCGCCGGACCACGCGCCGTCCTCGTCGAGGAAGCCGGCGGCGGCCAACGCGGTCACCAACTCGGCGTGGTGCCCGTGCACGTCACCGACCACATGGACCGATGTCGACGGCTGCTCGGCGGACACAATGCAGAACGATAAGGCAGACCGCCGGGTGCCGCGTGCCGCGGCGGTCAGTCGGCGCCGAACGGATCCTCGGTGTGCCCGACCAGATCCGCAACGGAGTCGATGATCCGGCTCGGCCGGTACGGGAATCGCTCCGCGGTCTCCCGGGTGGAAATCCCGGTGAGCACCAGGATGGTGCGCAGGCCGGCCTCCAGCCCGGACCGGACGTCGGTGTCCATCCGGTCGCCGATCATCAGCGTGTTCTCCGAGTGCACGCCGAGCGCGTTCAGCGCCGAGCGCATCATCAGCGGGTTGGGCTTGCCCACGAAGTAGGGCGAGTGCCCGGTGGCCCGCTCGATCAGCGCGGCCACCGACCCGGTGGCCGGCAGGGGGCCCTGCAGGCTCGGCCCGGTGGGGTCCGGGTTGGTGGCGATGAACCGGGCGCCCTGCTCGACCAGCCGGATCGCGCTGGTGATGGCGGTGAAGCTGTAGGTGCGGGTCTCGCCGAGCACCACGTAGTCCGGATCGCGGTCGGTGAGCACGTAGCCGATCTCGTGCAGCGCGGTGGTCAGCCCCGCCTCGCCGATCACGAACGCCGAGCCGGCCGGCCGCTGCGCGTCCAGGAACCGGGCGGTGGCCAGCGCCGAGGTCCAGATGGCCGACTCCGGCACGTCCAGCCCGGTGCGCCGCAACCGGGCCCGCAGGTCTCGCGGGGTGTAGATCGAGTTGTTGGTGAGCACCAGGAACGGGTTACCGCGCTCGGTCAGCTCGCCGATCAGCTTGTCGGCTCCGGGGATGAGGTGCTCCTCGTGCACCAGCACCCCGTCCATGTCCATCAGGTAGGTCCAGCCGGTCACCGGCTCGGGCATCGCCTCACCCTTCATCGAGCAGCCGCGCGAACTCGTCCAGCATCGCTCGGTTATACCGCTCGAGCAGGTCCCAATCCTCCGGCGCGAATCTTTTCAGCACCCGTTCGTTGAGTTCGATCATGCTCCGGAACAGGTGCAGGTAGCGGGACTCGTCGAAGCCGACCACCTCGACCAGCACCTTCCGGCGGTCGTGCGGGTCCCGGATCCGGCGCACGAACCCGCGGCGCTCCAGCCGGTCGATCACCCCGGTCACCGCGCCGGTGGACAGTCCGGACTGCTGGGCGATCCGGCCGGCGGTGAGCGGCGCGGCGGCCCGCATGACAAGCTCCAGACACTTGTGATCGGTGCCGGACAGGCCCATCCGCTCGGCGATCCGCGCGTGGAACAGCACGGTCATCGTGGACAGCTCGCGGCCGAGCCGGCCGAACCGCTCGAGCACGTCGGCGGGAACCTGCTCGCTGCCGGTCCGGACCGGACTGGACATCGACCACTCCTCGTGAACTAAGAAGCTTGGCAGTAGAGGCAATACTAGTCGCCGTGATCGTCCGACCGCACGACTACCCTCGTTAGGGTGACAGCGGTTGACCTCGGTCTCCCCACGGTGCGGGGCCCAGCGGGCGGCTCCGGCGGCGCCGACCGGCCCGATACGCCGCACCTGGTCGACTCGTTCGGCCGGGTGGCGACGGACCTGCGGGTATCTCTGACCGACCGGTGCAACCTGCGCTGCACCTACTGCATGCCGGCCGAGGGGCTGGACTGGCTGCCCGGCCCGGAGGTGCTGACCAACGCCGAGCTGATGCGCCTGATGGACATCGCGGTGACCCGGCTGGGGGTGACCGAGATCCGGTTCACCGGCGGCGAGCCGCTGCTCCGCAAGGGCATCGACGATCTGGTCGCGGGCACCGCGGCGCTGCGGCCTCGGCCGCGGATCTCCATGACCACCAACGGGATCGGCCTGACCCGGCGGGCGGCGGCGCTGCGCGCGGCCGGGCTGGACCGGATCAACGTCTCGCTGGACACGCTGGACCCCGAGCGGTTCGTCCGGATCACCCGCCGGGACCGGCTCGACGACGTGCTCGCCGGGCTGCGCGCGGCGCACACCGCCGGGCTGCGCCCGGTCAAGATCAACGCGGTGCTGCTGCCCGGAGTGAACGAGGACGAGGCGGTGCCGTTGCTGCGCTGGTGCCTCGAGCACGACTACCACCTGCGGTTCATCGAGCAGATGCCGCTGGACGCCCAGCACGGCTGGCAGCGCGACCGGATGGTGACCGCGACCGAGATCCTCGAGCGGCTCTCCGGCGGGTTCGAGCTGACCCCGAGCCGCACCCCGCGCGGTGCCGACCCGGCCGAGCGCTGGCTGGTCGACGGCGGTCCGGGCGAGGTCGGCGTGATCGCCTCGGTGACCCGCTCGTTCTGCCAGGCCTGCGACCGCACCCGGCTGACCGCGGACGGCGCACTGCGCAACTGCCTGTTCAGCCAGTCCGAGACCGACCTGCGCGCCCCCCTGCGGGCCGGCGCGAGCGACGCGGAGCTGGCCGACCTGTGGCGGGCGACGATGTGGGCCAAGCTCGCCGGCCACCGGATCAACGAGGCCGGCTTCGCCCAGCCGCTGCGTCCGATGAGCGCGATCGGGGGCTGACCGTATGGACGTCAGGGTCCGGTACTTCGCCGGGGCCAAGGCCGCGGCCGGCACTGCCCAGGAGGAGGTCTCGGCGCCGGCCGGGGCAACCGTGGCCGACCTGGTGACCACGCTGGGCGCCCGGCACGGCGCCGAGCTGAGCCGGGTGCTGACGGCGTGCGGCTTCCTGCTCGACGGGGTGGCCGTGCGGGACCGGGCGGCCCCGCTCACCGAGGGTGCCGAGGTGGATGTGCTGCCGCCGTTCGCAGGTGGTTGAGCATTCGTAACGTGACGTAATCATTGCCCCTGTCAGGGTGATTCAGAACTCATGGAAAAGCTGTCGATCTCGAACTGATAACCTCGTTATTAACGCCGATCACGAAGTCATTGACCTGCGTGAACGCGCATGATCGCCAGACGATAGGCATTGTTACTGTGACGACGGTCACATCTCTTTCGATTTTCCTTTCCACCCGGTGATCCGTACCGTTTCTGGCGTTGGTCCCCGACCAACCGCAACACCGGATGCCCAAAGCGCCGAACCCCGTCCCGCGGGTATCCGAGAAATAAATCCCCGAGTGAAAGAGACTTCCGGATGGGGGCGTGGGCGCCCTTGTGGGCCAGTCCACAATATGTACGCAGGCGCGGGAGAGAGACCCTAATGGCTAACCGAGGCAAGAACCGCAAGCCCCACGCTGCCACCCGTACCCTCGCTCGCGTCGTCGTCGCAGGCGTCGCCGTGGGTGCCCCGTTCGCCCTGGCCACCGGCACCGCTTCGGCCAGCCCCAACTGGGACGCGATCGCCCAGTGCGAAAGCGGCGGGAACTGGAGCATCAACACCGGAAACGGCTACTACGGCGGTCTGCAGTTCAATCCGCGGACCTGGGCGGCCAACGGTGGCTCCGGAAACCCGGCAAACGCCTCCCGCGAGGAGCAGATCCGCGTGGCCGAGAACGTCCTGCGCACGCAGGGTATCGGCGCGTGGCCGGTGTGTGGCAAGCGTGCCGGCGGCGGCTCGGCCGCGCCCGCGAAAGCGAAGGCGGCCAAGCCGAAGACCGTCAAGGCCAAGACCACGCCGAAGCGTTCCGCTCCGGTGGTGACCGCCCCGATCACGGTCGCGTCCAACCCGAACGGTGACTACACCGTTGTGGCCGGTGACTCGCTGTCGAAGATCGCCCAGGCGCAGAACGTCCCCGGCGGCTGGCAGGCCCTGTTCGAGAAGAACAAGGACTTCATCAGCAACCCGAACCTGATCCTGGTCGGCCAGAAGCTCGCCACCAAGTGACGATCGGTACGTAACCGATGTGGCCCCCGTCGCGACTCGCGGCGGGGGCCGCTTCACATTTCAGGGGCAGTTGACCCATTCGTCGGTACCGTCGGCGAAAATCTGGTGCTTCCAAATCGGGAGCCGGCTTTTCACCTCGTCGACGAGATTCGCGCACGCCTCGAACGCGGCCCGCCGGTGGTCGGCGGATACCGCACAAGCCAGCGCCACATCGCCGATTCCCAGCGGCCCGATCCGGTGACTCACCGCGATAGCCCGCAGGCCGGAATGCCGCTTGGCGATATCGCCGGCCACCTCCTCGATCGTGGCCGCAGCGGACGGATGCCCCTCGTAGGTCAGCTCCTGGACGACCCTGCCGTGGTCGTGGTCGCGGACCACGCCTGCGAACGTGACCACCGCCCCGGCGGCCCGGTCGGACACCAGCGCGGCGTGCTCGTCCACGGACAGCGCGGTCTCGCTGATCGCCGCGCGCAGCACCGCCGCGACCGGCACCGGCTCCGCGGCCGGGCGCTCATGGTCGCCGCCGGCCAGCTGGTCGACCGCGTGCCCGAGCACGCCGTCCAGCACGCCGAGCCCGTCCCGCACGCCGCCGGTCGACCCGGGCAGGTTCACCACCAGCGTCCGGCCGGCCACCCCGGCCAGCCCGCGGGACAGCGCCGCGGTCGGCACCGCCGGCAGCCCGGCCGCGCGGATCGCGTCGGCCAGCCCGGGGATCTGGTAGTCGAGCACCGCCGCGGTCGCCTCCGGGGTGCGGTCGGTCGGGCTGATCCCGGTCCCGCCGGTGGTGATCACCACGGTGACCCGCTCGGCGACCGCGTCCCGCAGCGCCGCGGCCACCGGATCGCCGTCCGGCACCACCAGCACGTCGCCCACCTCGAAGCCGCGCTCGCGCAGCCAGGCCGCGATCACCGGTCCGGTCCGGTCCGCATAGACCCCGGCGGCCGCCCGGTTGGACGCCGCCACCACCCGGGCGGTGCGGGACGCAGTCATCGATCCTCCGGTCGGGTCCAGGTGCCGCTCTTGCCGCCCACCTTCCGCACCAGGCGGACCGCGTCCAGGCACGCCGCCGGGTCCACCGCCTTGATCATGTCGTGCAGGGCGAGCCCGGCGACGGCCACCGCGGTCAGCGCCTCCATCTCCACCCCGGTCCGGTCGGTGGTGCGGGCCACCGCGGTGATCTCCACCGAGTCGGCGCCGAGCGCGAAGTCCACCGTGACCGCGGACAGCGCGATCGGGTGGCACAGCGGGATCAGGTCGGGCGTGCGCTTGGCCGCCATGATGCCGGCGATCCGGGCCGTGGCCAGCGCGTCGCCCTTGGGCAGCCCGTCCCGGCGCAGCAGCTCCAGCACCTCGGCCGTGGTGCGCACCGTGCCCCCGGCCACGGCCGTGCGCGCGGTGGCCTCCTTGCCGGACACGTCCACCATCCGCGCGGCTCCGGCAGCGTCCAGATGGCTCAGCTCAGGCACGATTCACATGCTAATCGTGTGCTGGGCCGTGGCCGCCCGGCGCACGCAGTCGGCGACCGCCGGGGCCACCGCCGAGTCGAACACGCTTGGCACGATGAACGAGGCGTTGAGCCGCTCGTCGTCCACCACGTCGGCGATCGCGTCCGCCGCGGCCAGCAGCATCTCGTCGGTCACCGTGCGGGCCTGGGCGTCCAGCAGGCCGCGGAACACCCCGGGGAAGGCCAGCACGTTGTTGATCTGGTTCGGGTAGTCGCTGCGCCCGGTCGCCACCACGGCCGCGTACCGCTGCGCCTCGAGCGGGTCGATCTCCGGGTCCGGGTTGGCCAGCGCGAACACCACCGCGCGCGGCGCCATCGTGGCCACCTGCTCGGCACCGAACAGGTTGGGCGCCGACACCCCGATGAACACGTCCGCGCCGACCAGCGCGTCGTGCAGCGAACCGGTCGTCCCGGCGCGGTTGGTGTGCGCGGCGACCCAGGCCATGTTGTCGTCCATGTTCGGCCGGCCGGCGTGCACGATGCCGTCCACGTCCACCGCGATCACCTCACCCGGCCCGCGCTGCAGCAGCAACCGGATGATCGCCGAACCGGCCGCGCCCACCCCGCACACCACGACCCGGCAGTTGGCCAGCGACTTGCCGACCACCCGCAGGGCGTTGCGCAGCGCCGCGGTCACCACGATCGCGGTGCCGTGCTGGTCGTCGTGGAACACCGGGATGTCCAACTGCTCGCGCAGCCGCGCCTCGATCTCGAAGCAGCGCGGCGCGGCGATGTCCTCCAGGTTGATCCCGCCGTACACCGGGGCGAGCAGGGCCACCGTCCGGATGATCTCCTCGGTGTCCTGGGTGTCCAGGCAGACCGGCCAGGCATCCACGTCGGCGAACTTCTTGAACAGCGCCGCCTTGCCCTCCATCACCGGCAGCGCGGCGGCCGGGCCGAGATTGCCGAGGCCCAGCACGGCGGAGCCGTCGGTGACCACGGCGACGGTGTTGCGCTTGATGGTCAGCCGCCGGGCGTCGTCGGGGTTCTCGGCGATCGCCTGGCAGATCCGGGCCACGCCGGGGGTGTAGGCCCGGGACAGGTCGTCGCGGTTCTTCAGCGCGATCTTGGCCCGGATCTCGATCTTGCCGCCGAGGTGGATCAGGAAGGTGCGGTCGGAGATCTTGCGCACCACCACGCCGGGCAGCCGCTCGAGCTCCTCGGTGATGTCCCGGGCGTGCCCCTCGGACAGCGCGTTGCAGGTGATGTCGACGACGATCCGGTCGGTGTGCGACTCGACCACGTCGAAGGCGGTGATCACGCCGCCGACCTTGCCGATCGCGCTCGCCAGGTCGCCTGCGGCGCTGGCGGAGGGCGGGGCCTCGAGCCGAACCGTGATCGAGTAACCAGGGCCAGGTACCGGCATGCCGTGACCTTATCCCCCAGGCCCGGCCGCGGGGATCCGGCTCAGGGCTCCCAGTTGATCTCGGTCACCGGATGCTCGTAGCCGAGCCGGTCCGGCGGGATCGGAAACTCCAGCTCACCGAACGGGGAGAGCGCACCCTGCCGGTCGGCGGTGGTCTCGCTGACCGGGTGCCGCCCGTGGTCGTCGTCGCCCGGCCATGCCGGGTCGATCCGATCGGTCTTGCCGCCCTTCGCCACCGTTCCTCCCGTTCGTCCTGGCATATCGCCTGCGTACGTTACTCGACCCGGCACCGGCCGGCCGCACCTGTATACCGTGGTCAGCGTGCCGGGGCCGACCCTTACCCAATGGCTGCGCGACCAGCCCGAGGAGATGCTGGTCGCGCTGCTGCGCGCCCGCCCGGACCTGGGCACCCCGCCCCCGGCCGACAGCAGCGTGCTTGCCGCGCGGGCCGGCGCCCGGGCCTCGGTGACCAGGGCGGCCGAGGGGCTGAACACGTTCGTGCTCGCGGTGCTGGACGCCCTGCTGCTCGCCGACGCCGACCGGGAGCCGGCGCCGCTGACCGCCGTGACCGGCGCGCTGGGCATTCCGGCCGAGCGCGCGGCGGCCGGCGTCGACCGGCTGCGCGCGCTGGCCATCGCCTGGGGCGAGGACACGGCGATCGCCCTGGTGCCGGCCGCCCGGGACGTCGGCGGCCCGTTCCCCGGCGGGCTGGGCCGCTCGGTCCCGGAGTTGACCGGCGCCGACATCCCGGCGCTGCTCGCCGGTCTGTCCGACGCCGAACGGCGGCTGCTCGGCACGCTGGCGCACGGCCAGCCGGTGGGCCGCACCCGGGACGCGGCCGACCCGGTTCCGCTCGAGGCGGCCCAGACGCCGGTGCAGCGACTGCTGGCCCTCGGGCTGCTGCTGCGCCGCGACGAGGAGACCGTCGAACTGCCCCGCGAGGTCGGCCTCGTGTTGCGTGGCGACAGTCCATTGGAGACGACCACTTTAGACGAACCGGAACTGCGCAGCACCGCCAACCGACCGTCCACAGTGGATGCGACGGCTGCCGGCGAGGCGCTGGAACTGGTGCGGCGAATGGAAACCCTGCTGACCGCGTGGACCGCGGCCGCACCGCCGGTGCTCAAGTCCGGCGGGCTCGGCCAGCGCGACGTGCGCCGGCTGGCCCGCGAGCTGGACACCGACGAGCGGCACGCCGGCCTGCTGGCCGAACTGGCCGCCGGTGCCGGGCTGGTGGCCGACAGCTCCGCGGCGCGGACCGGCACCAGCCCGGAATGGGTGCCGACCACCCAGGCCGACGCCTGGCTCGGGGCCAGCCCGGCCGGCCGGTGGGCGGCGCTGGCGGTGGCCTGGCTGGACCTGCCCCGGATGCCCGGCCTGGCCGGCATCCGGGACGACCGGGACCGGCTCCTCGCCCCGCTGTCCGACGACCTGCGCCGCCCGCCGGCCCCGGTCGAGCGGCGCCGGGTGCTCGGCGCGCTGGCCGCGCTGCCGGCCGGGACCGGAGTCGCCCCCGACGACCTGGTCGCGGACCTGGCCTGGCGGGCGCCGCGGCGCGGCGGCCGGCTGCGGGACGAGATCGTGCGCTGGACGCTGGCCGAGGCGACCGCGCTCGGGCTGGTCGCGCTCGGCGCGCTCAGCTCGCCGGCCCACGCGCTGCTCGAGGAGGGTCCGGCCAGCGCGGCCAAGCGGATGACCGAGGCGATGCCCGCCCCGATCGACCACGTGCTGGTGCAGGCCGACCTCACCGTGGTCGCCCCCGGGCCGCTGGAACCCGACCTGGCCGCCCAGCTCGGCGAGGCCGCGGACGTGGAGTCGGCCGGCAGCGCGACCGTGTACCGGATCACCGAGGCGTCCGTGCGCCGGGCACTGGACGCCGGGCGCACCGGCACCGAGCTGCACGAGCTGTTCACCACCCGGTCCCGCACCCCGGTGCCGCAGGCGCTGCGCTACCTGATCGACGACGTGGCCCGCCGGCACGGCCGGCTGCGCGGCGGCGCGGCCGCGTCGTTCCTGCGCTGTGACGACCCGGCGTTGCTGGCCGAGATCGTGGCCCAGCCGATCTCCGGCCTGCTCGAGCTGCGCCGGATCGCGCCCACCGTGCTGGTCAGCCCGGTGCCGCTGGTGGCGATCCTCGAGGAGCTGCGCGCGGCCGGCTACACACCGGTCGCCGAGGGGCCGGACGGGGCGATCCTCGACCTGCGCCAGCAGGAGCGCCGGCTACCCGCCCCGGCCCGCAACCCCCGGTCCGCCGGGCCGCCCCGGCCGGCCACCGACGACGCGCTCGCCGAGCTGGTCCGCACGCTGCGCTCCGGCGACCGGGCGGCCCAGCGCAGGCGCGGCCCGGCCGTGTCGGCTCCGGCCGGGGCCGGGGCGGCCGACACCGCCGCAACCGTCGCGCTGCTCCGTGAGGCGATCGCCGGGGGGCGGCAGGTGTGGATCTGGTTCGTCGACGCGCACGGCAGCGCGCGGGCGCGGATCGTGGACCCGTTCCGGGTGGGCGGCGGCCTGTTGGAGGGCCGGGACGTCACGGACGGCGCGGTCCGGCAGTATCCCCTGCACAGGATCACCTCGGCCGCGCTGGTCGAGGACTGAACGAGCGGTCGCGAGCGATACTCGAGTGACTCCCGACCGGGACTCTTTCGGCCGGTCGCACTGTGGTGTCATGGCCGATGACGATCGGGAGCGGCAGGCTCGCGCCGACTTCCTCACGCGCGCCGACAGCATCGACAGCTCGGTGCGCAACCTGCTGCGCGAGCTGGACCTGTCCCGCGAAGACCCGGAGCACGAGCGGATGCTCGACGCGATCATGGGTGCCTGCCGGGCCGCCGACGCCCTGCGCGCCTTCGCCCGGGAGGACCTGGACGCGGCCACCGAAGCCACCACGGCGATGAGCTACTACGCCCGCCGCGCCCTCGGCGAAGCGGCCTGAGTACCGGTCAGGTCAACCGGCGCGAGCGGACATCCGCTGGTGCATCGCGTGCTCGACCAGGGTGATCAGGGTTTCCTTGGTCGACTCCCGGTCCCGGGCGTCGCACGTGACGACCGGAACGGACTGTTCGATGGTCAGCGCGTCGCGCACGTCGTCCACCCGGTGGTGCAGCACCCGGTCGAAGCAGTTGATTCCGATGACGTACGGCAGCTGGCGGTCCTCGAAGAAGTCGATCGAGGCGAACGCGTCGGCCAACCGGCGGGTGTCCACCAGCACCACCGCGCCGATGGCGCCGCGGACCAGGTCGTCCCACATGAACCAGAACCGGTGCTGGCCGGGGGTACCGAACAGGTACAGGATCAGGTCGCTGTCCAGCGAGACCCGGCCGAAGTCCATGGCCACCGTGGTGGTGACCTTGTTCGGGGTGGCCGACAGGTCGTCGACGTCGACGCTCGCCTCGGTCATGACGGCCTCGGTGGTCAGCGGAACGATCTCCGACACCGAGCCGACGAAGGTCGTCTTGCCGACACCGAACCCTCCGGCGACCACGATCTTGGCCGATGTGGTCGGCTGCGGAGCGGCCGCGCCGCGCGAGCTGAGGGGACTAGAGCCTGCGGAGACCACTGAGCACCCTTTCCATGAATTCGATAGACGGCCGGTCGCCGACGACCATGCCGCTCTGATGGATCAGGACGAGCCCCAAGCCAGCCATATCTCCGATCAACACCCGGGCGACGCCGAGCGGCAGCCGCAGGTGCGCGGCGACCTCCGCGACGGACCTGGTGTCAAGGCACAGTCCACAGATCGAGCGATGTTCCGGGCGCACAGCCGCATCCGGTGTCCTGCCCCGCTCGCTGGTGGACACCAGCGCCTCGATCGCGAGGTCGTAGTCGGACCTGGTCCGGCCACCGGTCTTGGTGTACGGGCGCACCATGTAGCCGGTCTCGTGCGAGTCGCCGAAGTCGGACCCGCCGAACCCGCCCAGCCCGTCACCGAGACTGGACATCACGGAGGGGATCTCCTTGCTGTCCCAGTCGGTTGGCGCGGGGATGCCCGGGTCGCCGTATAACGTCGCGCTCGGACCACCGAACAGGCGCGCACCCAGTCCGCCAACGTCGAACCGGTTCGGCGCGTCGCCATGTTCGGGGAGATCCTCCCAGCCTCTCTCCGCCATCTCGGCTACCCTCCGTTCTGGCACGCCGACACCCGTAAGGGGTCGTCGTTCACCTGCGCTGCGCTCCCTGCAGCTGGGCACGCAGCTCCGGAGTCATCTGCTGGCCAACCCGCTCGACCAGCAACGTCATCTCATAGGCGACCAGACCGATGTCGCAGTTCGGCGCGGCCAGCACGGCCAGACAAGAACCGTCCGAGATGGACATCAGGAACAGGTAACCGCGGTCCATTTCGACCACGGTCTGATTGACGCCGCCGGCCTCGAAGCAGCGGGCGGCGCCCTGGGTCAGGCTGACCAGACCGGAGGCCACGGCGGACAGTTGCTCGGCCCGGTCCCGGGGCAGGCCCTGGGAACTGGCCAGCAGCAGCCCGTCCGCGGAAACCACCACGGCATGCGCCACACCGGGCACCTGCCGGACGAAATCCGTGATGAGCCACCCGAAGCTGCCGGGCTGTTGTACTGACGTGGTGGTCACTCCTGCTCCTCGTTTCGACGACTCTCGTCCGAACCGGACTGGTCACCAGCGTAAGCCTCGATCAAGGCGTGCCGACCTCGCCGTACCCCTTGCTGGTAGCTGGACATTCGGCCGCGCACCGCATCCGCCGATCGGGGCGGAAGCTGGATGCCCGGCGACTCCTCGGCGGCGGCCTCGTGCCGAGGCGCTGCCGAGCCGGGGACAAGGTGGGCCTTCGGCACCCGCTTGGGAAGTCCTGCCGAGGTCAGCGGATCCTCCTCGGTGTTCTCCAGCAACGCCCGGGCGGCCTGCCAGCCTTCGTCACCGGGCGAGGTCCATGGCGTCGGCTCCTGCGCGGCGACCGGCTCGGCCGGCTCGGCCGGCTCCGCCGCCTCGGCGGCCGGGCCGCCGTTGGTGGTCGCGGGCTTGTCCGTGACGCGCTTCTGCGCGCCGGTCGTGTCGGACGCCTCGAACCACTGGGACAGCACGGCCTCGTAGATCGGCAGCCGCTCGGTCGGAGCGTCCACGTTGAGCGCACCGTCGGCCGGCGACGTGTCACCGCCGCGCGGGTACGGGGTCACCCGGGGGTGCTCACCGGACGGCGGGTCGAGCGGGTTGCCGAACAGCGGGCCCGACTCGTCGTGCTGACCGTTGCGCGGCCCGTTGTCGACCGCGGTCTCGCTCGTCCTCGCGGACCACCCGCCGTCACCGCCGCCGTTGGCCGGTCCGGAAACCGGGCTGTAGGCAGGTGGCGAGTACGGCGGATAGCCGGCGACGTCCTGGGCCGGACGGTCCACCTGGGACTCGCCGGTCATGCCGCCATCCGGACGAAGCCTGGGCATGCTGCCGGTGAACGCACCGGCGATGCCGCTGGCCCGGGCGGCCGGGCTGACCGGACCGGACAGGCTCGAGGTGGTGTCCAGGTCACCGGAGAGCGGGGACAGCCCGGACAGGGTCATCGACGTGGACTGCACGCCGCCCGGTCCGGCCGGAGCGACCAGCTCGGCCGGGACGTTGATCCGGGCGATCAGGCCACCCTCGATGTCCTCGTTGTCCCGCAGCCGCACCACGATGTTGTGCCGCTTGGCCAGCCGGGCGACCACGTAGAGGCCCATCCGCCTGGTCACCGCGACGTCCAGGTCCGGCGGGTCGGCCAGGCGGTGGTTGGCGGCCTCGATCTCGTCCTCCGACATGCCGACACCGGAGTCGGTGATCTGGATGGCCAGCTCCTTCTTCCGGGTCACGGCCATCCGCACGATGACCTTCTTGTCCGGCTCGGAGAAGAAGGTGGCGTTGTCCAGCAGCTCGGCGATCAGGTGCACCAGGTCGGACACCGCCCGGCCCTGCACCGTCACGTCCGGAGCCGACACGACCTCGATCCGCGCGTAGTGCTCCACCTCGGACACCGCGGCGCCGACCACCTCGGAGGCCGGAACCGGCCGGGAGAGCTGGCGGGACAGACCGCTGCCGGAGAGCACCAGCAGGCTTTCCGAGTTCCGCCGCATCCGGGTGGCCAGGTGGTCCAGCTCGAACAGGCTGGCCAGCTGGTCGGGATCCTGCTCGTCCTGCTCCAGCCGGTCGATCAGGGCCAGCTGGCGTTCGACCAGCGCCTGGCTGCGCCGGGACAGGTTGACGAAGATCGAGTTGATGTTGTCGCGGAGCAGGGCCTGCTCGGTCGCCATCTTGACGGCCTGGTCGTGCACCGCGTCGAAGGAGCGGGCCAGCTGGCCGGTCTCCTCCCTGGTGAACACCGGAACCGGGTCGACCGCCGTCTTGGACGCGGCCACCGGGTCGGGGTCGGCCAGAATCCGCTGCACGGTCGCCGGCAGGCGCCGGTTGGCCACGTCCAGCGCGTCGCGCCGCAGCACGCGCAGCGGCTTGAGCAGCGCTCGGGCCACGACCAGCATCAGCAGCACGGCCAGGGCGAGCGCGGCGAGCACGATGCCCGCGTTGCGGAACGCCGAACCGGTCGCGTCGTCGGCAAGTGCCTCGGCGTTGGACCGCAGGTTGTTGAGCAGGTTGGTCTCCACCGCGCGCATCCGGTCCACGGTGGCGAACCCGAACCCGGTGAGGTCGGCCTGCTCCTTCTCGCTGAAGTCCAGCTCCTGGCCGACGTCGGCGCGGGCGAACGCGCTCTGCTTGAGCCGCTCGCGGCCGTCCACCTGGACACCGCTGACGGTGTCGGAGTAGAGCTGCTGTTGCTGGGCCGACGCGCTGGCGTTGAACGTGGCCAGCGAGGCCGCCGCGCTCGCCTGAGCGCCGCGGGCCTGGTTGAGCAGCTCGGCCGGGAACTGGTTACGGGCCGGCGAGAAGGCGATCTGCAGCATCGCGTTCTCCCGCCCGGTGAACTCCTTGGCCTCGGACAGCGCCTGGATCACCGTGCCCTGCCGGAGCAGCTCGCGGTCGGTGACCGAGGTGTTCACCTCGCGACCCATCTGCACCAGCGAGTCCACGACGGAGGAGTACGCGGCGAACACCGAGACGTCGGGGAAGACGGGGGTGTCGGCGGCGGCGCGGATCGCCCGCAGGGCGCTGAGCCGCTGCAGACCGCGGGTGTACCGCAGCTTCTGGTCTTCGTCGGCGTCAAGACTTTGCGCCGCCGCGTCCGTCTGCCGGACGGCTTCGTCGACCCGGCCGATCTGGGCGTCGAGGTCGGTGCGCGGCCCGCCACGACTGGGTGAGGCCACTCGGGCCACCGCCAGCGTGCGTTCCTTCTGCAGCTCGTGAACGAGACTCGTCACGTTCTGCGCGAACTCGACCTGACTTACCGTTTGCCGGAATTCCGCGGCACTGTCCAGGTCGGCCTTCACCCGCAGCCCGCCGAGGGCGAGCGCGGTCAGCGTCGGCACGAACAGAACGGCAATCAGTTTGGTGCGAAGCCGCCAGTTACGCATGCGCCACGGCGACCCGCCCTTGACCGCTCGTCGAGATGCGAGGGCTCGGGCCCTCTCACTCGCGGCGGCACGGTCTCTATCGGACACGTCGTTTCCACCCGGTAGGGCGCCGATCCCGGGGCCAGGTTGAACCCCGGCAGTGTGGTCGGGCACTCCCAGCACTCTCCCTGCTCTTCAGCCAGTTAGCCCTTACCCCTGAGGCCAGCTCGATACGGACTGCTACCCCAGTGAAGGCGCCGACCCATCGGGCGCCCACCCCTCGCCGCTTCGATGAACCTCAACCTCACTGTGGCCACCGAAGGTAGCGGAGTCTGCGCCACGATGTAAGCCTGTCGGGTGCATAGTCACACATATGGGCCGACATGTCACACTCTGACAACGATTCATGGCGCGTCGACTGGTAGCGGCAATCTAACAAACTGGTATCAGTACGACAACATGGCTGAACGCTTTGTAGTTGTCACTCACTAGTAGTAATCACAGCTCCGGCAGGCCACTCAGTGAGTAGAAACTGCCGCATGACGGTCTAGAGCACTCGAACGTGTGCTGTCAACAGGCAAAATTTGCCGAATGCAGACACTGATTGTGACGCGCTGGCCACAGTCTCTACAGTGTTGCCCGGTTGTCCACACCATCCACAGGACACCTCATCCATGAGGAGAAGGCTTCATGCCCCGACGCGGAACCTCTTTCAGACGCGTACGCTTCCCGGTCCTTGCCACTGCCACGGCGCTGTTCGTGTCGCTGACCGGCTGCGGTCTGCTCGGCGGAGACGACGACAGCAACACCCCGGCGGCCGACAGTGGCTCGACGCAACTGGAGAAGCCGAACATCAAGGTCTCGGTCATGACCACGACGGACCTGGCTCCGTTCTGGCTCGCGGTCAAGAACGGCTACTTCAAGGAGGCCGGCTTCACCTTCGACCCGCTCAAGGACGTGGTCGTCGCCAAGAGCGGCGGCGAGTCGGTGTCCAAACTGACCTCCGGCGACGTCGACATCGCCTACTCCAGCTACACCCCATTCTTCGTGGCCAAGGCCAAGGGCGCGGCCGACATCAAGCTGGTCTCGGACGCCTCCTCGGCCGGACCGAACAGCTGCGTCGTCGTGGCGATGCCGGACTCGTCGGTCAAGACCATCCAGGACATGGCGGGCAAGCGAGTCGCCGTGACCGCCCGGAACACGATCTCCGACCTGCTGGTCATGTCCACCTTGAAGACCAACAAGGTGCCCTACGACAAGATCCAGTGGACCGAGGTCCCGTTCCCGGCCACCGGTGACGCGCTGAAGAACAAGCAGGTCGACGCGGCCTTCGTGACCGAGCCGTTCCTGACCGCCGTGCAGCGCGGCGTCGGCGCGGTTCCGGTGTTCGACACCGCCAACGGCCCGACGTCCAACATGCCGACCGCCGGCTTCGGCGCGAAGGCCGAGTTCACGCAGAAGAACCCGAAGACCCTCGCCGCCTGGCAGAAGGTCATGTTGCGGGCGACCGAAGAGGCCAAGGCCGACCGGAGCAAGGTGGAGCCGCTGCTGGTCGAGTACTCCAAGATCGACGCCGACACCGCCAAGCTGCTGACGCTGCTGACCTTCCAGTCGGCGCTGGACGCCACCCGGATCCAGCGGGTGCCGGACCTGATGCTGGAGTTCGGCGTGATCGACAAGAAGATCGACGTGTCGGAGATGATCGCCAAGGGCTCGAGCTCCGGCTGAGGCAGTGCGACCGATCGTCAGGAATCTGATCGGACTTGGCGGCTTCTTTCTGATCTGGGAAGCGGCCGCCAGGTCCGGTCTGATCTCATCCGACATCCCGCCGGTGAGCACCGTGTTCGCCCGGCTGTTCGAACTGCTCGGCGACGAGTCGTTCTGGCGGGACATCATCGCCACCACGCTGGCCTGGGCGATCGCCCTGGTCATCGCGGTCGCGATCGCCGTGCCGGCCGGGTTGCTGCTCGGCAGCATCCCCGGCCTGCGCCTGGGCACCCGAGCCATCGTGGAGCTGCTCCGGCCGATCCCCTCGGTCGCGCTGATCCCGGCCGCCCTCGTGCTGATCGGCACCGGGCCGGAGACCAAGATCACGCTCGCGGTCTACGCCTCGGTCTGGCCGATCCTGTTCAACACGATCTACGCGTTGGACGAGATCGACCCGCTGCTCGAGGACACCGCCCGGGCCTGCGGCGCGGGCCGCATCCGGCTGCTGACCTCGGTGGCGCTGCCGCACGCCGCGCCGTTCGTCTTCACCGGCATCCGGCTGTCCGCGGCGGTCGCGCTAATCGTGGTGATCAGCGTCGAGTACATCGCCGGCGGCGTCCACGGGATCGGCACGTTCGCCCTCGCGGCCTACGACGGCGGCGGCCGAATGGACCTGGTGCTGGCCGCGACCATCGTCGCAGGCGTGCTCGGATACCTGATCAACGACGGCCTGGAACGGGTAGGGCGGTGGTGGTTCCCGTGGAGCACGGTGGCCGGGGAGCGGCGATGACCCGTGGGCTCACCTCGGTGCTGCACCGCTGGGTGGCACTTGTCGGGCTGCTGCTCGTCTGGCAGTTCGGCGCCTGGGCCGCCGACACCCCGTTCTTCCCGCCGCCGACCGAGATCGCGCAGGCCGGCTGGCAGCTGCTGTTCACCGGGCCGCCCACCCAGCTCTACCTGACCAACACCTGGTTCGACGACATCCTGCCGAGCCTGGCAAGGGCGCTCGGCGGCTGGGCCCTCGCCGCGGTCATCGGCATCGCGGTGGGCACCGCGCTCGGCCGCTCGCGCACCGGGATGGACTACGTGGGGCCGCTGTTCGGGTTCATCCGGGCGATCCCGCCGGTGACCCTGATTCCGATCTTCCTGGTGCTGTTCGGCCTGTACACCGAGATGAAGCTGGCCACGATCCTGGCCGGCACGGTGTGGCCGGTGCTGATGAACACCGTCGACGGGGTCCGGTCGGTCGACCCGCTGCAGGCCGAGACCGCCCGCGCGTTCCGCACCCCGCGACACCGCTGGATCACCATGGTCGTGTTGCCCGCCGCCCTGCCGAAGATCTTCGCCGGACTGCGGTTGAGTCTTTCCATCGCGCTGCTGCTCATGGTTGTCTCAGAGCTGGTAGGACGCACCAGTGGCCTGGGCTACCAGCTGATCTACGCGCAGCGTCAGTTCGATTTCACGATCATGTGGGCGTGGATCGTGATTCTCGGCATCCTGGGCTTCGTGCTGAACTCGCTGCTGCTCGTCGTCGAGCGCCGGGTCCTGGCCTGGCAGCCCAGCCGGCACACCGAACGCGCCCTGCAGACAGGAGGATGACATGCCGACCATGCTGGAGGTGAGCGAACTCGTTCACCGGTACGGCACAGGTCCGGCCGCGCACGTCGCCGTGAACCATCTGACGTTCACCGTGGAGGCCGGGCAACTCGCGTGCATCGTGGGCCCGTCCGGATGCGGCAAGTCGACCCTGCTGCGGTGCATCGCCGGCCTGCTCACGCCGAGCGGCGGATCGGTCCGGCTGCACGGCGACCCGGTGCGCGGCGTCCCCAAGGATCTGGCCGTGGTGTTCCAGGACTACAGCCGCTCGCTGTTCCCGTGGCTGTCGGTGCGGCGCAACGTGGAGTTCCCGCTGCGCGGCCGGGTGTCGTCCCGGTCGAAGCGGCGGGCGCTGGCCGGCGAGGCACTGGACTGGGTCGGGCTGCACGACGTCGGCCACAAGTACCCGTGGCAGCTCTCCGGCGGCATGCAGCAGCGGGTGTCCATCGCCCGGGCGCTGGCCTGCAAGCCGGCGCTGCTGCTGATGGACGAGCCGTTCGCCTCGGTGGACGCGCAGACCCGGGCCGAGCTCGAGGACCTGCTGCTGCGGGTGCGGCGCGAGCAGAACAGCACCGTGCTGCTGGTCACCCACGACATCGACGAGAGCGTCTACCTCGGCGACCGGGTGCTGGTGCTGTCCCGCTCCCCCGCGACCATCGTCGAGGACCTGACCGTCGGGCTGCCCGCCGACCGGGACCAGATCACCACCCGCGGCTCGGCCCGGTTCGTCGAGTTGCGCACCGAGATCGCCCGCCTGCTGCACAACACCCCGGTGCCCGGCGACCTTCGGCCCGAACCTTCCGAGACCGCCGCCGAGCGCTTCCTGCGGGCCGAGCGCGCCGAGAAGGCGGTCACCCGCGAAGTGCACCGCTGAGCCTTCCGGCTCAGTACAGCGGGTGCGGGTCCGGGTCGACCCGGACGTGCAGCAGCGTCGGGCGGTCGTCGGCGAGTGCCTTGGCCAGCGCGGCGCGCAGCTCGTCCGGGTGCTCGACGTAGTGCGTCGCGCAGCCCATCCCGGCCGCCAGCGCCACGAAGTCGATGCCGCCCAGCTCGACCCCGGGCATCTTGGCGCCGCCGTCCGACTCGGCCAGGATGCGCACCGCCGCGTACTGCGCGTTGTCCAGGATCACGAACGTGACCGGCACGTTCTCCCGCGCCGCGGTCCACAGCGCCTGGATGCCGTACATGCTGGAGCCGTCGCCGAGCACCGCCACCACCCGCCGGTCCGGGCAGCCGAGCGCGGCGCCGACCGCCGCCGGCAGGCCGTAGCCGAGGGTGCCGCTCGCCGTGCTGAGCAGGCCGGTGCGGGTGGCCCGGACCGGCAGGTGCGCCCGGCGCACGTTGAGGTGGCTGGGCACCTCCTCGACCAGGATCGCGTCCCGGGGCAGCTGCTCGGCCAGCTCGGCGAACACGTAGCTGACCGGAAGCGGCGAACGCCCCGGCGGCCGCGGCGGGCGGGCCATCGGCGGCGGAGCGGCCCGGTCGGCCGGCGCCACCGCGGCGGTGAGCGCGCGCACCGCGGCCCGCACCGTGGCCCGGATCCCGACGCCGGTCTGGGCTCTGGCCAGCAGTTGCTCGTCCTCGCTGATCAGGTACAGCGGCGGCAGCGGCACCGGGTTCCTGCCGCGGAACACGTGATAGGTGAACACCGGCGCACCGAGCACCAGCACCAGGTCGTGGCCGGCGAGCGCCTCGGCCGTTGCCCGCTCCTCGGGCTGCAGAAACCCCTGGAACAGCGGGTGATCCTCGGGGAACGAGGACCGCGGCGACATCGGGCTGGCCCACACGCCGGCCCGGCACCGCTGCGCCAGCGCCACCACGTCGGGCACCGCGCCGTCGCCGTCCACCGCCGGTCCCACCACGATCGCCGGCCGGGCGCTCGCGTCCAGCGCGGCGACCAACTCGGCCAGCGCGTCGGGATCCGGTGCGTAGCCACCGATCCGCGGTCGCACCGGCAGTGGATCGGCCGGCGCGTCCCAGTCGTCGGCCGGCACCGACACGAACGTCGGACCGTACGGCGGCTGGGTGGACACGTGGTAGGCGCGGGCGATCGCGGCCGGCACGTCGGCGGCCCTTGCCGGCTCGCAGCTCCACTTCACGTACGGCCGGGGGAACAGCGCCGCGTCGTCCGCGGCCAGGAACGCCTCGCCCGGCTGCAGCAGCGAGCGCACCTGCTGCCCGGCGACCACGATCATCGGCGTGCGGTGCCGGTAGGCGGTGTACACGTGCCCGAGGCCGTGCCCGACACCGCCGGCCGAGTGCAGGTTGACCAGCACCGCCTTCCCGCTGACCTGTGCGTAGGCGTCGGCCATGGCCACCGCGACCGACTCCTGCAACCCGAGGACGTAGCGGAAGTCCTCCGGGAAGTCGCGTAAGAACCCGATCTCGGTGGTGCCCGGGTTGCCGAAAACCGTGGTGAGGTCGAGCCGGCGCAACAGATCCCTGGTGACATCCCGAACGGTGCTCACCGCCCCGAAGCTACCGGACTTACGGCTTGCCGAGGCAGTACGTGGTGGGCGGCTCCGGGTAGACCAGCGGCACGTTTCCTTCCACGCAGGCCGCTTCGTCGGCCTTGTCGGTGACGACCTTGGTGATCTTGATGACGTCACCGGCGCAGTCCGCGTGGGCCCGCGTCGCCGGGTCCTCCAGATTGACGATGCAGTGGCCCTCCTGGGCGTAGAGCATCAGGCACAGCGCGAAGTCCTGGCCCCGGCCGGTCTGCTGGTACTTCTCGTAGGCATTCGCGTCCGGGCACTCGTCGGTGTCGTTGTCCAGCTTCTTGGCGACCTTGAACACCGCGGCCGGGTCGGCGCAGTCGATCTTTTCGACGTTGGCGTCGGTGGTGGAGGCGGACAGCACCTTGATGCAGTCGCCGGTCTGGGCCTGGCTCGCGCTGTTGCGGTTGAAGTAGAAGTACGCCGCGGCGCCGCCGGCGACCAGGACGACCGTCGCGATGATCGCGATCAGGCGCTGCTTCGGCGAGCGCCGTGCCGGCCCGGCGGGCGACGGAGCGGGGAAGTCGTCCCCGGACGACGCCGGCTGCTGGCCGAACGGCGGCGGCGGTGGGGGCGGCGGTGCCTGCTGGCCGTACGGCTGCTGGCCATAGGCCGGCTGGCCGCCGTACTGCTGCTGGCCGCCGAATTGTTGCTGGCCGCCGTATTGCTGCTGGCCGTAGGGCGGCGGCTGCTGACCGCGCTGCGGCTGCCCGTAGGGCAGCGGTTCGCCATAGGGCGGGGAGGGTGGCCGGTTGCCACCGGGCGGCGCGCCATAGGGACCCGGTTGTCTGGGCGGGTAGGGGGGATGGCTCATCGGGGCACCTTCGTCGCGGTGATCTGGTGGCGACGCAATTTAGCGCGTGCACCCTGCGGTCCGTACGCCTGTTGGGTGAAATGGGAGACTGAAGTACGTGACCGGCCCGCTGATCGTGCAATCCGACAAGACCTTGCTGCTCGAGGTCGACCACCCGGCGTCCGAGGACGCGCGGATCGCGATCGCCCCGTTCGCCGAGTTGGAGCGGGCGCCGGAGCACGTGCACACCTACCGGATCACCCCGCTGGCGTTGTGGAACGCCCGCGCCGCCGGGCACGACGCCGAGCAGGTGGTGGACGCGCTGTCCCGGTACTCCCGCTACCCGGTGCCGCAGCCGCTGCTGATCGACGTGGTCGACACGATGGGTCGGTTCGGCCGGCTGAGCCTGGTCAACCACCCCGCGCACGGCCTGGTGATGTCGACGGTGGACCGGGCGGTGCTGGAAGAGGTCCTGCGGCACCGGAAGATCAGCCCGATGCTCGGGGAACGGATCGACCCGGACACCGTCCTGGTGCACCCCAGCGAGCGCGGCCGGCTCAAGCAGCTGCTGCTCAAGATCGGCTGGCCGGCCGAGGATCTGGCCGGGTACGTCGACGGCGAGCACCATCCGATCGCGCTGCGCGAGGACGGCTGGACGCTGCGCGACTACCAGCGGCAGGCCGCGGCCGCGTTCTGGGCCGGTGGCTCTGGCGTGGTGGTGCTGCCGTGCGGGGCCGGCAAGACGCTGGTCGGCGCTGCGGCGATGGCGCAGGCACAGGCCACCACGCTGATCCTGGTGACCAACACGGTCGCCGGCCGGCAGTGGAAGCGCGAGCTGATCGCCCGCACCTCGCTGACCGAGGAGGAGATCGGCGAGTATTCCGGTGAGCGCAAGGAGATTCGGCCGGTCACCATCGCCACCTACCAGGTGATGACCCGGCGGACCAAGGGCGAGTACCGGCACCTCGAGCTGTTCGACTCCCGGGACTGGGGCCTGGTCGTCTACGACGAGGTGCACCTGCTGCCGGCGCCGGTGTTCCGGATGACCGCCGACCTGCAGTCCCGCCGCCGGCTCGGCCTGACCGCCACCCTGGTCCGCGAGGACGGCCGGGAGGGCGACGTGTTCTCGCTGATCGGGCCGAAGCGCTATGACGTCCCGTGGCGCGACATCGAGCAGCAGGGCTGGATCGCGCCGGCCTCCTGCACCGAGGTCCGGGTCACCCTCACCGACAACGAGCGGCTCACCTACGCCACCGCCGAGCCGGACGAGAAATACCGGCTCTGCTCGACCGTCGCCACCAAGCTCCCGGTCGTGCAGCGCATCCTCGAGCGCCACCCGGACGCGCCGACCCTGGTGATCGGTGCCTACCTCGACCAGCTCGACGAGCTCGGCGCCCTGCTCGACGTCCCGATCATCCAGGGCTCCACCAAGGTCGCCGAACGCGAAGCCCTTTTCGACGCCTTCCGCCGGGGCGAGCAGCGCGTCCTGGTCGTCTCCAAGGTCGCCAACTTCTCCGTCGACCTCCCGGAAGCCTCCGTCGCCGTCCAGGTCTCCGGCACCTTCGGCTCCCGCCAGGAGGAGGCCCAACGCCTCGGCCGCCTGCTCCGCCCCAAGGGCGACGGCCGCCAGGCCCACTTCTACTCGGTGGTCTCCCGCGACACTCTGGACACCGAATACGCCGCCCACCGCCAGCGCTTCCTCGCCGAACAGGGCTACGCCTACACCATCATCGACGCCGATGCGCTGCCGCCTCTCCGCGATTAACTCTGCCGCCTCTCCGGGTTTTACTGCTGTCGTTGCGTTCCGGCCGGTGGTGCGGTCGACGGGTTGAGTGTGGCTGGGTGCCGTCACGGTGCCCCTGAGGTTGCGTTGGTTGGGGCGAGACTTCCCCGATGACCACGGGACAGACCCGGTGTTGCGCGTCAGGGGCGGGTGAGGCCGGCGGAGGCGGCGCCGGCGCTGGTGATGATCTGGTCGGTGCGGGTGAGGGCCTGCGTTTTGCGCGTGGGGTCGACGGTGGGGTCGGTGGTGAGGTCGCGTAAGCGGATCGGCGGGCCGAGGTCGATCAGGGTGGGGATGTACTCGGCCTTCCGCACGTGCCAGCCGCTGGCGGTCTTGGTGAACTCGAACCGGGCGATGGCGCCCTCTTCGGTGGTGCCTCGGGGTTCGGCGTGCCGGGCGACCTGGTTGCCGAGGCCGTAGGCGACCCACTTGCCGTTGATGTTCTCGAACGGCTGCACGACGTGGGCGTGGTGGCCGACGATCAGGTCGACGGCCGGGTCGGCGAGCAGTGTCCGGGCGATCCGGCGCTGGTCGGCGGTGGGCTCGTGGCGGTCCTCGATCCCCCAGTGCAGGCTGACGATCACCACCTCGGCGCCCGCGGTGCGGGCGGCCCGCGCGGCGGCCAGCACCGTCGCGGGGTCCAGGCGGTTGCCCAGCCAGGGGGAATCCGCGGGCAGGGTGGTGCCGGCGTTGAAGCCGAACGTGTAGGAGAGCTGGGCCACCCGGACGCCGCGGGCCTGGAGCACGACCGGGGCGGCGGCCTCGGCGGCCGAGCGGGCCGAGCCCGTGTGCCGGATGCCGGCGGCGTCCAGGATGTCCAGGGTGCTGGTGACCCCGGCGGGGCCCTGGTCGAGGGTGTGGTTGGAGGCCGTCGAGCAGGTGTCGTAGCCGGTGGCGGCCAGACCGGCGGCCACCTCGGGCGGCGCCGAGAACAGGGGGTAGCCGCGGAACGGGCCGCCCGGACCCGCGAGCGGCACCTCGAGGTGGCAGATGGCGAGATCGGCGCCCTCGATCACCGGACGGACCCCGGCGAACAGCGCCGTGTAGTCCCGCCGGCCGTTGCCGTCCCGGCTCGCCTGGTCGGTGAGCGCGGGATGGATCAGGACGTCGCCTGCGGCCACGACGGTGAAATCCGGTTCGGGCGCGGCCGGGGACGGCGCCGGCGCGGACGGCGCGGACGGCCTGAGCGGAACGCCCGGCACGGTGGTGCCGCAGGCGCACAGCACGACGGCGATGACGACGAGCAGGGACACACACCGCACGGGCACCCCAACGGCGGTCGTGATGATCAGTCGGTGCAGGCTAGCGCGAAAGCCGCCGGACGGCCAGGATCGCCAGCACCACAAGGAGAACCGCGACCAGCGGGGCGACCCGCTTGGCCACCGACGGGCCGGCGTAGGAGAGCAGGTCGATCGGCTCGGACTCCGGTTCGGGCACCGCCTCGAGCTTGGGTTTGGCCGGCGTCTGGGCCGGCGGGCCGGTCGAGTCCTCGGCCGGCTCCTCGACCACGGCGAGCTTCGGCGAGTCCTCGGCGGCCGGGGCCAGCTTGGCGGACAGGCAGGTGGCGAACGAGTCCAGGATCTTGCCGCCCACCTCGGTGATCATTCCGCGGCCGAACTGCGCCGGCTTGCCGGTGATGGTCAGGTCGGTGGTCACCGCGCCGATCGTGTCCGAGCCGTCCGCGCGCAGCGTCACGGTGACCGTGGCGGAGGCTTGGCCGTTGCCCCGGGAGTCCTTGCCGGCCGCCTTCATCACCACCCGGCGGGCCTGCTCGTCGGTCTCCAGGAACTCACCGGATCCCTTGTACAGCAACGAGATCGGCCCGAGCTTCACCTTAACGGTGCCGCTGAAGTTGGCTCCGTCGACCTCGGTGAGGGTGGCGCCGGGCATGCATGGCGCGACGCGCTCTGGGTCGAGCACCGCCTGCCACACGGTGTCCAGATCCGCCGGGACCCTGAACGTGTGCTCCAACTTCACGGCCGGTCAACCCCTTCCGCCGGGAGCGCAACATGCCGCGCGGACAGCGACGGCACGTTGCGCTCCAACCGATCCACTGAATCTACGCCCCGGCCGCCGCCGCCACAGCCCGGCCGGTGAGCACCCTGGCCAGGTGCTGCCGGTAGGCCACGTCGGCGTTTCCGTCGGCCGTCGGGCTGGTGCCCTCGGCGGCCAGCTCGGCGGCGGCCCGGATCGTCTCGGCGGTGGCCGGCGCCCCGACCAGCGCCTGCTCCACCGCACCGGCCCGCACCGGGGTGGCGGCCATGTTCGTCAACGCCACCCTGGCCTCGGCGATCGTGCCGCCGTCGGTGCGCAGCGCCGCCGCGACACCGACCATCGACCAGGCCTGTGCCACCCGGTTGAACTTCTCGTAGTGCGCGGTCCACCCGGTGTACTTCGGCACCCGCACCTCGACCAGGATCTCGCCCGGCTGCAGCGCGGTGGTGAAGAAGTCGACGAAGAACTCGGCGGCCGGCACCGTACGCCTTCCGTCCGGCCCGGCCAGCACGAACTCGGCATCCAGCGCGAGCACCGGCGCGGGCAGGTCCCCGGCCGGGTCCGCGTGCGCCAGTGACCCGCCGAACGTGCCCCGGTGCCGGATCTGCGGGTCGGCCACCGTGTCGGTGGTCAGGCCGATCAGCAGCGCGTGCTCCCGCACCAGCGGGTCACGCTGCACCTCGTAGTGCGTGGTCATCGCCCCGATCACCAGGGCGGCACCGTCCTCCCGGACGCCGCGCAGCTCCGCGATCTTGCCGAGGTCGACCAGTGTGGACGGTGCGGCCAGCCGCATCCGCAACACCGGCAGCAGGCTCTGCCCGCCGGCCAGCACCTTGGCGTCCTCGCCGGCCTCGGCGAGCGCGCGCACCGCGTCGTCCACAGTTTCCGGTGCGACGTAGTCGAATGCCGCTGGAATCACTGGACCCCTCCCTCAGTGGACGAGATGCTGCCGAGACCGCCACCGGCTTCGGCGCCGCCGATTCCGCTCCCGCCCGGGTCGCGCCGGTGGATCGCCGCCCACACCCGCAGCGGCGAGCAGGGCATCTCGATGTCGTTGACTCCCATGTGCCGCACCGCATCCACCACCGCGTTGACCACCGCCGGGGTGGACGCGATCGTGCCGGCCTCGCCGACGCCCTTGACGCCCAACGGGTTCGACGTCGCCGGCGTCTCGGTCCGGTCGGTGGTGAAGGACGGCAGGTCGGCCGCGGACGGCAGCAGGTAGTCGGCGAACGTGCCGGTGGTGAGCGTGCCCGACTCGTCGTGCACGGCCTCCTCGAACAGCGCCTGGGCGATGCCCTGGGCCAGCCCGCCGTGCACCTGTCCCTCCACGATCAGCGGGTTGACCGCCCGGCCGACGTCGTCGACGCAGACGTAGGAGCGCAGCCGGACCCGGCCGGTCTCGGTGTCCACCTCGGCCGCGCACAGGTGGGTTCCGTGCGGGAACGAGAAGTTCTCCGGGTCGTAGACCGCCTCGGCGTCCAGGGTGGGCTCGATGCCGTCGGGCAGGTCGTGCGCGGCGAACACGGCGAGCGCGATGTCGCCGATCCCGGTGGACTTGTCGGTGCCCCGCACGGTGAACTTGCCCTCGGCGAACTCGAGGTCGTCCTCCGAGCACTCCATCATGTGCGCGGCCACCTTGCGCGCCTTGGCCACGACCTTCTCGGCCGCCTTGACCACGGCGATCCCGCCGACCGTGAGCGACCGGGAACCGTAGGTGTCCAGGCCCTTGTGCGAGGACTGGGTGTCGCCGTGGATCACCTCGACGTCCTCGAACGCGACCCCGAGCTGATCGGCGACGATCTGGCTCCAGGCCGTCTCGTGGCCCTGGCCGTGCGGCGAGGAACCGGTGACCACCTCGACCTTTCCGGTCGGCAGCATGCGGATCGCCGCGTGCTCCCAGCCGCCGGCCCCGTAGGACAGCGAGCCGAGCACCCGGGACGGGGCCAGCCCGCACATCTCGGTGTAGGTGGAGATCCCGAGACCGAGCTGGACCGGGTCGCCGGACTCCCGGCGCTGCTGCTGCTCACGCCGCAGGCCCTCGTAGTCGAACAGCTCCATGGCCCGACCGGTGGCGGCCTCGTAGTTGCCCGAGTCGTAGGTGAGCCCGCAGACCGTGGTGTACGGGAACTCCTCGTGCTTGATCCAGTTCTGCTCGCGCAACCGCATCGGGTCCATGCCCAGCTCGGCGGCCAGCTCGTCCATGATCCGCTCGATGGCGAACGTGGCCTCCGGCCGGCCGGCGCCGCGGTAGGCGTCGGTGAGCGTCTTGTTGGTGAAGACGTTCGTGCACGCGAACCGGTAGGCCGGGATCTTGTAGATCGCGTTGAACATGAACGCGCCCAGGATCGGCACGCCCGGGGTGACCAGCCCGAGGTAGGCACCCATGTCGGCGATCAGGTCGACCTTGAGGGCGGTGATCGTGCCGTCCCGGCGCGCGGCGATCGTGATGTCCTGGATCTGGTCGCGGCCGTGGTGCGCGGTGATCATGCACTCGGAGCGGCTCTCCGTCCACTTGACCGGCCGGCCCAGCTTGAGCGCCACCAGGACGGCCATGGTCTCCTCGGGTAAGACGGCGATCTTGCCGCCGAACCCGCCGCCGACGTCCGGGGCGATCACCCGCACCTTGTGCTCGGGCAGGCCAAGGGTGAGCGCGGTCATCGTCTTGAGGATGTGCGGCACCTGGGTGGCCGACCAGATCGTGGTCTGCGCGCCGGTCGGATCGACCACAGTGGACCGTGGCTCCATGAACGCCGGGACCAGCCGCTGCTGGCGGAACCGGCGGGTGAGCACGATCGCGTCGTCGCTGGCGCCGGCCTCGTCGATCGCGGCCGCCACGTCGCCGCCGGTGCCGGCCTCGCCGGAGTCGAACACCCACAGCGCGTTGCGGTTGGTCTCCAGTTCCGGGTGGACCAGCGGGGCGCCGTCGGCCAGCGCCGCCTCCATGTCCAGCACCACCGGCAGTTCCTCGTAGTCGACGTCGATCGCCTCCAGCGCGTCGTGCGCGAGGTAGGCGTCCCTGGCCACCACGACGGCCACGCCCTCACCGGCGAAGTGCACCGTGTCGGCGGCCAGTACCGGACGCCGCGGGTGCTTCATGTCCGGCGTGATCGGCCACGCGCAGGGCAGCGCGATGGCGCCCTCCGGATCCAGATCGGACGCGGTGTAGACGGCCACCACGCCGGGCAGCTCCAGAGCTGCGGAGGTGTCGATCCGGGTGATCCGGGCGTGCGCGACGGGGCTGCGCAGCACCGCGAGGTGCAGCATGCCGGGCAACGTGATGTTGTCCGTCCACCTGGTACGGCCGGTGATCAGCCGGGCGTCCTCCTTGCGTCGCCTGGCCTTGCCGACCTCGGGTTCGAGGGTCGAGGTCATCAGGCACCGCCTCCCGCGGTCACGGGCCGCTCGCTGACCTGCTCGGCCTCGGGTCCGGCGCCGCCGCGCATCTTCTGCGCCGCGTCCCGCACCGCGCGGACGATGTTCTGGTATCCAGTGCAGCGGCAGAGGTTGCCCTCGAGGCCGGCGCGCACCGCCGCCTCGTCCGGGTCGGCGTTGTCGGCGAGCAGGTCGATCGATTGCATGATCATTCCGGGTGTGCAGAACCCGCACTGCAGCGCGTGGTTGTCCTGGAACGCCTGCTGCACGGGGTGCAGGTTGCCGTCCCTTGCCAGGCCTTCGACCGTGGTGATCTCGGAGCCGTCGGCCTGGACGGCGAGCACCGAGCAGGACTTGACGCTGTGCCCGTCCAGGTGGACGGTGCAGGCGCCACAGTTGCTTGTGTCGCACCCGACCACCGTGCCCACCTTGCCCAGCCGCTCGCGCAGGTAGTGCACGAGCAACAGACGAGGCTCGACGTCATCGGTGTACTGGGTTCCGTCAACGGTCACGGATATGCGCATGGAGCCTCCAGGAGCGCGGATGGGGACAGTCGGGGACGCGTCACGACGGAAGGCTCGCGACATTGCGACCACGGGTGAGCGGACTCACAGAGTGGAGCCTGCTACCTGACCCGCCGCCAAGACAAGACCTCGTGCTTATGATCGATTGATGGCTTCTCCCGCGGTCCAGGTGCCGCCACCCTCTGTGCGTCCGGATTACCGCAGGGGAATCGTCTTCGGGGTCGTCTCGTACGGTTTGTGGGGACTTTTCCCCCTGTACTGGCCGCTGTTGCGCCCGGCAGGCGATGTGGAGATGCTGGCCCACCGGATGCTGTGGTCGCTGGTGTTCGTGGCGGTCGTGCTCACGGTGTCCGGCCGGCGCGGTCGCGCGGGGTGGCGGGCGGTGCGCGCGGTGGTGCGGGACCGCCGCCGGTTGGGCCTGCTGGCCGCGGCGGCGGTGCTGATCACGCTGAACTGGGGTGGCTACATCTACGGCGTGAACAACGGCCACGTGGTGGAGACCGCGCTCGGCTACTTCATCGGCCCGCTGGTGTCGGTCCTGGTCGGCGTGCTGCTGCTCGGTGAGCGGCTGCGCGGCGCCCAGTGGGTGGCCGTCGGGCTGGGCGCCGCGGCGGTCGTGGTGCTCACCGCCGGCTACGGCCGCCCGCCCTGGATCGCCCTGACGCTGGCCTTCTCGTTCGGCAGCTACGGCCTGTGCAAGAAGCTCGCCGCCACCGGCGCCGTCGAGTCCCTTGCCGTGGAGACCGGCATCACCGCCGCCCCCGCCCTGATCTACCTGATCATCCTGGAGTCCACCGGCGCCGGCACCTTCACCGGCCACGGCGCCGGCCACGTGCTGCTGCTGATCGCCACCGGCGCCGTCACCGCCATCCCCCTGCTCGCCTTCGGCGCCGCCGCCACCCGGATCCCGCTCTCCCTGCTCGGCCTGCTCCAGTACATCGCCCCGGTCATGCAGTTCCTCCTCGGCGTCCTCGTCCTCGGCGAGCACATGCCCCCGGAACGCTGGATCGGCTTCACGATGGTCTGGCTCGGCCTGGCCATCCTCACCTGGTCCGGCCTGCGCCGGTCCCGGAAGGTGCAGACCGGGCAACCGTCTCACCCTCGGCGGGCCCACGGTCAGGTTCCACCACCGCAACCACTGGCGGGACCAACTCCTCGGCCACCGTAAACAGCGCCATCGCCAACTCGGCCCGGTCCACCTCGCCAAGCTCACCGGCCAGCAGTTCGTCGACCACCGGCCCGAGCTGATCCCGCAACACGGTCAGCGCCGCCACCAACCGGCCATCGGTCGGGGAGAGCCGCTCAGACATGACACCGCTGTCGATGCTCAGCCAACCGGTCGTCGGCCTCCAGCGACGTGGCGCCGATGCACCACGCCGAACAGTCCGCACACCGGCGCACCACCCGCGGCCCACCGACGACCGGATTCGCCGGCTCAACCCAGTGCCGGCCGTGATCATGGCCCCCCGCCGCCAAGCATCGAACAACTGCAGACCGACACCCGAACTCACGACACGTCACCTCCTGATGGAGGCGACGCTAAGTGCCCGGAGCAGCACCGACGGGTACGCCTTGTACCTTCACCCGCGCGGGCTACGCGGCGAGACCAACCCTCCCGCACAGAGTTCGGACGTCCTCACGCAGACCGGACGGCGGCCGGTTCACCAGACCGAGCAGCATCTCGCGGGCGAACGCGTTGTAGCGGATCGTTTCCGGCGCGGTGCGCTCGGACTTGTCCAGTAGCGTGTACACCGCGTGCCGTTCGTCGCGCTGATAATGCGCTCTGGCGACCTCGATCAGATGGCGAGCCCTACGGGGAATCGAGGCGATCTCGTTGGCGTCGAAGCCGTTCGCCGCACGCAGCGCTTCGCCGGACCGCCTGAGCTCGACGCCCAGTGTGGTGGCGTGCGCGGCCATCACCGGCGTTGAGAACGAACTCTGCACATGCCGGTAGTCCGGGCCGAGTCGCCGAGCCATCACATCGGCCTTCGCCCAGTGCGCCCACGCCTCGCCATACCGGCCGCGACGGGCGTACACATAGGCGATCTCGGCTTCGAGAGCGCCGAGCATGCCCCGCCAGTTGTCCGGGCCCTGCTCGGCATGTGGCTCCAGCTGACGCACCGCGTCAGAAGCGAGATCCACCGCTTCAGCCCACCGGCCGGCGTCGCGCAGCGCCTGCACCATCGACCATGCGCCTCCGGCGATCGCGTACGGGTCGTCGGCCTCATGTGCCTCAGTGATCGCGCGGTCGGCCACAATCCAGAGTAGTTCCGGCGCCGGTTGGTACGCGACGTAGAAATCGGCCAGCCGGTACACCCCCGCCAGCACCCGGCGAGCCTCCCGGCGCTCGCCGTTGGGCCGTGCTCTGACGGCGAGTTGGGCATCGCCGATGAGCCCGGGCAGCAGCGCACCGAGCTGGGTCCGGTGGTCCGGGCTCGCATGGCGGATCCGCCAGGCCTGCCGGAGCCGGAGCGCGAGGTGATCCACATCAGGGGGGGACCCGTTGTCATTGAGGCGGTAGTCGGTCAGTGCGGCCTGCACAGCGGAAAGGGCGGTGTGCCGTTCTCCGGCAAACACCTGCACCGGGATGGTCTGGCCGTCGCCGGTCAGATCCGCGAGGTCGGAGAGCTCGAGTGCCCGGGCCAGCCGCAGCAGCATGGGCAGGCGCGGCGCCTGCAACCGGCCGTTTTCCACAGCTTTGAGCCATTCCGCGGACCTACCGACGAGACCCGCAAGCACAGGACGGGACATTCCTCGGTGCTCGCGGTAATGCCTGAGCCGGTTCCCGATGGAGAGCGCGTGGTCCGGTGTAGCCATGGGACTGTCACCTCTTCGCCGACACCCTCCTCGCTGGCCCCGGCCCATCGACCGGAGCCGCATGTCCTCGGCGAAGAGGTACGGGTCCAGCCTACCCATCGGCAGGCAGGACCCTGACGTATGAATACCGCCTGGTCCCGCCCCGACGGATCATCGATATGGCCGGGTTGATGCAGCCTGCGGTGGCGCGGTTCGAGGCGGGCGGGACGATGCCGACGATCCCCATGCTGGAGCGGCTGGCCGCAGCGCTGGCGATGGAGTTGCGTGTGGAGCTGCGATCACCCTGACGTTCAGGGATGTGGATGCGGCGATGAGATGGGTCCGGCCTGCGCCGATCGCCAGCGCAACCCCGGCCGGGGTTGCAGGTGCCGTCAGGGGAGGTGGATGCGGCCGGTGAGTTCGGTGAGGCGTTCGCCGCCGCCGCCCCAGCGGAGGGAGATGATCTCGGCGGCGATGGAGACGGCGGTTTCCTCGGGGGTGCGGGCGCCGAGGTTGAGGCCGATGGGCGAGGCCAGGCGGGACAACTCGGCTTCGGTGAGGCCGGCTTCGCGCAGCCGGGCCAGGCGGTCGTCGTGGGTGCGGCGGGAGCCCATCGCGCCGATGTAGCCGACGTCGGTGCGCAGCGCGACCTCGAGTAACGGGACGTCGAACTTCGGGTCGTGGGTGAGCACGGCGATCACCGTGCGGGCGTCGATCCGGCCGGCCTCGGCCTCGGCGGCCAGGTAGCGGTGCGGCCAGTTGACCACCACCTCGTCGGCGTCCGGGAACCGGGAGTTGGTGGCGAACACCGGGCGGGCGTCGCACACGGTCACCCGGTAGCCGAGGAACGAGCCGAGCCGGGCCACCGCGGCGGCGAAGTCGATCGCACCGAACACCAGCATCCGGGGCGGCGGCTCGAACGAGCTGACGAACACCGACATGCCCTCGCCGCGGCGCTGGCCGTCCACCCCGTAGTGCAGCATCCCGGTGCGGCCCTGGGCGAGCAGCCCGCGCGCGTCGTCGGCGACCGCGTCGTCGGCCCTTGACGAGCCGAGGCCGCCGGCCGCCCGGTCCGGCCACACCACCAGGTGCGCGCCGCGCCGCTCCGGTTCCGGGTGCTCGACCACGGTGGCCAGCGCCACCGGCTCCTCCACCTGCACCGACTTGGCCAACTCGGCCAGCTCCGGAAACCGGGCCGCGCTGATCGCCTCCACGTACACGTCGATGATCCCGCCGCAGGTCAGCCCGACGGCGAACGCGTCGTCGTCGCTCACCCCGTAGCGCTGCAGCACACCGGCACCGTCGCCGAGCACCTGCTGGCCCAGCTCGTAGACCGCGCCCTCGACGCAGCCGCCGGACACGCTGCCGGACACCGTTCCGTCGCCGGCCACCATCATCGCGGCGCCCGGGGCGCGCGGGGCCGAGGAGAACGTGCCGACCACGGTGCCGAGCGCCACCGTCTCGCCGGCCGAGTAGCGCCGCATCAGCTCGGCCATCACGTCACGCACGGCGTACCTCCTCGAGCAGGTGCTCCAACGTAGCCAGGCTGTGCCCGGCCAGTAAACGGTCCACATGCGGCAGAGCGGCCACGATCCCGGACTGCACCGGGGCGTAGCCGTCCCGCCCGGCGTGCGGGTTGACCCACAACACCCGGTGCGCCAGCCGCCGTAACCGGGCCATCTGCTCGCCGAGCAGGCCGGCGTCGCCGCGCTCCCAGCCGTCGGAGAACAGCACCACGACCGCCCGCCGGGCCACCCCGCGCTGGCCCCACCGGTCCAGGAACGCCCGCAGGGTCTCGCCCAGCCGGGTGCCGCCGGCGAAGTCGGGCACCACCCGGGCCGCCGAGGTGAGCGCCTGCTCGGGGTCGCGCTGGCGCAGCTGGCGGGACAGCCGGGTCAGCCGGGTGCCGACGGTGAACACCTCCGTGCTGGCCGGTGCCCGCCGGCACAGCGCGTGCGCGAACCGGAGCAGCGCGTCGGCGTACGGGGTCATCGACCCGGACACGTCCACCAGCAGCACCAGCCGGCGCGGCCGCCGCCCCCGGCCCCGGTAGGCCAGCCGGACCGGCTCGCCGCCGGCCGCGCGCATGATCCGCAGCAGCCGGTTCGGGTCGAGCCGCCCGGTCCGTTGTGGACGGTGCCGCAGCGACCGGCGCAGCGGCGGGTCCAGCCGCAGCGCGCCGAGCAGCTCGCGCAGGTGCTCGCGCTCCGGGCCGGACAGCTCGGCGATGTCGCGCCGGCGCAGCACCTCGGTGTCGCTGGCGGCCACCCGCAGCGGGGTCGGCTCGGAGCCGGTCCCGGCGTCGCCGGGCGGGGCCTCGTCGAGCGCGGCCAGCACGCTGGTCCGCACCCGGCGTACCGGCGAGGTGCGGGCGGCGCGCGGCGGCCGGGCGGCGAACCAGGCGCCGAACGCCTCGTCGTAGCGTGGCAGGTCGTCCGGTTCGGCGCACAGGGTCAGCCGGCCGGCCCAGTACAGCTGGCCGGGCTCGGCCGGGTCGAGCTGCTCGACAGCGGCCAGGTAGGCCTGAACCCGCTGAGCGTCACAGGGCAGCCCGGCCGTGCGCAGGGCGGCGGTGAAGCCGACCAGGCCGGGCAGTGGGTCCATATGGCAATTGTGCGCCCCGCCCGGAGCATCGTCCGACGACCGGGTTGGTGCCAATATTGTTGGACATTCCCTCACAGAAGGGTTTTCCCATGGGGCGTTCACGAATTCCTGCACTCGTGTCCGTTGGCCTGGCGGTGCTCGCCGGGCTGCTGGTGCCCGCCGCGCAGGCGGGCGCGGAGGCCGCGACCGGCGACCTGACCAGCGCGGTCGTGGCGAAGATCGGCGAGAAGACCGGGACCCGGCCGGACCTGGCCGGCACCGAGGTCAACGTGATGCGCACGGACGGCGCCGACTGGGCGTTCGGCGCCGGCATCGCCAAGGCGGCGGCCGTCGAGGGCGCCTACCCGGAGGGCTGGCTGTTCGTGGCGCACCTGGAGAACAAGGAGTGGACGGTCGCCTTCGAGGGCGAGCCGGGCTTCCCGAGCCTCACCGCCGCCGCCCCGGCCAGCGTCGTCCCGGACACGGCGAAACCCGATCTCGCCGCGCTCGGCCCGGCCGAGGCGAAGGTGGCCACCGGGGACGCGAAACCGCTGGCCGGCGGTGACTTCCGCACCGGAATGCGGCTGCCGTGGGCGGTCGGGCAGTCCTGGCGGTACACCGGCGGACCGCACGGCGCCAGCCGGCAGTCGGTGGACCTGGCCGGCGGCGACGGCCGGGTGCTGGCCGCCCGCGCCGGCACCGTGTTCGTGATGTGCTCCAGCCAGCGCGGCTGGCTGCGGGTGGTGCACGACCGCGGCTACCAGACCGACTACTACCACCTGCACAACAACCGCACGGACAACGGTGCGGCCGTGGCCGAGGGCGCGTTCCTCGGCAACATCGGGGTGGACGTCTCCTGCGGCGGCAGCGCGACCGGCCCGCACGTGCACTTCTCCCTGCGGCAGAACGGCGTCAACGTCGCCATCGGGTCGCACAACTTCGGCAAGTGGCAGTTCTACGCGGGATCCGCCGAGTACCAGGGCACCGCGCTGCACGGCTCGACCCAGGTCGGCACCGGCGGCTCGATGAACAACTTCGGCGCGCTCGGGTTCACCCAGGGCATCGTCGACACCAACGGCGGCGGCGTGCTCAACCGCAGGTCCGGCCCGGGCACCAACTTCGGCATCGTCGGCACGGTCGCCGACGGGGCCACGGTGACCATCGCCTGCTCGGCCGACGGCACCTCGCACACCGGCCGGTTCAGCTACACCACCACCCTGTGGAACAGGCTGACCGACGGCACCTGGATCAGCGACGCCTACACCTGGACCGGCACCGGGAACCCGGTCAACGGCAGGTGCTGAGCGGCGAGCGGCCCGGCACCGCTCCCCCTGAGGCCGGTGCCGGGCCGCGCTTCGCCGGCAGGCGGGCCGAGGTAGCGACGGCCACGCGCGCGAAGCAGCGGAATAGTCCGACGGAATACCGCGTCAAAGATGGAGCCGCGGCCTGACCACAAGCGCCGCCACTCGCTTTCGTGACCAGCACCAACGGCTCGAGATCAGTTTCCAACAATGGATCGCCGGTACGCCACCGAATTAACCGGCCAGCAGCGTGTCGAGCCCAGCCGCCACCGTGCGTTCGGCGTCCTCGCGGTACTTGAGCACCGCGCCGAGCGTGGCCGCCGCGGCGGCCGCGTCGAGTTCGGAGCGGCCGAGCGTCATCAGCGCCTCGGCCCAGTCGATCGACTCGGCCACGCCCGGCGGCTTGAGCAACTCGGCCGTGCGCAGCCGGCGCACCGCGCCGGCCACCTGGGTGGCCAGCCGCTCGCCGATGCCCGGCAGCCTGCGGCGCAGGATCGCGATCTCCCGGACCAGGTCCGGGTGCTCCAGCCAGTGGTAGAGGCAGCGTCGCTTGAGCGCGTCGTGCACCTCACGGGTGCGGTTGGAGGTGAGCACGACCAGCGGCGGCACGGCGGCGCGCACCTCGCCCAGTTCCGGGATGGTCACCGTGTTCTCGCCGAGCACCTCGAGCAGGAACGCCTCGAACTCGTCGTCGGCCCGGTCGATCTCGTCCACCAGCAGCACGCACGGTGCCTGCTCCAGTGCCCGCAACAGCGGCCGGGCCAGCAGGAACCGCCTGCCGTACAAGGACTTCTCCGCCACGTCGGAGTCCAGCGGCCCGGTCGCGCCGGCCTCGAGCGCGCGCAGGTGCAGCAGCTGGCGCGGGAAGTCCCAGTCGTAGAGCGCCTGGGTGGCGTCGATGCCCTCGTGGCACTGCAGCTTGATCAGCTCGACGCCGAGCGCGGTGGCCAGGGCCACGGCAAGGGAGGTCTTGCCGGTGCCCGGCTCGCCCTCGCAGAACAGCGGCCGGCCCATCCGCAGCGCCAGGAACGCCGCCGTGGCCAGCCCCTCGTCGGCCAGGTAGCCGACCCGGTCGAGCGCGCCGGCCAGGTCGGCCGGGGCGTCGACCGCGGCCCAGGACGTTTGCACGGGATCGAGCCTAAGGGTCGGGGGTACCCGGACGCGTGCCCGGACCGGGAATCCGGGTCCGGTCAGGGCCGCTCCCCGATGTGCCCGGCGCCGGTCCCGGCGACCCTTGAGTCGTGACCAACGAGACCATCACCCAGACCACCAACACCATCAAGAAGCTGCGCCGCAGCCGGTCCGACCGGATGGTCGCCGGCGTGTGCGGCGGGGCGGCCAAGCTGCTCGGCATCGACCCGGCGATCGTCCGCGTCGGCCTGGTGGCCGCCACGATCCTGGGCGTCGGCACCGGCGCGGTGCTCTACCTCGCCTGCTGGCTGATCATCCCCGAGGAAGACACCGAAGACTGAGTCCGCCAACGACGTATCTGCCCGTCGGGAGCCGGCTCTTTTCTGGTATGCGGCGCGTTCACTGGCTTGGCGGCCGGGCGGCTGCAGGGGAACCGCCCGGCCGCCGTCCACCGCAAAGGAGCGGTGCGAGGTGTTAGTCCACCTGACCGAGGCCAACTCGGATCATCCGATCGAGCTGCGCAAGGGCGATACGGTGGAGCTGCGCCTTCCGGAGTCGCCGGCCAGCGACTACCGCTGGCGGTGGCGCCTGCCGGAAGGGCTACGGATGATCACCGACGAACACGTCCCGGGATTGCCCGGGAACGATCCCGCCGCCGTCTCGGGGCAGCGCCGGCTGGCCTTCGACGTTCACGCCCGAGGCCGGCTCGAGCTGCGGGCCGAGTTGGCCCGACCATGGGAGAGCGAGGCCCAGCAGGCACTGACCTTCACCGTTCATGCGCAGTAACGACCGATCGACCGAAGACGTTGGATCATTCGGGTGAGCCTCGGCGGATTCAGATGCGACTCGTCGAAGTCGAACGATGTACCTGACGCCCCCAGAGAGTCGACCCACGAAGTGGGGTGGAATGCGGTGACCGAGCTCCGCACGGCAAGCATGAGTCCGCCTTGGGAGGGGCTGGAAGGCCGGGACCGGCACGCGGCGTGCCTGGTCGCGGCGAGAACGGGGGACCGCGCCGCAATGGACGTTCTCGTCGCCGAACTGACCCCGCTGGTCTGGCACGTGGCCAGGGGCAACGGCCTGGACCGCAGCACCGCGGAGGACGTCGTGCAGACCGTGTGGCTGGCGCTGCTGCGCCACATGGAACGGCTGACCGAACCGCGCGCTCTGGTCAGCTGGTTGATCACCACCACCCGCCGGGAATCCAACCGGACCCGGCGGCGCGGGGCCGGACAGGTCGAGCTGCCGCAGGAGATGGCCGAGAAGCTCACCAACGACGACCCGCTCCCCGAGGCCGAGCTGCTCCGCGACGAGCGGGACCGACAGCTCTGGCGCGCGTTCCACCGCCTGTCCCAACGCTGTCAGGAGCTGCTGCGCCTGACGGTGCTGGCCGGGCGGGTGGAGTACCGCGCCGTTGCCGAGGCTATGCATATGCCGCACGGCAGCATTGGACCGACTCGAGGGCGCTGCTTGAGCTCCCTTCGCACCCTGTACGACGGGGAGGCTGGCAGATGATGACGCAACACCATTCCGCGGCGGACGACGCGATGATGGCCAAGGTACTTCGGCTGGTCGACGAGCTCGACCCGCCGCCCGCCGGGCTGATCGAGCGATCCCAGTTCGCGATCGCCATCGACGACATCGACATCGAGGCGGCGCGCTGGGCGGACGACCGCCCGCTGGCCGGTGTCCGGGGCGGCGCTCCCGGCACTATCACCTTCTTCGTGGGGGACCTCACGGTGATGGTCAATGTCACCCGCACGGGTGAGCGGCACCGAATCGACGGCTGGCTCGTGCCGGCCGGCGAGCACGGTGTGGAGGTGCGCGTCGCCGACCACGGCTCCACCGAGACCACCGCTGACGAGGGCGGACGGTTCGTACTGACCGAGGTGCCCAGGGGCACGACGCAGATCCTGGTACGGATGAAAGCCGACCGGCCACGGACAGTAGTTACCCCGACGGTAGTTCTGTAGGTAATTGTCAATGCTTTAGGCCAACCAGGGGATAAAGTCGTATCTGTCCGTCACCCAGCGTCTCTTGTTAGGTGGCAGGTTCCGAAACCTGGTTGAAGGGGAGTCATGAGCGACAAGAACACCGCTGGCACCAACCCGCCGTCCGGAAATACTCCGTGCCCGGTCTGCGGATCGGAGAACTGCCCGACTGGTTTTCACGACAACGTGATCGACAAGACCGAGAACCAGCCGGCAACTCAGAACTGACCCGAACAAGTCGGGGTCCGGGGCACACACCAACGGCGACGTATGTTGCCATTAGTGTGTGCCCCGCTCCCGTAGTCGGCCCCCGATGACCACGTCGCCTGGCCGGGCTGCAGCCGGAAACGGCCAAACACCGCACGATGACCTCACACCGGCGGAGGAACTGCTGGTCCGTGGGGTGGGAGCGAGCAACGTCGGGCGGACCGCCGAGGCGACCAAGCTGTTGCACAAGGCGCTGCGCGCGCTGCCGGTCGGAACCGGTGACCCGGACGCGCTCGCCGTGCGCATCCGGATCCTTTCCGCCCTGTCCTACACCGAAGCCGAGACCGGCACGGTCGCCGACGGCATGATCCATCTCGGCACCGCGAGCGACCTGGTGGGGGCGCTCCCGGACGGACCGAGGCGGCTCACCCTGCGCGGCCGGATCTTCCACCAACAGGGCCTGATGATGCTGCGGGTCGGCCGCCTGCAGGACGCGGTGAACGCCTACAACCAGGGCATCCCGCTGCTCGAGCAGGCCGTCGACGACCCGGCCGGCGACCCGGAGCTGCTGGCCAAGTCCCACCTCAACCGCGGCCTGGCGTTCATCGAGCTCGGCCGGCCGGCGCCGGCCGAACGGGACGCCCGGCGCTGCCTGGAGCTGGCCACCACGTTCAACATCCCCCGACTGGTCGAGAAGGCGCAGGGCAACCTCGGCGAGATCGCCCACCTGGTCGGCGACATCCCGAAGGCATTGACCTATCTGGAGGCCGCCGAGCGGGCGTTTCGCAAGGAGGCGCCCGGCGTCGCCGCCCGGGCCAAGATCGACCAGGCCAAGGCGCTGCTCGCCGCCGGCGTCACCGACGAGGCGGCCCGGCAGCTCGACGAGGCGCTCCCGGTGCTGCGCGCGTTGCGGCTGAGCCAGGATCTGGCCGAGGCCGAGGTGGTCCGCGCCGGAGCCGCGCTGCTGCAGGGCGAGTTGGAGCTGGCCAAGCAGCTGGCCGGCTCCGCGCACCGCCGGTTCGTCAAGCGCGGCAGCGCGCCGTGGGCCGAGGTCGCCGCACTGACCAGGATGCAGGCCGAGACCACCGCGGCGCTGGCCGGCGACGACAGCAAGGCCTCGCCCGCCCGGGCGGCCCGGCTGGCACAGCGGCTGGCCGAGGTCGGGCTGACCGACGAGGCGGCCAAGGCCATCATGCTTGGCGTGCGGCTGGCCGTGCGGGGTGGCGCGACCGGCACCGCCGAGACCCTGCTCCAGCAGGTGCCACCGCCGAGCAAGCTCGCGCCGATCGACCACAAGATGCTGCTGCGACTGTGCCGGGCCGAGCTGTCGCTGGCTCAGGGCGACACCAAGCGGGTGCTGGCCGAGGCGCGGGCCGGGCTGGACGAGCTGTCCCGGGTACGGGACCGGATGGGCGGCCTGGACCTGCTCTGCGGAACGGCGGTGCACGGCCAGGAGCTCGGCCGGCTCGCCCTCAGCCTGGTACTGGACGGCGCCCGCACCCAGCGCGACGCCCGCCGGCTGCTCGGCTGGCAGGAGCGGACCCGGGCGCAGATCTACCGGTACGAGCCGCTGCCGGCGATCGACAACGACGAGCTGGCCAGCCGGGTGACCGAGCTGCGCGGGGTGCTGCGCACGCTGCAGCAGGCCAGGGTGGAGCGCCGCCCGGAGACCGTCTCGGTGCTGGAGCGCCGGTCGGCCGTGCTGCAGCGGGAGGTCAGCCGGCTCGGCTGGCACACGAGCAAGTGGGGCCGGCCCCGGCCGGTGTGCTCGCCCGAGGAGATCATCGCCCGGCTCGGCGACCGGGCACTGGTCAGCTTCGCCGGGCCGCGGGACACCCTGGCCGCCGTGGTGGTCGCGGGCGGGCGTACCGACCTGGTGCGGCTGGGCCCGATCGAGGAGCCGCTGGAGACCGCCAAGCAGCTGCACGCCGATCTGGACGCGCTCGCCCCGGACGAGCTGGTCGCGCCGCTGGCGGCCGCGGTGTCCGCGTCGGCCAACCGGCGCATCGCCCGGCTGGACGAGCTGATGGCGCCGGTGATCCGGCTGCTCGGCGACCGCGACGTGGTGATCGTGCCGGGCGGCGGGCTCTACCAGGTGCCGTGGGGGTCGCTGCCGTCCCTGCGCGGCCGGCCGCTCACCGTCGCGCCGTCGGCCACCGCCTGGGTCGGCGCCGCCGCCCGGTCGGCCCCGGTGGGCGGCCAGGACGTGGTCCTGGTGTGCGGGCCGGGGCTGCCGGAGTCGATCACCGAGCTGAACCGGCTGCGGGCGATCTACCCGGACGCGGCCGTACTCGAGGGCGAGGCCGCCACCACCGCGGCCGTGCTGGCCAGGATGGACGGTGCGAACCTGGTGCACATCGCCGCGCACGGCACCCATGAACCGGCCAACGCGCTGTTCTCCCGGCTGGAGCTGGCCGACGGCGGCCTGCTCGCGCACGAGCTTGCCCGGCTGAAGAACCCGCCGGAGCACGTCGTGCTCGCCTCGTGCGAGCTGGCGCTGAGCCACATCCGGCCGGGTGACGAGGCGCTCGGATTCGCCGGCGCGCTGCTCGCTTCCGGCTCCCGCACCGTGGTCGCCGCGGTCTGCCGGGTCGGCGACCGGTCCTCCGCCGAGACGATGACCGACTACCACCGCTGGCTGGTCTCCCCGGCGGCCGCGGACCTGGCCAACACCATGACCGACTACCACAGCCGGCTGGCCTCCGGCGCCGCCCCGTCCACCGCGCTGGCCCAGGCCACCGCGGCCGATCCGCTGCGCCGGCCGTTCATCTGTCTCGGTGCCGGCTAGCTCCAGCGCTCACTGACGGTCATGATTGGCCGGTGGACATGGTGGCAGCGGCGACGGCGTTCGATCAGAACTACGTCACCGACCTGATCACCATCCCGCTGTTCACCGGCGTGATCGGGTACGTCACCAACTGGACCGGCGTGCTGATGCTGTTCCGGCCGCTGCGCTTCCGTGGCGTCCGGCTGCCCGGGCTGAAGATCCTCTTCCCGCTGCTGCCGCGCATGGTGCAGGTGCTGCCGCTGTTCCGCTACGACGGCCGGATCGGCTGGCAGGGCATCGTTCCGTCGCGCGCGGACAAGATGGCCAGCATCGCCGTGGACAAGGGTCTGGCCAAGCTGGGCGGGATCAGCGACTTCTACCGCGAGCTGGAACCGGACCGGATCGCCGAGCACCTGGCCACCGTGGCCCGGGCGGAGATCCGGGACGTGGTCGAGCAGATCATGCGGCGCGAGCACCCGCAGCTGTGGCGGGACCTGCCGCCGGTGATCCGGGAGGCGGTGCACGCCCGGGTGCAGCAGCAGCTGCCGGCGATCGTGCGGGACCTGACCGACCTGATCGGCGCCAACATCGACCAGCTGATCGATGCGAAGCTGATGGTGATCCGGTACTTCGAGGCACATCCGGAGCTGCTGAACAGCCTGTTCCAGGAGATCGGGCACAAGGAGCTGCGGTTCATGCAGAACTTCGGCTTCTACTTCGGCTTCCCGATGGGCTTCGTGCTGTTCGGGGTGGTGCAGCTGGTGCCGTACTGGTGGGTGCTGCCGGCCGGCGGGATGATCATCGGCTGGGTGGCCAACTACCTGGGTCTCACGATGATCTTCGAGCCGATCTTCCCGAACCGGTTCGTGCCGTGGCGGCAGGGGCTGTTCATCAAGCGCAAGGACGAGGTGACCGAGGGGTACGCCCGGCTGATCTCCACGCACGTGATCACCTTGAGCAACCTGGGTGACGAGCTGCTGCACGGGCCGCGGTCCGACCGCACCCACCAGATGCTGGAGGACACGCTGCGCCCGGCGGTGGACCGGGCCGTCGGCCGGGCCCGGTCGGCGGTGCGGGTGGCGGTCGGCACCCGGGAGTACGACCAGATCAGGTCGGCGCTGGCGGCCCAGGCGGCCGGGCTGGCGCCGATCACGTTCGCCGATGCCGAGCTGAACCGGACGCAGGCCGGCAAGATCTACTCGTATGTGGCGGCGCAGATGAAGAAGATGGGGCCGGACGAGTTCGTCGAGATGCTGCGCTCGGCGATCCGGCAGGACGAGTGGCTGCTGTTCGTGCACGGCGGCGTGCTCGGCATCCTGGCCGGACTGATCCACCTGGCGATCTTCGGAGTGTGACATGGGGCGGGGTAGTGATCTGGTGCGCGGGCTGCCCGGTTTGGTCCGGGTGGCCGCAGGCGCCGGCTGGAAGGCGTTCTCCTGGACCGTGGGCACGTCCCTCACGGTCGGCAGCGATCTCGTCCGCCGCACCATGAACGGCGAGTCGCCGGCCCGGGTCGTCGCCGAGCTGTCGGCCGAGCTGCGCACGTTCGCCCAGCACGCCCTCGGCCTCGCCGACACCACGGCCACCCCCGACGACCTCCGCGCGATCGGCGCGACCCTGCTCCGCCGCTCCGCCGACGTGACCGTGACCGAGGAAGGCCACCCCGCCTACGCCCGCATCCTCTCCGAGCTCACCCCCGACGAAGCCCGCATCCTGCGCTACCTCTACCTCAACGGCGCCCAGCCCGCCATCGACATCCGCACCAACCGCCCGCTGGGCATCGGCTCCGAACTGGTCTGCGGCGGCCTGAACATGATCGGCGAACACGCCGGCTGCCGGCACACCGACCGCATCCACCCCTACCTGACCAACCTCAACCGCCTCGGCCTCGTCGAGTTCTCGAAAGAACACGTGGCCAACCCCAACCGCTACCAACTCGTCGAAGCCCAACCCAAGGTCGTCGAGGTCGTCCGCCGCGCCGGCCGCGCCCCCCGCATCATCCACCGCAGCATCCACCTCAACGCCTTCGGCGAAGACTTCGTCGTCACCTGCCTCCCCACCCCCAACGGCTCCCGCCCGCACACCTGAGCCCGGACACCGAAAGGCCCGGCTCGCCAGGGGGCGGGCCGGGCCTTTTCTGGTGGGATGGCTCAGAAGTCCATGCCGCCGGTGGGGTCGCCGCCGCCGGCCGGGGCGGCGGACGCCTTCTCCGGCTTGTCGGCGACAACGGCCTCGGTGGTGAGGAACAGGGCGGCGATCGACGCGGCGTTCTGCAGCGCCGAGCGGGTGACCTTGGCCGGGTCGATGATGCCGGCCTTGATCAGGTCCTTGTACTCACCGGTGGCCGCGTCCAGACCCTCGCCAGCCTTGAGGGTCTTGACCTTCTCCACCACGACGCCGCCCTCGTGGCCGGCGTTGATCGCGATCTGCTTGAGCGGGGCCTCGACGGCGACCTTGACGATGTTCGCGCCGGTCGCCTCGTCACCCGTCAGCCGCAGCCCGGCGAACGCCTCCGCGGCGGCCTGCAGCAGGGCCACGCCACCACCGGCGACGATGCCCTCCTCGACCGCGGCCTTGGCGTTGCGGACCGCGTCCTCGATGCGGTGCTTGCGCTCCTTGAGCTCGACCTCGGTGGCCGCGCCGGCCTTGATCACCGCGACGCCGCCGGCCAGCTTGGCCAGCCGCTCCTGCAGCTTCTCGCGGTCGTAGTCGGAGTCGCTCTTCTCGATCTCGGCCCGGATCTGGTTGACCCGGCCCTGGATCTGCTCCGGGTCACCGGAGCCCTCGACGATGGTGGTCTCGTCCTTGGTGACGACGACCTTGCGAGCCTTGCCGAGCAGGGAGGCGTCGGCGTTCTCCAGCTTGAGACCGACGTCCTCGCTGATCACGGTGCCGCCGGTGAGCACGGCCATGTCCTGCAGCATCGCCTTGCGGCGGTCGCCGAAGCCGGGGGCCTTGACGGCGACCGACTTGAACGTGCCACGGATCTTGTTGACGACCAGGGTGGCCAGGGCCTCGCCCTCGACGTCCTCGGCGATGATCAGCAGCGGCTTGCCGGCCTGCATGACCTTCTCCAGCAGCGGGAGCAGGTCCTTGACCGACGCGATCTTCGAGCCGAACAGCAGGACGAACGGGTCCTCGAGGACCGCTTCCTGCCGCTCCGGGTCGGTGACGAAGTAGCCGGAGATGAAGCCCTTGTCGAAGCGCATACCCTCGGTGAGCTCAAGCTCCATGCCGAGCGTGTTGCTCTCCTCGACGGTGATGACGCCTTCCTTGCCGACCTTGTCCAGCGCCTCGGCGATCAGCTCGCCGATCGTGGTGTCGGCGGCCGAGATCGAGGCGGTGGCAGCGATCTGCTCCTTGGTCTCGACCTCCTTGGCGACCTTGTGCAGCTGCTCGGTGACAGCCTCGACGGCCTGCTCGATGCCGCGCTTCAGCGAGAGCGGGTCGGCGCCGGCCGCGACGTTGCGCAGACCTTCACGAACCAGAGCCTGGGCGAGCACGGTGGCGGTGGTGGTGCCATCACCGGCCACGTCATCGGTCTTCTTGGCAACTTCCTTGACGAGCTCGGCCCCGATCTTCTCCCACGGGTCCTCGAGCTCGATCTCCTTGGCGATCGAGACGCCGTCGTTGGTGATGGTCGGCGCGCCCCACTTCTTTTCGAGCACGACATTGCGACCCCTCGGGCCGAGGGTCACCTTGACGGCATCGGCGAGGATGTTCAGGCCCCGCTCGAGACCGCGGCGGGCGTCCTCGTCGAACGCGATCAACTTGGCCATTGCGGTGTGGTCCTCCACATGGTGACGACGGATAGTTCCGCCAGTCATGGACGTCACGTAGCTCGGCCAGGCGCGGTGCCCGCGACGGACGACGGGCTCCGGGTCACGGAAGCCAGCCTCACCGTCCCGACCTCTGGCACTCGGTGGACCCGAGTGCCAACCCCGTGTTTAGCACTCTCCCCATCGGAGTGCAAGAAATGCAGGTCAGCGCGAGGTCTGCGGGCGCACCGGCAGCGAGGTCAGCTGCTTGCCGGTGGACTTCGTCGGATCCTGGTTGGAGGTCGCGCCGCCACCGGGACCGACGTTGACCTCGGGCACGTTGCTGGTCGGCTGTTCACCGCCGCCCCCGGGGCCGCCGGTGAACAGCAGCAGAGCGCCCACGATCAGCGCGATCGCCACCAGCCCGACCAGCACCGGCGCCACCCAGCGCGGCCCGCCCTTCTCGGCGGTGAACGCGGTGGCTCCGATCGGGACCGGCGGGCGCAGCCGGACCGGGTCGGCGATGGACGAATGCGCGCCCGGCGGCGGCAGCTGCCGCGGCGGCTGCGGTCCGCCCGGTCCGACCGGACCACCGAACCGCGGCCCGGTACCGGCCGGCGCCGGGAATCCGCCGTGCCCGTTGCCCATGGCGGGCGGGCCGGACACCGGAACGGTGGCGCCCGGGACCGGGCGCCGGGCCGGCGGCTGGTGCGGCTGCGGCACGCCGGCCAGCGCCTGCCGGGCCGCCGCGACCAGCTCCCGGCAGTCGGCGTAGCGGGCCTTGGGGTTCTTGGCCATGCCGCGCCGGACCACCTCGTCGATGGCCGGCGGCAGCACCACCAGTTCGGTCAGCCGCGGCACGTCCCGGTTCAGGTGGCCCTGGATCACCTCGGGCACCTGGCCCTGGAACGGCGGCCGGCCGGCCAGGCAGGCGAACACCACGCAGGCCAGCGAGTAGGCATCGGTGCGGCCGTCGACCGGCTCACCGCGCAGGTGCTCGGGGGCGGCGTAGGTGGGCGAGCCGAGGAAGTCCCCGCCCCGGGTGCGGTGTCCGGTGGCGCCGCGCCGGGTCAGCCCGAAGTCGGCCACGTAGACGTGCTCGCCGGCCGACTCACGGCTGGTCACCAACACGTTGGCGGGCTTGACGTCCAGGTGCACCAGGCCCCGGTCGTGCAGGTTGTCCAGGGCCTCGGCGACCTGGCCGAGCAGCGCGAGCGCCCGGGCCGGCGCCAGCGGCCCGCCCTTGATCAGGCTGGCCAGGTCGGAGCCGTCCACCAGCCGCATCGCGATGTACAGCAGGCCGTCGACCTCGCCGAAGTCGTACAGCGGCACCACGTTCGCGTGGTCGATCGCCGAGGTGTTGCGGGCCTCGTCGACGAACCGCTCGCGGAACTCGGGATCCTCGGTGAGGTGCTCGGCGATCACCTTGAGGGCGACCTTGCGACCGAGCCGGATGTCCGTCGCCCGGTACATCACGCTCATGCCGCCCTTGCCGAGCACACCGTCGATCCGGTAGTGCCCCAGGCGACGCCCGGTGAGGTCCTCCGACACAGTGCTCCATTCAACGCGAGGACCAAGATCGCGCCGTGCCCTCCGCCGGTCGGGGTCCTCGTCGCGACGAGCCTAACCGGGCCGTGGTGGATCCCGTGTGCGGTTCCGCGGACCCGCCCCCCATCACATCTTGCGAACGCCCTCCGCCTGGGTCCGGCCGTCACGTCCCGAGCCGACCTCGAACTCGACCCGGTCGCCCTCCTCGAGGGTGCGGAATCCGTCCGCCTGGATGGCCGAGTAATGCACGAAGACCTCGAGTCCCTGCTCGGACTCGATGAACCCGTAGCCCTTCTCCGAGTTGAACCACTTCACCGTGCCGGTAGCCACGGCACCCCTCCCGATCCGTCGAGCACGGCGCGGGCGCGCCGTTTCCAGCCGGGCCCAACCTACTGACTCTCGTCACGCTCGCAAGCCGGGGCGACTACCGACCGTTGTCGACGGCGGACAACCAGTCGGCGAACGAACGCGGGCTGCGGGTCTGGGTGAGCAACTGGCCGGGGCCGGCGAAGTCCAGGATCAGGCCCTCGCCGGTACGCACCGACTGGGGCATGGTCTGGCTGGCCGCGCGCAGCCGGGACTGGGTGTAGTCGCTGTAGGCGAGCAGGTAGCCGGGTTCCACCGTGATCAGCTCGCCGGCCTCGAGCGTGACCAGGTCGACCGTGCCGCAGCAGGCCAGCACCAGCGAGCCGGTGCCGGAGACGTGCTCGAGGAAGCCGACGTCGGCGCCGAACAGGTTGCGGAACCCGGGCCACTGCTGGTTGCTCACCACCGTCGCCGCGGTGGCCAGCGCGCCGCGCCGGGTCACGCACCAGCCGGCGGTGCCGTCCAGCTCGAGCACGTACACGTCGCCGGGGACGGACGGCGCGAGGTCCACCCAGCCGCCCTCGGCCGGCGCGGTGAACATCGTCGGCCGGTGCCGGCCGCGGGATCCGCCGCGCGACCGCGGCTCGACCAGGACGCCGTAACTGGTGGCGACCAGCGCGGCGTACTCGGCCAGTACGGCCTCGCCCGGCGCCAGCTGCAGCCGGGCGACCCCGAACGCGGGGGTGTGCCGGGTACGGACCTGCATGCGGTGCACTGTGACACAACCGCGGCAGCGGCGGGCAGGATGGGCGGGTGGCACACCCCTCCTCCGCCCGGCGATCGGTGACCGAGCACCGGGCCGCGGTCGCCGGCCTGCTCGAACCGCTGCCGGTGGCCGACCGCGAGCTGGCCGACTGCCTGGGCCTGGTGCTGGTCCGGGACCTGACCGCCCCGGTCCCGCTGCCGCCGTTCGACAACTCGGCGATGGACGGCTATGCGGTGCGCGCCGCCGACGTCGCCGGGGCGGGCGCGGCCGACCCGGTCACCCTGCCGGTCGAGGCGGACATCCCGGCCGGCCGCACCGAGGTCCCCGCGCTGCGGCCGGGCACCGCGCACCGGATCATGACCGGGGCGCCGGTGCCGGCCGGCGCCGACGCGATCGTGCAGGTCGAGCTGACCGACGGCGGCACCGAGCGGGTCGAGATCCGCGCCGCCGTCGCGGCCGGCACCCACCTGCGGTTCACCGGCGAGGACGTGCCGAAGGGCGCCGTGGTGCTGCGCGCCGGCACCGTGCTCGGCCCGCCTCAGCTTGGTCTGGCCGCCGCGGTCGGCTACGCCGCGCTGCCGGTGCGCCGGCCGCCCCGGGTGCTGGTGCTGTCCACCGGATCGGAGCTGGTCGAGCCCGGGACGGCACTGCTGCCCGGGCAGATCTACGAGTCGAACAGCGTCCTGCTGGCCGCGGCCGTGCGCGAGGCCGGCGGCACCGCGACGGTGCTCCGGTTCGTGCCGGACGACGTGGACACCTTCCTCGGCGCGGTGCGCTCGCATGCGGCCGAGGTGGACCTGCTGGTGACCTCCGGCGGAGTGAGCGCAGGCGCCTACGAGGTGGTCAAGGACGCGCTGACCGGGCGCGGGGTGGAGTTCGTCAAGGTGGCGGTGCAGCCGGGCGGGCCGCAGGGGTGCGGCCGGCTGGACGGCCTGCCCGTGGTCACGCTGCCCGGCAACCCGGTGAGCGCGGCGCTGTCGTTCGAGCTGTTCGTGCGCCCGGCGTTGCTCGGCGCCATGGGGCACACCGTGGTGGACCGGCCCCGCGCGCGGGCGCGGCTGACCTCGGCGCTGCGCTCCCCGGCCGGCCGGCGCCAGTACCGCCGGGCCCGGCACGACGAGGGGATGGTCGAGGTCGTCCCGGTCGGCGGCCCCGGCTCGCACCTGCTCGCCTCGTTCGCCGCGTCCAACTGCCTGATCGAGATCCCGGAACCGGTCACCGAGGTCACGGCCGGCACCGAGGTCGATCTGGTGCTGCTGAACTGACTGCCACCGGGAGTAGTTTCGCGGTTACGGTTCGCGGTAGGATTCATCCGATAACTCGTTGCGCAGGACGCATCCGGCCGCACCGTGCCCCGTCGGGGGAGGCACGGCCCGGTCGGATGCGTCGTCCGGTTGGCGTAACGTGGTTCTCCTCAATCCACCCCGCGCAACGAGGAGCCATGACCGCCGAGAAGAAGTCCGGCACCCTCACGCATTTCGTGCGGCTCTCCCGCGAGGTCGTGCCGCCGATGCATCCGGCCGGCCGGCCGTTCGTCGCCGGGGTGGCCGCGGCCGCGCTGGTGCTGCGCCGGGTGTCCCGCCGGGCCGGGTTCGGCGCCGGGGTGCTGGCCGCGTTCGTCGCCTGGTTCTTCCGCGAGCCGCGCCGGGTCACCCCGCAGCGCTCCGGCATCGCGGTGGCCCCCGCCGACGGCACCGTGGCGCAGATCGTCACCGCCACCCCGCCGGCCGAGCTGGGCCTCGGCCCCGGGCAGCTGCTCCGGGTGAGCATCTTCCTGTCCGTGTTCGACGTGCACGTGCAGCGCGCCCCGGTCACCGGCGAGGTGCTCCGCGCGGTCTACACGCCGGGCCGGTTCCTCTCCGCCGACCTGGACAAGGCCAGCGAGGACAACGAACGCAACACGCTGCTGCTGCGCACCCCGGAGGACCACCGGGTGATCGTGGTGCAGATCGCCGGCCTGGTCGCCCGCCGGATCGTCTGCGAGGTCCGGGAAGGCGACAAGGTGCAGGCCGGCGCCACCTACGGGCTGATCCGGTTCGGCTCGCGGGTCGACCTCTACCTGCCCCCGGGCAGCCGGGTGCTGGTAGAGCCGGGCCAGCGCACGATCGGCGGCGAGACGGTGATCGCCGAGCTGACCGAGCGGGCGGAGGGCTGACCGGTGGCGCCCACCGCCCCCGGCGTGCGGCTGCTGCCCAACGCCATCACCGTGCTGGCCATGTGCGCCGGCCTTTCCGCCGTGCAGTTCGCGCTGAGCCGCAACTACCCGGCCGCCATCGCGTCGATCGCCGTGGCCGCCGGCCTGGACAGCCTGGACGGCCGGATCGCCCGGCTGCTGGACGCCACCAGCAAGATGGGCGCCGAGCTGGACTCGCTGTCCGACGCGATCTCGTTCGGGGTGGCGCCGGCGATCATGCTCTACGTCTGGAAGTTCCCCGGCGACCGCAGCGGCTGGGTGATCGCGCTGGTCTTCGCGGTGTGCGCGATCCTGCGCCTGGCCCGGTTCAACACCCTGCTCGACGACACCGAACAACCGCCGTACGCCAAGGAGTTCTTCGTCGGCGTACCGTCCCCGGCCGGCGGGCTGCTTGTCCTGCTTCCGCTCATCCTGTTCGTGGACTTCGGCGACGGCTGGTGGTCGAGCAAGCCGGTCGTGGTGCTGTGGACGGTCGCCGTGGCCGCGCTGATGATCAGCCGGATCCCCACGCTCTCGCTCAAGACCATCCGGGTGCCGCCGCGACTGGTCGCACCGCTGCTGGTGCTGGTCGGGCTGGTGGCCGCGGCGGTGATCACCTACCCGCTGATGTCGCTGGCCGCGGCGCTGCTGCTCTACGTCGCGCACATCCCGTACGCGGTGCGGCGCAAGCACTGGCTGGCGCACCACCCGGAGGCGTGGGACGTGCCGCCACGGGAGCGCCGGGCGATCCGCAAGGCGCACGGGCGGGTCAGCCGGCGGCTCGGCCTGCGGCCGCCGCTGCGCCGGGTGGCCGGTGCCGCCCGCCGCGCGGTGCGGCTGCCGCGCCGCGCCGGCGAGGGCGAGCCGCGGCTGCTGCTGCCCACCGATCCGTCCCGGGCCGGCCGGCCGGCGCTGCGCAGGCGCAGCTGGCGACGCACCGGCTTACGCCGCGGGCAGCCCCGGCCGGGTGATCCTCGCTAGTGCCCCATCCAGGTGGACCGGGGTGGTTATCGGCCGTCGAGAATCGTGCCGTGTCCGCCTGGACGGGGCACTAGGCTCGCCGCATGTCGCCGCAGATCACCCTGACCGCACGGCATTCGCCGTCCGCCATCGACACCCGGCGCGGGGTGGTTCGGCTGCATCCCGAGGTGTTCGACGCGCTCGGCCTACGGCAGTGGGACGCGGTGCGGCTGACCGGGGCGCGGGTGAGCTCGGCGCTCGCGGTCGCCACCGAGCACGGCGGGCCGACCGGGATCCTGCTGCTCGACGACGTGACCATGTCCAACATCGGGATCACCGAGGGCGCCGAGGTGGTGGTCGCCCCGGTCGAGGTGGCCCCGGCGCGGTCGGTGACGGTGGCCGGCTCCCGGCTGGCCAGCACCTCGCTGACCCCGGAGACGCTGCGGATGGCGTTGCTGGGCAAGGTGCTCACGGTCGCCGACGCGGTGTCGCTGCTCCCCCAGGATCTCGCGCCGCCGCCCGGCTCGGACGTCACGGCGTTGCGCGGCACGCTGTCCCGCACGATCGGGGTGAGCTGGACGACCGAGCTGCTCACCGTGACCGCCACCGACCCGAGCGGGCCGGTCTGCGTCCATCCGTCCACTGTGGTCGGCTGGCGGGACGGGGCGCGTACCGGCGAGTCGGCGGCGCCGGTCCGGCAGCCGGTCGCGGCCGGGGCGCCCGCCGGCCCGGTGACCGCCGCCGCGGCCACCGCCGCCCCCGCCACGAGCACCGCGGTCGCGGCGCCGGCCGCGGTCCCGCCGCCGCCGATCGCCGACCTGGTCGGCGCCCGGGACGCCGCCCGCCGGCTCGGCGAGTGGTTCGAGCTGACCTTCCGCCGGCCCGAACTGCTCGAGCGGCTGGGTGCCACGGCGCGGCTCGGTGTGCTGATCGTCGGACCGGAGGGCGTCGGGAAGGCCACCGTGGTCCGCTCGGTGGCCCGGGAGGCCGGCGCCGAGGTGGTCGAGCTGGCCGCGCCGACGGTCGCCGCGCTCGAGCCGAACGCCGCCGCCGCGCGGATCTCCGAGTGCGTCGCGGCGGCCGGTGACACGGCGCCGGGCGTGCTGCTGATCACCGACATCGACGCGCTGGTGCCGGCCACCAACCCGCCGCCGCTGGCCACGGTCGTGGTGGACACGCTGCGCGTCGCGGTGCGCACGCCCGGGCTGGCGATCGTGGCCACCACGGCGCACGCCGAGGCGGTGGACCCCCGGGTGCGCGGGGTGGAGCTGCTCGACCGGGAGCTTTCCCTGCCGCTGCCGGACACCCGGGTGCGCACCGACCTACTCCGGGTGCTGCTGCGGGACGCACCGATCGAGTCCGATGTGGACTTCGGGGAGATCGCCGAGCGGACCCCGGGATTCGTCACGGCGGACCTGATCGCGCTACGCCGGGAGGCCGCGGTGCGGGCGGCACTGCGCCAGCGGGAGGCCGACCAGCCGCGGATCTCCGGGGCGGATCTGCTCGGCGCGCTCGCCGTGATCCGCCCCACCTCGATGTCCACTTCGGACGCATTGCAGACCGGCGGGCTGCGGCTGGAGGACGTCGGCGACATGGTCGAGGTGAAGCAGGCGCTCACCGAGACCGTGCTGTGGCCGCTGCAGTATCCGGATTCCTTTGCCCGGCTGGGGGTTTCGCCGCCGCGCGGGGTGCTGCTGTACGGGCCGCCCGGGTGCGGCAAGACCTTCCTGGTGCGCGCGCTGGCCGGCACCGGGAAGCTGAACGTGTTGGTGGTCAAGGGCGCCGAGCTGCTGGACAAGTGGGTTGGCGAGTCCGAGCGGGCGGTGCGGGAGCTGTTCCGGCGGGCCGCAGAGGCCGCTCCCGCCATGATCTTCCTGGACGAGCTGGACGCGCTCGCCCCCCGGCGCGGGCAGTCCTCCGACTCCGGGGTGGCCGACCGCGTCGTGGCCGCGCTGCTCACCGAGCTGGACGGCGTCGAACCACTGCGCGACGTCGTCGTGCTCGGCGCCACCAACCGCCCCGAGCTGATCGACCCGGCCCTGCTCCGCCCCGGCCGCCTCGAGCGCCTGGTCTACGTCCCGCCGCCGGATGCCGCGGCCCGCACCGAGATCCTGCGCGCCGCGGCCCGGAACACCCCGCTCACCGAGGATGTCGACCTGCCCGCCCTGGCCGCCGACCTCACCGGCTACTCCGCCGCCGACTGCACCGCGTTGATTCGCGAAGCCGCCCTCACCGCCATGCGCGACGCCATGGACGCCACCACCGTCACCGCGGAGCACCTGGCCCGCGCCCGGGAAACCGTGCGCCCGTCCCTCGACCCCGGCCAGCTCGCCGCCATCGCGGCCTACGCCGAGGCGCGCCGCTGAGTCCTACTTGCCGCCGTAGTCGTTGGTGACCAGGACGATGAGGCCGGGTGGGGTGTTGACGATGCCGGGGAAGCGGGGCTCGACGCGCATGTTGAACCGGGCGCCCAACTCGCGGGCCGCGGCTTCCTCCTCGGTGCCCGGCCGGAAGTAGACCGTGGTGGTCGGGATGATGCCCTGCGAGTAGTTGCCGACGTCGGTCACGGTCCAGCCGTCGGCCCGGAAGTCCTTGGCGGCCTCGGCGGCGAGCCCGGCGACCGTGCCGTTGTTGTAGACCCGCACCGGGACGGCGCGCGGGTTGGGCGCGGGCGGTGGGGGCGGCGGCTGGCCGCCCGGTTGGGAGGCCGGCGGCGGCTGCGTGGCGGGCGGCTGGCCGGAGGTGGTCGAGCCGGGCGGCGTGGAACCGGGCGGCGAGCTGTTCGGTGCGCTGGTCTCGGTGCTCGTGCCGGTTTCGGTGGTCGTGCCGGTCTGCGGGGTCGAGGAGGGGGGCTGTGCCTGGCCGCCGCCGTCCGGGCCGTCGTCGATCAGGGAGAGCACCCCCAGCACCGCCGCCAGCACGGCGATGCCGATCAGCACCAGGCCGATCAGGCGACTTGGCCGGCTCGAGCCGGGATCGATGACGGTCACGGTCGCTCGATCCCCAGCCGCTTCGCCGCCCTGGCCCGCTGCCGGCCGGTGCGCAGTCGTCGTAATCGCTTGACCAGCATGGGATCGGCCTCCAGTGCGGCCCGTTTCTCGAGCAGCTCGTTCAGCAGCTGGTAGTACCGGGTCGGCGACACCTCGAACTCGTCGCGAATGGCCTTCTCCTTGGCCCCGGCGTGCGCCCACCACTGCCGCTCGAAGGCCAGGATCCGGCGATCGCGGTCGGTCAGCGCGGCGTCCATGAGCTCCCCGCGAATCACACGTGTGTCATTCCACGGCCATTACATCATGGCTGCGGTGGGTGTGGGTGACGGACGGGGCTCTTTCTAAGCTGTCCGACCATGGCCGTTCGACCGATCCGCATCGTGGGCGATCCCGTGCTGCACCAGCCGACCCGCAAGGTGGAGGCGTTCGACGACGAGTTGCGCACGCTGGTCGAGGACATGTTCGACACGATGGCCGCGGCGAACGGCGTCGGGCTTGCCGCCAACCAGATCGGCGTGGACCTGCGGGTCTTCGTCTACGACTGCCCCGACGACAGCCAGGACCCACCGGTGCGCCGGCACGGGCTGGTGATCAACCCGGTGCTGGAGACCTCGGACCGCCCGGAGACCATGCCGGACCCGGAGGACGACCTGGAGGGCTGCCTGTCCGTTCCGGGCGAGTCGTTCCCGACCGGGCGGGCGGACTGGGCCAGGGTGACCGGGCAGGATCTCGACGGCACGCCGCTGACCGTGGAAGGCGGCGGCTACTTCGCCCGCTGCCTGCAGCACGAGACCGACCATCTGAACGGGCTGCTCTACCTGAGCCGGCTGACCGGCCGCTGGATCAAGGAGTCCAAGCGGGCCCTCAAACGCAACGGCTGGGGCGCGCCCGGACTGTCCTGGGATCCCGCGGAGACCGCCGACCCGTTCGCTTGAGGTGAACGGATTCCGGGAAGCGCTCGCACCGGCGCACACTTGTAGTGGCTGCAACGGTGTAATTCTCGGGGCGAGGCGGTGGGCGCGATGGTGGACGAGACGGACGCCGAGTTGCTCGATGCGTACTCGCGGACGGTGAGCACGGTGGCCGCGGCGCTGACCCCGCATGTGGCCAGCGTGAGCCTGCACCGGGGCGGCGGCTCGGCGGTGGTGTTCACCGGCGAGGGCCATCTGCTGACCAACGCGCACGTGGTGGGGTCCGGGCGGGGCGGTACGGCCACGTTCTCCGACGGCGCCGAGACGACCTTCGAGGTGGTCGGTACCGATCCGCTGTCCGACCTCGCGGTGCTGCGGGTGCGCGGCGACGCGCCGCGGGCGGCCACGCTCGGCGACGCCGACCGGCTGGTGGTGGGGCAACTCGTGGTGGCCGTCGGCAGCCCGCTCGGCCTGGCCGGCTCGGTCACCGCCGGGGTGGTCAGCGCGCTCGGCCGGTCGCTGCCGGTCCGGTCCGGGCGGGCCGGGCGGGTGATCGAGAACGTGATCCAGACCGACGCGGCGCTCAACCCGGGCAACTCCGGGGGCGCGCTGGCCGACTCCGCCGGGCGGGTGGTCGGGATCAACACCGCGGTCGCCGGGTTCGGGCTGGGCCTTGCGGTACCGGTGAACCAGACCACCCGGCGGATCGTCGACACGCTGCTGGTCGAGGGCCGGGTCCGGCGGGCCTACCTCGGCATCGTCGGGATGCCGGCGCCGCTGCCCGACGACGTGGCCGAGCGCACCGGGCAGCGGGCCGGACTGCGGGTGGTCGAGGTGGTGTCCGGCGGGCCGGCGCACCGGGCCGGCCTGCGCACCGGCGACCTGGTGCTGACCGTGGCCCGCGAGCGGGTGTCCGACGCCCAGGGCATCCAGCGCCAACTCTTCGCCGAGGTGATCGGCACCGACCTGGCTGTCACCGTGCTGCGCAACGGCGCCATGGTCGACGTGTACGCCCGCCCGGTGGAGCTGACCGCGGACTGAGCAACCCGATGTGACGGAAAACCGGTGGGCGGGTTCCGGGGTGGCCGGCACCATGAACGCATGACGTGGTCCGGCCTGCTCGCCTTCCTGCTCGCCTCGCTGCTGCTCGCCATGGTGCCCGGCGTGGGCACCGCGATGCTGGTCAAGCAGTCGGTCCGGGGTGGACGGCGGGGCGCCCTGGCCACCGTGGCCGGCATGGAGGTGGGCGTCGCGGTGTGGGCGATGGCCGCCGCACTCGGTCTGTCCGTCCTGCTGGTGGCGTCCCAAGTGGCCTACGAGGTGCTGCGGATCGCCGGCGTGTGCGTGCTGCTGTGGTTCGGGGCGAAGGCGCTGTTCGGGCGGCACCGGGGCGACGGCGAGCGGCCGGAGCCGAGCACCGGATCCGGCTTCCGGGCCGGACTGCTGACCAACCTGGCCAACCCGAAGCTGGCCGTGTTCGCCATCTCGTTCCTGCCGCAGTTCGTCCCGGCCGGCAGCGCGCGCTGGGCACTTGTCCTGCTGGCCATCCTGTGGGTGGTCGTGGACACCGTGTGGTATCTGGTGATCGTCGCGCTGATCAGCAGGATCCTGGGCTGGCTCGGCCGCAGTTCGGTCAAGCGCCGGCTGGAGCGGATCTCCGGCCTAGTGCTGATCGGGCTGGGCATCCGGCTCGCGGTGGACAGCTCCTGAGTTGTTCTGCGCCCGCCAGGGCAGGTCGGGCAGGCAGGCCATCGCCGCGAACCCCTGCTGCCGGGCCAACTCCGCGTAGCGGCCGGCCAGGACGTGCCCGCGGATGCGTTGCGTCTGGGCGGTTGTCGGCAGGTCGCCGACGAACAGGAACGGCAGCGCCAGCCGCCAGCCGGTGACCACCGACCCGCGATGCCGGTGCGGCGCCCGTAACCCGGCCACCGCGACCCGCAGGGCGTGCTCGTTGGGCGTCATGGCATCCGGCAGGGCCTGGTAGTCCCACGCCCAGCGGGCCTGGTCGGCGGCGGCGCAGGCCATGCACCCGGAGTCGCCGGAGCCGAGCTGACCGCCGCACCGGCCGCACCGCAGCAGCCACAGCGCCCAGTCGGTGCAGGTCCACGGATGCCGGCCGACCTCATCGGACAGCACCTTCCGGGCCAGCCCGCCCTCCTCGTCGGTGCCCGGCCGGATCTTCTCGGACTCCAGCAGCACCTGCCAGTCGGCCCACCACAGATCGTCGATCCGCTCGGCACAGATGACACAGTCCGGGTAGCCCCGACCCACCAGCTCCCCGCAGTTCGGGCAGAACGTGACCGTGGCCGGCCGCACCACCCGCCGCCCACCCGGCGGATAGGTCTCCAACTGCGCCATTCCAGCACCGTACGCTGAAATGGTCTGTTAGTCCCCCCTGGCGTTGCCGTTGCGAACGTGACTACTCTCGGGCGCAGAACTGAACACGCGGGAGCTCGCGCCGAAAGCGGGCTGAGAGGGCGGCTGGGCCAAAGGTCCCGGTGCCGCCGACCGCCGGAACCTGACCGGGTAATGCCGGCGTAGGGAGGAACCGATGACCGCGTTGCGCGACCAATCCATTCGGCCGAGCGTGACCACCGGACCAATCACCGGCTCGCACAAGGTATACCGGGACTGCGGCGACGGGCTGCGGGTTCCGGTGCGCCGGGTGGAGCTGACCAACGGCGAGCACTTCGACCGGTACGACACCTCCGGCCCGTACACCGATCCGGACGCCGCCATCGATGTCCACAGTGGACTACCGAAGCTCCGCTCCGACTGGATCGCCGACCGTGAGCCGGTTGCCGGGGCGGTGACCCAGCTAGCGTATGCCAAGGCCGGGATCGTCACCGAGGAGATGCGGTTCTGCGCCGCCCGGGAGGGCGTCGACGCCGAGTTGGTCCGGGCCGAGGTGGCCGCCGGCCGGGCGGTGATTCCGGTCAACCGCAACCATCCGGAGTCCGAGCCGGCGATCATCGGCCGCCGGTTCCTTGTCAAGATCAACGCCAACATCGGCAACTCCGCGGTGTCCTCCTCGATCGAGGAGGAGGTGGACAAGATGGTCTGGGCCGCCCGGTGGGGCGCGGACACCGTGATGGATCTGTCCACCGGCAAGCGGATCGCCGAGACCCGGGAGTGGATCCTGCGCAACTCGCCGGTTCCGGTCGGCACGGTACCGATCTATCAGGCCCTGGAACGGGTCGGCGGCGACCCGGCCCGGCTGTCCTGGGAGGTGTACCGGGACACCGTGATCGAGCAGTGCGAGCAGGGCGTGGACTACATGACCGTGCACGCCGGGGTGCTCCTGCGGTACATCCCGTTGACCGCCAACCGAATCACCGGCATCGTCTCTCGCGGCGGGTCGATCATGGCCGCCTGGTGCCTTGCCCACCACCGGGAAAGCTTCCTCTACACGCACTTCGCCGAGCTGTGCGAGATCCTGCGCGGCTACGACGTGACCTTCTCGCTCGGCGACGGGTTGCGCCCGGGCTGCATCGCCGACGCCAACGACGCGGCCCAGTTCGCCGAGCTGCGCACGCTCGGCGAGCTCACCCGGATCGCCCGCGACCACGACGTGCAGGTGATGATCGAAGGGCCCGGACACGTGCCGATGCACAAGATCGCCGAGAACGTCCGGCTGTGCGACGAACTGTGCGGCGAGGCACCGTTCTATACCCTCGGTCCACTTGCGACGGACGTGGCGCCGGCCTACGACCACATCACCTCGGCGATCGGTGCCGCGCAGATCGGCTGGGCCGGCACCGCGATGCTGTGCTACGTCACGCCGAAGGAGCATCTCGGCCTGCCGGATCGGGCGGACGTGAAAACCGGCGTGATCACCTACAAGATCGCCGCGCACGCGGCCGACCTGGCCAAGGGCCACCCGCACGCGCAGGACTGGGACGATGCGCTGTCCCGGGCCCGGTTCGAGTTTCGCTGGGTGGACCAGTTCAACCTCTCGCTCGACCCGGACACTGCGCGGTCCTTCCACGACGAGACGCTGCCGGCCGAGCCGGCCAAGACGGCGCACTTCTGCTCCATGTGCGGTCCGAAGTTCTGCTCCATGAAGATCACCCAGGACGTCCGCCGGTACGCCGAGGAGCACGGCATGTCCGACGCCGACGCGCTTTCCGCCGGGATGCGGGAGATGGCCGAGGAGTTCCACCGGCACGGCGACCGGGTGTACCTGCCGGTGGTGGACCGATGACCGCCACCCCGCCCCGCGTGCTGACCATCGCCGGCTCGGACTCCGGCGGCGGCGCCGGGTTGCAGGCCGACCTGCGCACGTTCTTCGCCTGCGGGGTGCACGGGATGACCGCGGTGACCGCGGTGACGGTGCAGAACTCGCTGAAGGTCAGCGCGGTCACCGAGATCCCGGCCGAGGTGGTGGCCGCCCAGATCGAGACCGTGGCCGGCGACATCGGCGTGCAGGCCGCGAAGACCGGGATGCTGGCCAACGCCGACATCATCGCCGCGGTGGCCAGGGCGTGCGACCGGGTCGGGATCGGGCGGGACCGGCGGATCCCGTTCGTGGTCGACCCGGTGGCGGCGTCGATGCACGGCGATCCGTTGCTGCGCGACGACGCGCTGGCGGCACTGCGCGGCGAGCTGTTCCCGAGGGCCACCCTGGTCACCCCGAACCTGGACGAGGTCCGGCTGCTGACCGGAATCGTCGTGCGGGACCACGCCGACCAGCGGGACGCCGCCGTGGCCCTGATCGGGCAGGGTGCGCGGTGGGCGCTGGTCAAGGGCGGGCACATGCACGAGGACCGGCAATGCATGGATCTGCTCTACGACGGGACCGAGTTCACCGAGCTGCCGGCGGCGCGGGTGGACACCCCGCACACCCACGGCGGCGGCGACACCATGGCTTCGGCCATCACCGCCGCGCTGGCCAGGGGAATGGACGTGCCGGCCGCCGTCCGGTTCGGCAAGCGGTTCGTCACCCGGTCCGTGCGCGCCGCCTACCCGCTCGGCGCCGGAGTCGGGCCGGTGTCGCCCTTCTGGCGGCTGGCGCCGGAAGATCCTGAACAATCGGGCCCGTGACGCAACGCCAACGCATTCGAGAGTTCGTCGAGCACAAGCGCTTCCAGCAGTTCATCATCACCGTGATCATCTTCAACGCGATCACGCTCGGCCTTGAGACATCGCCGAAGCTGGTCGCGGAGGCCGGCACCTTCCTGCACGCCGCCGACCGGCTCGCGCTCGGCATCTTCGTGGTGGAGCTGGCGTTGCGGCTCTACGCCTACGGGTGGAAGTTCTTCGCCGACCCGTGGAGCGTGTTCGACTTCGTGATCGTCTCGATCTCACTGATCCCGGCCACCGGCCCGTTCTCGGTGCTGCGGGCGCTGCGCGTGTTGCGGGTGCTGCGGCTGTTGTCGATGGTGCCGGCGATGCGCCGGGTGGTCTCCGCGCTGCTGGCCGCGGTGCCCGGGATGGCCTCGATCGGGCTGCTGCTCGGGCTGGTGCTGTACGTGGCCGGGGTGATGGCCACCAAGCTGTTCTCGCACATCGCACCGGAGTACTTCGGCGATCTCGGCACCACGCTGTTCACCCTGTTCCAGACGATGACCGGGGAGGCGTGGCCGGACATCGCGCGCGCCGTGATGGCGGAAGCGCCGATGGCGTGGATCTTCTTCGTGGTCTACATCCTGGTGTCCACGTTCGCGGTGCTGAACCTGTTCATCGCGGTGGTCGTCGGTGGCATGGAGCGCGGGGTGACCGACGAGATGGCCGCCGCCGAGGAGCGGCACGCGGCCGACCAGGCGGCCTCGGACAAGCTGCTGCTCGAGGAGATGCGCGCGCTGCGGGCCGAGATGGCCGCGCTGCGCGCCGAGCACGCGCCGGATCCCCGGTAACCGGGGCGCGGTTCAGCGCGGTGGGCTGGATGCCTTGGCCCAGAAGCGTTGCGGGATCCGGCCGGCGAGGCGGGCCAGGCGGCCGGCGACGACGGCGTTACGCATCGCGGCGGCCATGCGTTCCGGGTCGGTGGCGCGGGTGACCGCGGTGGCCAGCAGCACGGCGGCGCAGCCGAGCTCCATCGCCTGCGCGGCCTCGGACGCGGTGCCGATGCCGGCGTCCAGCACGATCGGGACACCGGCCCTGGCCACGATCAGCTCGATGTTGTGCGGGTTGCGGATGCCGAGGCCGGTCCCGATCGGCGAGCCGAGCGGCATCACCGCGGCGCAGCCGGCCTCCTCGAGGCGTAACGCGAGCACCGGGTCGTCGTTGGTGTAGGCGAGCACGGTGAAGCCGTCGGCTACCAGCGTGCCGGCCGCGTCCAGCAGTTCGACCGGGTCGGGCAGCAGGGTCCGGTCGTCGGCGACCACCTCGAGCTTGATCCACGACGTGCCCAGCGCCTCGCGGGCCAGCCGGGCGGTGAGCACCGCCTCGGCCGCGGTGTGGCAGCCCGCGGTGTTCGGCAGCGGGTCGATGCCCAGCCGGCGCAGCAGGTCAAGCAGCCCGGTGCCGCCGGCAAGGTCCACCCGCCGGATCGCCACCGTGGTCAGCTGCGTGCCGGCGGCGACCAGCGCCCGCTCCAGCACGGTCAGGTTCCCGGCGCCGCCGGTTCCCATGATCAGCCGGGACGAGTACTCCCGGCCGGCGATGATCAGCGGGTCGTCCATGTCAACCTCCCTGTACCGCGGTGACCACCTCGATCACCGCGCCGTCCGGCACCGGGGTGCCGGCGTGGCCGGTGCGCGGCACCACCTCACCGTCCAGCGCCACCGCGACACCGGTGACCGGCATGCCCAGCTCGGCGAGCAGCCCGGCCACCGTGGTGCCGTCCGGCAGCGTCCGGCGCTCCCCGTTGACCCGTACCTCGATCACGTCGTTCCCTCCGTCCGGAACCGCGCCGCCGGGTGCGTCCCACCCTCGACCAGGGCGAGCACGGCGTCCGCGGTGATCGGCGCAAGCAGCAGGCCGTTGCGGTGATGGCCGGTGGCCACCAGCACGCCCGGCTCGACCTCGCCGATCAGCGGCAGGTTGTCCCGGCTGCCGGCGCGCAGCCCGGCCGCGCACTCGGTCAGCGCGTACTCGCCGATCCCGGGCAGGATCCGCTCGGCGCCCTCGAGCAGGTCGCGCACGCCCCGCACGGTCACCTCGGTGTCGAACCCGGCCTCGTACTGGGTGGCGCCGAGCACCAGCTCGCCGCCGGACCGGGGCACCAGGTAGACCGGGCGCGACTCGACCACCGCCCGGATCGTGTGCCGGGGCGGGGGCAGCGCTCCCGGCCGGGCGCGCAGCCGCAGGATCTCCCCCTTCACCGGACGGACCAGCCCGGCGAGCGCCGGATGCAGCGCCCCGCTCCACGCTCCGGCGGCCACCACCGCCGTCGAACAGTCCACAATGGATCCATCGGTCAGTACCACGGCACCGCCGCGCACCGCGGACGCGGCCGCCGCGATGAACTCGACCTTGCGGTCCCGGGCCGCCTTCCGCAGGGCCCGCAACAGCTCCCGGTTGTCCACCGCGAGATCGCCGGGCACCAGTAGTCCACTTCGGACACCCGGTCCGACGCCGGGCTCGAGCGCGCGCAGCTCCCGGCCGGACAGCCGGCGAACCGGCCGGCCGAGCCCGGACAGGTGATCCGCCAGCGTGTCCAACTCGGCCGCGTCGGTCGCGTCCAGCGCGGCCACCAGCGTTCCCTCGGTGCGCAGCCCGGGATCGGCCGCCTCGGCCCGCAGCCGGTCGGCGAACGCCGGCCAGCACTCCAGCGAGGCGGAACCGATCTCGAGCAGACCCTCCTCGCCCGGCCCGGCCTCGGCCACCGGCGCCAGCATTCCGCCGGCCACCCAGGACGCCCCGGTGCCCGGTGCCGGGTCGACGACCGTGACCGGATGTCCGGCGCGGGCCAGGCGCCAGGCCACGGACAGCCCGATGACCCCGGCACCCACCACTGCGATCCGTTTGCTCATCATCACGCTCCCTGCGCCGGCATGACCCGGATCAGGTTCGACGGTCGGGATCGGCGGATCCCCTCTCAGCCCGGCGCTTCGGGCTCCCGTGCGGACCAACCGCCACGGTAGCGCATAGCGTGACGGGCATGCCGGGACTGGATGGTGCGCAGATCAGGCGGCGGCTGGCGGACGCGCGGCTCTACCTGTGCACGCCGAACCGCCCGGACCTGGCCGAGCTGGTGGACGCCGCGCTGGCCGGCGGGGTGGACATCGTCCAGCTGCGGGACAAGGGTCTTGAGGCCGGACCGGAGCTGGCGGCGCTGGCGGTGCTGGCCGAGGTGTGTGCCCGGCACGGCGCGCTGCTGGCGGTGAACGACCGGGCCGACGTGGCGCTCGCCGCCGGGGCCGATGTGCTGCATCTGGGGCAGGACGATCTGCCGGTCGGCTGGGCCCGCCGGATCGCCGGCGACGACCTGGTGATCGGCCGGTCCAGCCACGATCCCGGCCAGGCCGCGGTGGCCGCGACCGAGCCGGGCGTGGACTACTTCTGCACCGGCCCGTGCTGGCCGACACCCACCAAGCCGGGCCGCCCGGCACCCGGGTTGGACCTGGTCCGGACCACCGCTGCGGCCGGGCCGAGTCGGCCGTGGTTCGCCATCGGCGGGATCGACGCGGCGCGGCTGCCCGGAGTGCTGGCCGCGGGCGCGCGCCGGGTCGTGGTGGTCCGAGCGATCACCGAGGCCGACGACCCACGGGCGGCGGCCGAACAGCTGGCCGGGCTGCTGCGTTCACCGTGAGCGCCGGAGCGAACCATCAAATACAGTGCGGCGGACGAGCCGGCAGGGTTCGGCTCGTCCGCCGCGTGTCCTGGGGGGAGTTCAGGACACTTGGGTGTTACTGCTCGTCTATCCGGTGATCAGAGTCAGGCCGTAGGCGGACAGCGCCTCGCGGACCGGCTGGTGGAACGTGATGCCACCGGAGGTGCAGTTGCCGGAGCCACCGGAGGTGATGCCCTGGGCCTGCACGCGGGTCGCACCGTTGGGGGAGACGTAGGCGCCGCCGGAGTCGCCGGGCTGCGCGCACACGGTGGTGCGGGTCAGGCCGCCGACGATGTCGCCGCCGCCGTAGTTCACGGTCTGGTTGTTGGCCTGGACGACGCCGCAGCGCCAGCCGGTGGTCGAGCCCGAGCGGCAGATGCTCGAGCCGATCGCGGCCGGGGTCGAGCCGGCGACGGTCACGTCGGAACCGGAGGAGTACCGGTCGACCAGCGAGGTCTGCACGGCGGCCGTCGAGGTGATCCGGATCCGCGCGTAGTCGTTGGTGGGGAAGGAGAAGTTCGCGACCGGGCCGATCGTCCCGCCGGAACCGGTCCAGGTGCCGCCGAGCTCACCGCAGTGCCCGGCGGTGAGGATGTAGCGGGTGCTGCCGGCGTTGCCGCTGAAGGCGAGCGAGCAGCGCGCGCCGCCACCGTTGATCGCCTGGCCGCCGATCAGGTTCCAGAACGTCTGGGGTTTGGCGGCGACGTGCTCTACCCGCACGTCCTTGCCGGCGGCCCAGGCCAGGCCGGCGGCGTCGTTGCCGACGACCTCGACCACGACGGAGTTCGACTTCGCGTCGACGTACCAGCCGGCCACCGTGTCCGGCACCGATGCCGTGGCGGCATCCAGCGTCGCCTGGACCGCGCTGAGTTGGGCGGCGCTGCGGGCCATCAGCTTTGCGGTCGCGCCGGTGGCGGTGATCGCCTGCAGTTGGGACGCGTCGGTGGTGGCGACGGTCAGCTTGCCGGTCGTGCTGTCGAACCAGGATCCGGCGTAGCTGCCGGCCAGCCGCGCGGTCAGGGCGGCTTCGGTGACGACGGCGCGGTTCTCCTGGCCGATCCGGGCCAGCGCGGCGTCGGCGCTCAGCCCGAGGTCGGCCTGCATGGCGTCGAACATCGCCGAGGACTGCGGCGCAGCCATGGCGGGTACGGACATGGACGTGGCCAGTCCGACTGCCAGCAGAGCGGCACCCGCAAAGCGGGCAACACTCGTTCGATTCATTTCTGTCTCCCTCGATGGGTTGCAGGGCCCGGCAACGGGGGAATGTGGTGTCCGCCCGCGCACGGGTGTAGAGGGACCACGAAGCGCCACCCTTTTGGGTGACCCTCCAACGGATGAACCTAGGCGGTAGTCGAGCCGTTACGGAAGGGTCCGAACGGGGGGAACAGTTGTCATATTTCACCCGATTCGACTACTTCTCGTGATCATCGGATCTTTGATCGTCCCTGTTCCGGGGCGCACTGGTCACCACGGGTGACATAGATCCGGCTGATGCACACTGTGCTATGTGCGACTCGTGACCATCGATGACATCCGCCTTGCCGCCCGCACGATCGAGCCGGTCGCCGTCCGGACGCCGCTGCTGCCCTGCCCGTGGGCCGACCCGGACCGCCCGCTGTGGCTCAAGCCGGAAAACCTGCAACCGATCGGCGCGTTCAAGATCCGCGGTGCCTACCACGCGATCGCCCGGCTGCCCGCCGACGCCAGGGCCCGGGGCGTGGTGGCCTACTCCAGCGGCAACCACGCCCAGGCCGTGGCCTACGCGGCCCGGGCCTTCGGGGTGCCGGCGGTGATCGTGATCGAGGACACCGCGCCGGAGATCAAGGTGACGGCCACCCGCGCGCACGGCGCCGAAGTGGTCCAGGTGCCGCTGCCCGACCGGGAGTCCGCCGCGGCCGAGATCGGCCGGGAGCGCGGGCTCGCGCTGATCCCGCCGTTCGACCATCCGGACGTGATCGCCGGCCAGGGCACCATCGGGCTGGAGATCGTCGCCGACCTGCCGGACGTCGACGTGGTCCTGGTCCCGGTCAGCGGCGGCGGCCTGATCTCCGGCATCGCCGGCGCGGTCAAGGCACTGCGCCCGCAGGCCGCCGTGATCGGCGTGGAACCGGTGCTCGCCGCCGACACCGCCGAGGGCCTTGCCGCAGGCGAACGCGTGCACTGGGCGCCCGCCGACCGGGCCCGCACCATGGCCGACGGCCTGCGCGCCGAGCCGTCCGAGCTGACCTTCGCCCACCTGCGCAAGCTGGTGGACGGCATCGTCACGGTCACCGAGGACGAGTTGCTCGCCGCGGTCGCCCACCTGGCCCGCACCGCCCGCCTGATCGCCGAACCCAGCGGCGCCGCCAGCACGGCGGCCTACCTGAACCACGCGGCCGACTTCCCGCCCGGCCGCACGGTCGCCGTGGTCTCCGGCGGCAACATCGACCCGGCCGTCCTCACCCGGGCACTGGCCGGCTGATCAGCTCGACGCGGTGCCCACCCGGTGGGTGGGCTCGACGTGCGTCGGCGGGCCTTCGACGCCGCAGTGGAAGCAGTCACCGGGCCGGGGATGGTCGGGCACCGGTTCGGTGGGCGGCACGGCCAGGACGTCATTGCGGATGCCGAGGGCGAGCACGCCGCCGAGGGCGCACATGGCGGCGCAGACGATCATGGCGGTGCGGAACCCGGCGGTGAGCGCGGCGGGGTCCATGTAGGCGGTGCCGGACAGGCCGGCGACGGCGGGCAGCACGGCGACCGCAAGCAGGCCGCCGGTCCGGGCGATCGCGTTGTTCACGCCGGAGGCGATCCCGGCGTGCCGGTCCTCGGCGGCGGCAAGCACAGCCGCGGTGACCGGGGCGACCACGCAGGCCAGGCCGAGGCCGAACACCACAACGGCGGGCAGCACGTCGGCCAGGTACGACGACCCGGGCCCGATCCTGGTCAGCAGCAGCATGCCGGTCGCGATCACGAACGGGCCGATCACCAGGAACCAACGCGGCCCGTACCGCTGGGCGAGCTGGCCGGACCGGGCCGAGAGCAGCAGCAGGATCAGGGTGATCGGCAGTCCGGCCACCCCGGCCGCGATCGGCGAGTAGCCCAGCGACACCTGAAGCTGCATCACGAACAGCATCATCACGCCGCCCAGCGCCGCGTAGACCACGAAGGTCAGCGCGTTGGCCAGGGTGAACGTGCGGTCGGCGAACATGTCCGGCGGGACGAGCGGATCACGGCGCAGCCGCTGCAGCACCACGAACGCGGCCAGCGCGAGCACCCCGACCAGCCCGGTCGCCAGCAGCACCGGATCGTCCGCGCCGCGCACCGGCAGCTCCACCAGCGCGTAGGTCAGCCCGGCGAGGCCGAGCGCGGCCAGCGCGGAGTCGAACACGTCCGGATGGGTGCCGGCCAGCTGCTCGTCCCGGGACTCCGGCAGGTACCGCCCGGCGAGCCACACGCACAGCGCGGCCAGCGGCAGGTTGATCAGGAACGCCAGCCGCCAGGACCAGACCTGCACCACCAGGCCGCCGAGCAGCGGCCCGATCGCCCCGGCGATCCCGCCCAGCCCGGACCAGGCGCCGATCGCCCGCGCCCGGTCCGCACGCACGAACGACGACTGGATGATCGCCAGCGAGCCCGGGGTGAGCAGCGCGCCGCCGATCCCCTGCAGCACCCGGGCGGCGACCAGTTGACCGGTGCTCTGCGCCGCCCCGCACAGCACCGAGGCCAGGCCGAACCACACCACGCCGATCACGAACACCCGGCGCCGGCCGTACCGGTCGCCGAGCGAGCCGGCGATCAGGATCAGCGCGGCCAGCGACAGCATGTAGCCGTCCAGCATCCACTGCAGGTCGGCCACCGAGGCGCTCAGATCCCGGCCGATCTGCGGCAGCGCGACGTTGATGATCGTGCTGTCCAGGAACGCCATCCCGGACCCGAGGATCGTGGTGGCCAGCACCCCGCGTGCCGCGGCGGTCCCCCACCGGACCTCGCCCGCCGCCGCGGGGACAGGGCCCGATGACGCACTCATAGCGGCAACTCGCAAGCTCGCAGCCGCCTGACCCGCCCGCCTCGCAAGCTCGGCGGCCGGGCAGTGCCCGATGGTTCGCTCGCGGGCTCGCTCATAGCGGCAACTCGCAAGCTCGCAGCCGCCTGACCCGCCCGCCTCGCAAGCTCGGCGGCCGGGCAGTGCCCGTTGGTTCGCTCGCGGGCTCGCTCACGGCCTGTTCAGCGTCGCCACGAACTTGTAGCGATCCCCCCGGTACACCGAGCGCACCCATTCCACCGGGCGGCCCTCGGTGTCGAAGGTCTGCCGGGACAGCAGCAGCATCGGCATTCCCACGTCCGCGCCGAGCAGCTCCGCCTCGTGCGGACCGGCAAGCGCGGTCTCGATGGTCTCCTCCGCGTGCCCCATCTCCACGTCGAACCGCTCGCGCAGCACCTGATACAGGGACACCCCGCTGGTGACGAACCGGCGCAGCCCGCGGAACCGGCCGAGCGGCAGGTGCGTGGTCTCGATGGCCATCGGCTCGCCGTCGGCCAGCCGCAACCGCTGCAGCCGCAGCACCTTGGCGGTGGGCCGGATGCCCAGCAGCCGGGACAGCTCCGGCTCGGCCGGCACCTCGGACACGTCGAGCAGCTTGGACGACGGCTCGCGGCCCTGCGCCCGCATGTCCTCGGTGTAGGAGGACAGCTGCAGCCGCTGGGCCATCTTCGGCTCCGCGGCGAACGTGCCCTTGCCCTGCACGCGCAGCAGCCGACCCTCGACGGTCAGCTCGGCAAGGGCCTGCCGCACGGTCGTGCGGGACACGTCGAACTGCGCGGCCAGCGAGCGCTCGGTGGGAATCGGCGACCCGGGCGGCAGCGAGCCGAGCACCTCGAGCAGGTGACGCTTGAGGCCCCAGTACTTCGGCTCCCGCTGCACCCGGGCAATCACGTCGTGCGCGTCGCTCGCCGGCGTATCGAGCATTGCTCCTCCTCGAACCGTCCCAGGTACAGAATGCCTGTCATCGGCGACAGAAGCGATCACGCCGCACCCATATCGTCACATGTGTGCCGGAACGCCCCGGGTAATATTGGTCTAGACCTGGAGATCTGCCAAGGAGGACGCTCGATGAACCCAGCCGCGCTGGCCCCCGGCGCGCGGATGCGGGCCGAGATCGCCGCCCAACCGGCGGTGTTCGACGCCGTGCTCGGCCGCCGGGCGGAGTTCGCGGGCGTCGCCGCGGCGATCGGCCGGCGCCGGCCCCGGTTCGCGCTGCTGGCCGCGCGCGGCTCGAGCGACCACGCCGCGCTCTACGCCAAGTACCTGATCGAGATCCTGCTCCGGCTGCCCGCCGGGCTCGCCTCGCCGTCCACCACCACGCTCTACGGCGTCGAGCCGGACCTGGCCGATGTGCTGTTCCTGACCGTCAGCCAGAGCGGCGGCTCGCCCGACCTGGTGGAGGCGACCCAGGCCGCCCGCCGGTGCGGCGCGCTCACCGTCGCGGTCACCAACAACCCGGAATCCCCGCTCGCCTCGGTGGCCGAACTGGCCGTCGGGATCGGTGCCGGCGAGGAGCTGGCGGTGGCCGCCACCAAGACCTACACCGCCAGCCTGCTCACCCTCTACCTGCTGGTGGACGCGGTGCGCGACGGCACAGGTGCGGCCGCGGCCGGCATCGGTGACCTGGCCGAGCAGACCCTGGCCGGCTCGGCCGGACCGGTGCGCGAGGCCGCCGACCGGTACCGGTTCGTCGAGCGGATCGTCACCACCGGCCGCGGCTACTCCTCGGCCACCGCCGCGGAGGCGGCACTCAAGCTGGCCGAGACCAGCTACCTGGCCGCCCGGGCGTACAGCGGCGCGGACCTGCTGCACGGTCCGGTGGCCGCGATCGACGCCGAGACGGGGGTGCTGGCGGTGGCCAGCGCCGGCCCCGGCGGCGCCGCCATGCGGGACGTGGTGGCCGCGGTCCGGGAGCGCGGCGCGGACGTGCTCGCCGTCGGCTCGGCCGCGGCGGAGGTGACCACCGGCCCGCGGATCGACGTGCCGCGCACCGCCGACGAGGTGGCCCCGGTCCTTGAGGTCCTTCCGCTGCAACAACTCGCCCTCGAGCTGGCGTTGGCCCGCGGCGGCGATCCGGATCGGCCACGCGGGTTGAACAAAGTCACCCGCACCCGCTGACTCCTCCCTACACTCCCTCCATGCGCCGGACCTCGTTCGCCAGGTGGCCGTGCTCCATCGCGAGGACCATGGACCTGCTTGGTGATCAATGGACGTTGCTCGTGCTGCGCGAGGCCTTCTATGGGGTGAGCAGGTTCGACAAGTTCCAGCTGTCGCTGGGGATCGCCCGCAACACGCTGACCGAGCGGCTGGACCGGCTGGTCGGCGCGGGGTTGTTGAACCGGGTTCGCTACCAGGAACGCCCGGCCCGGTACGAGTACGTGCTCAGCGAGATGGGCCGGGACTTCTTCCCGGCGCTGGCCGCGATCATGCGGTGGGGCGACCAGTGGCTGGGTGACGGCTCGCCGCCGCCGGTCACGTTGCTGCACAACGGCTGCGGGCACACCACGCACGCCGAGGTGCATTGCGCGCACTGCCAGGGAAAGCTGACCAGCGAGCAGGTCACGATCGAGACCGCGCGGTGACCGGCGAGAGCGTCGTCGGGGTGGACATCGGTGCCACGTCGACCAGGGCGGTGGCCGTCGCGCCGGACGGATCGGTGCTGGGGCGCGGAACATCGGCCGGCGCCAACCCGAACTCGCACCCGCCGGAGCTGGCCGGCAAGCGGGTGGCCGAGGCGGTCGCCGCCGCGCTGGGGGCCGCGGATCCGGGCGGTGTCAGGCATTGCGTGCTCGGACTGGCCGGCGTCAGCAAACTGTCCGATCCGGACATCGGCGCGGTGTTCGAGGACAACCTGCACCGGGTCGGCCTGGACTGCCCGGTCACCGCGGTGTCCGACGCCGAGGCGGCCTACGCGTCGGCGACCGCGGAACCGGACGGCACCGTGCTGGTCGGCGGCACCGGTTCGATCGCGGTGCGGATCGTGGCCCGCCGCCAGGCGTTCGTGGTCGGCGGATACGGCTGGCTGCTCGGCGACGACGGCTCGGCGTTCTGGATCGGCCGCGAGGCGGTGCGCGCCACCCTGGACGCCGTTCGGGCCGGACCGGACATCGGCCCGCTGGCCGCCGCGGTGCTGACCGAGGCGCTGGGCACCGACGCGGTCACCGAGCCGCACGACTGGCGTTCGGGCACCGACTCCCGGCTGATCACCGCGGCCAACGCCGAACCGCCGATCCGGCTGGCCCGGTTCGCCACGCTGGTCAGCGCGCACGCGGCCACCGACCCGCGGGCCGCGCGGATCGTCGCGGCCGCCGCCGGGCACCTGACCGACCAGGCGCTGCGGGCCCGCTCCCCCGGCGCGCACACCCCGGTCGTGCTGGTCGGAAGCGTTGTCGGACCGGGAAGTCCGGTTGGCGAGACGGTCCGCACCCGACTCGTCGAGCACACCGGCGACCCGGTGCTGTTCGCCACCGACGCCGCGGCCGGCGCCGCCTGGCTCGCGGCCCTCAAGGTCCTCGGCACTGTTCCGCCTTTCCGGGATTAACTGCTGTTGTTGCGTTTCAGCCGATGGTGCGGTTAGCGGATTGATTGTGGCTGGGTTGCGTCACGGTGCCCCTGAGGTCGCGTTGGTCGGTCCAAGACTTTCCACGGTGATCCAGGAAGGGCCTTAGCTGGCCGGGGGCTTGGGGTGGCGGAAGCCGGGGTGGTCGTCGGGCAGGGCGCGTTGGAAGGCGACCGCGCTGACCGCGATCGTGGCGGCGACCAGCGGCCAGGACAGGGCCACCCGGGCGATGCCGAGGGCGACCACCGAGCCGGTCACCCACAGCACCCCGTAGACCAGTACGCGCAGCGAGTACTGCAGCAGCACCCACACCCAGCTGGCCCGGCTGTAGGCGCGCAGCAGGTCCGGGTCCCGGCGCCAGCGGGTCTTCTGCCCGAGCAGGGTGCCGACCACCACGCCGAGCAGCGGCCAGCGGATCAGGATGCTCACCGCCCAGGCCAGCGCGCTGGCGATGTTGGCGAGCAGCTGGATGAGGAAGAAGTCCTGGGCCCGCCCGGTGTAGAGGGCGATCAGCGAGCCGGCCGCCACCGCGGCGACGCTGGCCAGCACCGCGGTCACCCGGTGGCCCTTGACCAGCCGGAACACTCCGATGACCACCCCGAAGGCCACCGCGACCCCGGCGCCCCACGCGATCGACCCGCCGGAGGCCAGCCACCCCACCACGAACACGGCCGGCGGCAGGCTGGCGTCGAACACGCCGCGCCGGCCGCCGAGCAGCTCGCGCAGCGACTCGCCGGGGGCGCGCTGATCGGTCGACGGCTCGGTCACACACCCAGCCTGCCAAACCGCACCGAGGTTAGGTAGACCTAACCCGCCGAGGTCACTCCCGCAGTGCGGCCAGCATGAGCTCGTTGAGCCGGTGGGCCAGCCGCGGGTTGTCCGACGGCGCCAGGGTGGTCCAGTCCTCACCGTCCACGCCGTGGCTGACGCTGGTGGCGTAGCGGCCCTGGTCGGTGTCGAAGAAGCCGAACCCGGGCAGCCGCTGCGGCTTGCCGTGCTCGTCCCGCAGCACCAGGCCGAAGCTGCCGGCGCGCAACACCGGCCGCTCCATGATCGTGTCCAGCCAGCGCTGCTCGGCGGTCCGGTCGGCCTGCCGGGTCGCGGTGCGCAGCACCGCACCACCCGGCTCGTCGCGCCGGTGCCGGCCGACCCGGGCCGGCGCGCGGGACACCTGGGCGGCCGGCAGCGTCACCGACGGCCCCGGGCCGTACCGGTTGGGCGGCAACAGGTCCACGATCGAGGCGGCGATCGCCGAGTGGCGCACCATGGCCAGGCGGAGGTTCAGCTCGCGCTGCACGGCCAGCACGGCGCGCTTGCCGCGGGCCGCGACCACCGCACGCACCGGCAGCGGGTCGGTGAGCTCGGGCAGCGCGACCAGATCGATGGAGATCGTTGGCGCGGCCAGCAGGCGCAGCGCGTAGTCCAGGTCGGCGCCGATCCGGCCGTACAGGGCGAGATCGCGCCGCTCCAGCTCGGTGTAGACCGCCCGCCGGATCCGGTCCCGCTCCTCGGCGGTGTCGCCGTGGCCGGACACCTGGAGCGGAAACGGCAGCGTGCCGAGTTCGAGGTCCGCCCACAGGATGTCGACCATCGGCAGCGAAAGCTCGCCTATCACTGCCATGTGGGCGGTTCTCCGGTGCGGGTCATTCTTGACCGATGACCGGCGGGGCGGTCATCTCGGTGGCGCCGAACATACCCTCCATGTCCGGCTCGATCAGATACTCCGGCCGCTTGCGCTCGGCCTCGTCGGCGCCCGGCGCGCGGGCCGCGCCGGCCACCGCGGGCTCGGGTCCGGTCGCGGCGTAGCGCCCGGTCGGCCCGAACCCGGTGGCCTGGCTGCCGCCCGGGCCGAACCCGGGGGGCAGCGCGGCGCCGGGCAGCGTCCCGCCCGGACCGAACCCCTCGGCCGGGAGCGGGAACGACGGCGCGGCGAACGCGGCCGGGGTGGTTGCCGGTGGCGGCGGCAGCGAGACCGCCTGGGCCAGCGGCGGCGCGGCCGTCTGGGCCACGACGGGCGGCGGGGCGGGCGGTGCCAGCGGCGCCACCGGGGCCACCGGGGCCGGCGGCGCCGGGACCGCCTGCACCGGCACGGCCGGTGGGCCGGGTCGGGCCGATGGGCCGGGCACGACCGGCGGCGCGGGCCGAACCGGTGCCGGCGCCGCCGGTGCCACCGGCCGGACCGGTGCCGCCGCGTGGCCCGGTTGACCGGGGAGAACCGGCGGGGCGATCGGGCCATTGCCCCCGGGGGTGGGCGGGGCGACCGGCTCGTGGCCGGCGTTGAACCCGACCGGCGGCCCGGCGCCCGCGCTCAGTGCGGGCGGCGGATCGAACACCGGAATCCCGGCCGCGGCCTGCCCGAAGGCCCGGTCACGGTCCAGCACCACCCGCACCGCTTCCTCGTGCGCCGCGTCGCTTTCCTGCTTGCGCGCGTACATGGCCTGCGGCAGCGCGGCCACGTCGAAGATGCTGCCGGTGGCCGTGGCCTCCCTGATCATCTGCGCCGGGTCGTACGGCACCGGCGCCGGCATCATGCTCTTCGCCGTGCCGGCCGCCTCGGCCTGGCGCCCGATCGCCACCGCGGCGGCCTGGTAGTGCGCGCCGGTCCGCTTGCTCCACTCGGCCACCCGGGCCAGCTGCATCCGCATCGCCGCGGCCGCGTCGCCGGTCCAACCGCCCTCGGACTGCGCCATGGCGCGCTCGAACAGGGTGGCCGCCTCGTCGAACCCGGCCGCCATCTCGGCCCAGCCGTCCGCCACCGCCTGCGCCCCGGCGGGCTGCGCCGCGTCGGTCATCTCCTTGAGCGCCTCGTGCGTGCGAGTCCTGGGGTTCATGCTCGGGGTGGGCACCGCCCGCCCATCGTCACCGGCCATCTCGCGACCCTTCGAATCAGCCTTGCGGCCTGGACAACCTAGCGGTCCCCCTGCGCACCGTTGCTGATGGCCGAGGCACCGTCCTGATCGGTGCCCCGGTAGCTGGCCATGCTGCGGACCACGGCCTCCTTGAGCGTCTCGAGCTCCTGCACGAACCGGGCCAGAATGTCCTGCGAGGAGTCCGACCTGCCGTTGGCCAGCCGCTGGTTGAACGCGCCGATCTCCGCACCGAAGCCGCCGCCGAGCGGGGTCGGCACGGCGACGCCGTGGCCGGACCGGCGCATCCGCTCGGTCAGCTCCTGGATGTCGTTCAGGAACTTGAGCGTGGTCTCGCCGGTGTGCGGGTCGACCTGCAGGGCGCCCGAGGTGGCCGCGCCGTAGATGGTGTCGAGGACGCTGCCGGCCCTGCCTGCGGACGGGTCGAGGTACACCGGGTGCTCCTCGTGGGTGATCGGGCGCTAACAGGGAGCAGCGTACCTACGAGGGATGCCGGCACGCGGCGGGTTCCGCCAAGTCGTCATGGAACGGAGCTTGTCCACCCGAATGGCCTACCGGCATCCTAGGCAGTTGAAATCAATGGGTGACGCCTACGGATGGCTACGGGAGGGACACCGTGCGCGGCTGGGACAGTTGGATCGCTATTGGGGACAGCTTCACCGAGGGGCTGAGCGACGAGGCGCCGGACGGCGGTTACCTCGGCTGGGCCGACCGGTTGGCCGGCATGATCGCCGCCGGCAACCGCGACTTCCGCTACGCCAACCTCGCGCTGCGCGGCAAGATGCTCGCCGAGATCGTCGACGAGCAGGTTCCCGTTGTGCGCAGCGAAAAGCCCGATCTGGTCACCTTGTGCGGGGGCGGTAACGACATCGTCACTCCGGGCACCGATGTGGACGACATCGCCGACCTGTTCGAGCGGACGGTGATCGAGATCGCCGCCGCGGGCAGCCAGGTGGTGATCTTCACCGGCCCGGATCCCAAGCCGCAGCCGCTGCTGCGCCGGGTGCGCGGCAAGGTGGCCATCTACAACGGACACCTGCGCGCGATCGCCGACCGGCACGGCGCGACGCTGGTCGACCTGTGGGCCATGGACGTGTTGCGCGACCGCAGGGCATGGAGCGAGGACCGGCTGCACTTCTCCACCGAGGGTCACAAGCGGATCGCGCTGCGCACCGCCGACGTGCTCGGCCTGCCGGCCACCACCGACTGGCGGGATCCGTGGCCGCCGGCCACTCCGGTGCCGTGGCTGCGCGGCCGGCAGGCCGACCTGGCCTGGACCAGGTCACACCTGCTTCCCTGGGTACAGCGGCAGATCCGGGGCACCTCGATGGGGGATGGCCTGCAGCCGAAACGGCCCGCGCTGGCTCCGGTCAGCGACCCCGCGGACGGCACCAACGCGGTGGTCTGACCGGCTTCGGTCCGCACCAGACGAACCGGCCGGCGCACTCCCCCGAGGCGCCGGCCGGCTGGTCCGGGCAGCGCACCCCCACGTTGGTGGCGTCGCCCGAGGCGCCTTGACCCGTAAGCGCCGGGCGCAGCCTGCCAGGTTCCCGCGTGATGCCACTAACTGTTCGCTAAACGCCGGCGAGGTGGAAGCCGGCGAGCCAGATCAGCGGGGCGGTCAGTCCACGTGAGCCGGAGGAAAGATCACTCACGATCCGGGCCAACCGGACCAAATCGTCCTGGGCTCCGGCCGCGGAGCCGGCCTCGGCGACCGCGACCAGGTTGGTCCATTCCCGTTCCAACCAGCCGGCGGCCTGCTGGGCCGTGTCGAGCGACGGGCCGGGCACCTGCCGGTGGTCCAGGCGGTCCAGTTCGCGCTCGGCCGCGGCCGGGTTGAGTAACCGGCGGGCGGCGGCCGCGGTGACCAGGTAGTAGCGCAGCAGCCGGCGCAGGCTCTCGGCGCGCTCGTCGTCGGCGAGCTCGATGCCGGCCAGTTCCGCGGCGTAGATCCGGACCAGGTCGTGCATGACGAACATGTCCGGGCTGACCTCGGTGACCATAAAGGACTCGGCCAGGCCGCGCAGCCGCCTGCGCGCCTCGGTCAGGTCGGTGCCGCACAGCGCCGCGGTCGAGTACGGGCCTAGCCAGGAGCCGGGGAACATGCCGGCCAACCGCAGCGTGCCGGCCAGGGTGGGCCGCAGTGCTCGATAGGTGACGTCCAGCGCGGCCCGCACACTGGTGTCGGCGCCCTCGACGTCCAGCGCGCCCAGCCGGGTGTGCTCGTCGGCCAGTTCGCCGGCCAGGTCGGCCAGCGACCACTGTGGACGGGCGGCCAGCCGGGCGCCGACGATGCGCAGCGCCAGCGGCAGGTGCCCGCACAGCTCGGCCAGCCGGGCGGCGTGCTCCCGGTCGGTGTCCTTGATCGGCGTGCCGGCGGTCTCCTCGATCAGCCGCTCCGCGGTGGCCGCCTCCAGCGTGTCCAGCACCAGCAGCCGCGCGGCCAGCCCGGCCACCAGGCCGTCCAGCCGGACCCGGCTGGTGATCAGCACCAGCGACGAGGAGGTGCCGCCCGGCAGCAGCGGGCGGACCTGGTCGGAGTCGCGGGCGTCGTCCAGCACCACCAGCACCCGTCGCTCGGCCAGCAGCGAGCGGTACAGCGCGGCCCGCTCGTCGAGGTCCATCGGCACGTCGTCCGGCCGCACCCCGAGCGCCAGCAGGAACTGGGCCAGCACCTCGGCCGGGTCGGCCGGCGGGTGCCGCGGGTCGAACCCGCGTAACCCGGCGAAGATGTGACCGTCGGGAAACTTGGTGGCCACCTGGTTGGCCCAGCGAACCGTCAGCGCGGTCTTGCCGATCCCGGGTGGTCCGGCGACCAGCGCGACCGCCGTGGTCCGCTTGTCCATCCCGGCGAGCAGCCGGTCCAGCCAGTCCTGCTCCAGCTCCCGGCCGCAGAACCCGGCCGGCGCCATCGGCAGCTGCGCCGGTACCACCACGCCCACCCGCGGCGACAGCGTCGACTCGGCCTGCGGATCCAGCAGCGTCGTGTCGTCGCGCAGCACCCGGGCGTGCAGCGCGCGCAGCGCCGGACCCGGCTCGATGCCGGAATGACTGGCCGCGAGCTGGGCGAACCGCTGGTAGGCGCCCAACGCCGCGGTGCGCCGCCCGGACCGGTACAGCGCCAGCAGCAGCTGGCCGACCAGCCGCTCCCGGAACGGGTGCTCCTCGACCAGCCCGGTCAGCTCACCGATCACCTCGTTGTGCCGGCCCAACTCCAGATCCGCCTCGATCCGGCCCTCCAGCACGGTCAGCCGCAGCTCGGCCAGCTCCGGTGCGCGCACCCGGCCGCCGATGTCGGCCAGCGCCGGACCGCGCCACAGGTTCTGCGCGGCGCGCAACAGCTCGGCCCGGCGCACCGCCGGTGCCCCCCAGGCGTCGGCGACCAGCTGCCGGGCCACCGTGACATCGATCAGCTGCTCGTCGATCAGCAGCTGGTAGCCGGGCGGGTTGGTGACGATCCGCACCTGTCCGGACGGATCCACCGAGGCGAGCCTTTGCCGTAACCGGGACACGTAACCCTGCACCATGGTCCGGGCCGACTCGGGCGGCTCATGCGCCCACAGCACGTCCACGATCCGGTCCAGCCCCACCACCTGGTTCGGCTCCAGCAGCAGCATGGCAAGCAACCCACGCGCGCCGGAGCCGCCGAGCGGCACCGGGCGGTCGTCGACCAGCACCTGAACCGGGCCGAGCAGCCGGAACCGGAGACCGCCGCGAGCACGGGTCGTGCCGGATGTCTCCGGTGTGCCCATGCACTACCACCCCCAGTTCACCCAGCCTCCCACTGCCGGGTCCGTTGCTAGGACAACTTAGAGGGGATGGCCGGGGTTACGCGATGTGATGGGTGGAATTTGTCAGTCGCTGTCATCCGGTTGGCCTAATGGTTCGGAACTGGACTGTCGGTGTCCCGGCCTATCGTGCGCATCGTGATCAGGACCGATCTTCGCCGCGCCGTCGTCGAGGAGTTACGCGCGGCGTCCCCCAGCCGGCGTAGTGCCTCTTCCGCGGCCCGCAGGACGCGCGCCGGACGGCCGCGACGGGTGCGGACGGCGGCCACGTCGTCCGCACCGTCGCTACGTCGCTAAACTGGCCTCGCGGTTGAGCAACCAGCCGGACCCGGAATGACCTGCGTCCACAACGCGCTGGCGCTGGCGATCGCGAGGAGAATAGGTATGAACAACCCGGTTCGCACGGAGGATCCCTCCGATCCGACCCCTGGGGTCGAGGCCATGGCAACGGCCCCGCCCATCGAGTTCGAGATCGACGAGCCGGCCGCGGACGCGGTGGTCATCCGGCCGATCGGCGATCTCGACCTGCTCACCGCAGCGCTGCTGCGGGAGGCGTTGCTTCCGCATGTCGAGCGATCCGGTCACCGGGTGGTGCTCGACCTCACCGGGATCGGCTTCCTCGGCTCCGCCGGCCTGTCCGAGCTGGTGGCGGCCAACGAGGCGGCCGCGGCCAACGGGTCCACGCTGTTGCTGGTGGCCAGCACCCGGGCGGTGCTCCGGCCGATCGAGATCACCGGCCTGAGCCCGCTGTTCCGGATGTTCGAATCGACCGACGCGGCACTCGCCGACGTGTGAGGCGACGGCGGTCGGGGTAGGCCTTCGACGGGAACCCAGTTCCGAAGGAGGCAAGAGAACCGTGACCACGATCGAGCAGTCGATCGATGTGCAAGCCCCGGTCAGCCGGACGTACAACCAGTGGACCCAGTTCGAGTCGTTCCCGGCCTTCATGGACGGGGTCGAGCGGATCCGCCAGGTGACGCCCACCCGCACGCACTGGGAGATCAATATCGGTGGGATCCGCCGTGAGTTCGACGCGGAGATCACCGAGCAGCATCCGGACGAGCGCGTGGCCTGGAAGACCGTCGACGGTCCCGAGCACGGCGGAGTCGTCACGTTCCATCGGCTCGATGACGAGACCACCCGGGTGAGCCTCCAGATGGAGTACCACCCGGACACGCTGACCGAGAAGGCCGGCGCCGCGCTCGGCGCGGTCGGCAGCCGGGTCAAGAGCGATCTGGCTCGGTTCAAGCACTTCATCGAGAACCGCGGTCAGGAGACCGGCGCGTGGCGCGGCGAGGTGCCGCGCTCGCCCCAACCGGGTGAGACCGCCTACCCGGGCGGTACGCCGCTCTGATCTGCGGCACCCTTGGGCAGGGCCCCGCCGGGCGGCGGGGCCCTGCCCCGTACGTGGGACGGAGGAGACGACGATGACCGAACCCGGAGAGCTCGGCTACGAGCAGCCGGAGGCCGACGTGCTGGACCAGCGGCGCGAGGAGGGGCCCCCGGACGAGCCCGGGCTTGAGCCGTTCGGCGAGGTGCCGGTGGAAGCCGACGAGGCCGACCTGATGGAACAACATCGGGTGGTTCCGGCCTACGACGAGGACAACTGACGTTTAGTGCCACGGAACCCGCGGTAGCCGAACCTGAGCGGACAAATCGAGAAACAGGTGAGGTGACATGCCGTCCACCATTGACGGAAGGAAGGTCGCGTTCCTGGCGACCGACGGAGTGGAGCAGGTCGAGTTGGACCGGCCGTGGCAGGCGGTCCGGGACGCCGGCGGCACCCCGGAGTTGGTCTCCTTCCAGGCCGGCGAGATCCAGGGCTTCAACCATCTGGACAAGGCCGACCGCAGGAAGGTGGATCGGACCCTGGACGAGGCCCGGGCCGCCGACTACGACGCGCTGGTGCTGCCCGGCGGGGTGGCCAACGGCGACTTCGTCCGGGCCGACGAGCGGGCCGTGCGGTTCGTCCGGTCGTTCATCGACGACGGGAAGCCGGTTTCGGTGATCTGCCACGGCGGCTGGGTGCTGATCGAGGCCGGTGCGGTTCGCGGCCGACGGATGACCTCGTGGCCCAGCATGAAGACCGACCTGACCTGTGCCGGCGCCGACTGGGTCGACGAGGAGGTCGTCGTGGACCGCGGTCTGGTCTCCAGCCGCAAGCCGCAGGACCTGGATGCGTTCTGCGCCAAGACGATCGAGGAGATCGCGGAAGGCCGGCACGCCGCCGTCCGGTGATCCCTTCCCCCAGAAACCCCGACGGCGTGCGCCGCATGGCAGCCACAATGCGGCACACGCCAGGGGTGCGGATCGTGACCCTGCGGATCCCACCCGTCACCGAGGGCGCACGCCGCGCGGCAGCCATCAGCGCGGCGCGCGCCAGGGGTGAGATCAAGCAGGGGCTATCTGAATAACTTTCCCTCGGCCATCCGGAAAATCGTCACACGGCGAGCACGGCGAGCGCCCAGGGCCAGCACAGTCGACATGGCCTGCCTCTCGTCACCGGGGGTTCGGACGGTCAACACGCCGGGATACCCCATCCACCGTCAGCCAAACCCCGCTTGCCGGAACTTTCTTCCGCCCCACCAACATTCCCCACGACCACCCGCGCCAGAACCCGTCCCCCTACCTACCCCGAGCCCGAACCGCCTCCCCAACAGCGTCGGAAAGTCTTCCCCTCTGCCCCAGCCGGTCCGTCCCGCCACCCGCGCCGAAAGTCTTCCTCCCTTCTGTCCCAAGCCGGCCCCGATCCACCATCGGCGTTCAGGAACCTCCCTTCCACCCAGCCAGCTCATCCCGCCATCAGCCAGAACCCCTTCCCCTACCCGGTCCCCAGCCGGCCCCGATCCACCATCGGCGGTCGAGAACCGCCCTCCCCACCCGGCCAGCTCATCCCGCCATCAGCCAGCCCCCTTCCTCCCGACCCGTCCCCAGCCGGCTGACCACCACCAGCGCCCCACACCCCCACCACCAGCAGCGCCGGAACCCTCGACCGCACCCGTTCGGCCTCATCCCGCCATCGCCCGAAACCGCCACTTCCCTACCTGTCCCCCGCCAGTCCGTACCCCCACCAGCGCCGGGACACTCCCCCACCTACCCCAGCCGGCCCGACCCCATCACCAGCGCCGGAACCCTTCCCCGCCTCTGCCTTCGGCCGGTCCGTCCCCCGCCAGCGTTAGAACCCTCGTCCCCACCCGACCGGCCGCATCCCTCCATCGCTCGGAGACCGCCTTCGCCCTACCTGCTGTCCCCCGCCAGTCCGTACCCCCACCAGCGCCGGACACTCCCCCTGCCTACCCCAGCCGGCCCAACCCATCACCAGCGCCGGAATCGTTTCTCCCTACCTGCTGCCGCTGGTCCGGCCGGCCACCACCAGCGTTAGAACCCTCGTCCCCCACCCGACCGGCCGCATCCCGCCATCGCTCGGAGACCGCCTTCGCCCTACCTGTCCCCGCCAGTCCGTACCCCCAACAGCGCCGGACTCTTCTCTACTACCCCCAGGTCTCCACTACCCCAGGCGGCCCGACCCCGCCACCAGCGCCGGAAAATGTCCCCCTACCTGCTGCCACCGGTCCGGCCGGCCACCAGCAGTGCCCGGGCCAGTTCGCCCTTGCTCATGCTCGAGCGGCCGGGGATGCCGGCCTTCTGCGCCCGGATGTAGAGGTCTTCCTTGGTCAGCGTGTCATCGATTCCGGCTCGTTTCAGCTCCCGCAGCCGCAGACCGTCGAACTTGCGTCCGAGATCCTCGCGCTTGCGCGTCGACAAGTTCGCCGTGAGCGTGGGCAGTGCCTCCGACTCGACTGCCGCCACGTGCTGGCGCACCGCACACACCAGCTCGTCGAGCGCCGCGGCGAACCCGTCCTGCGGGCCTGCCGGTCGCTCCGGGTGTCCGGTCCCGCTACCGGGAGTCGCGGGGACCTGGACACGGTGGAGATCCGCGGCGAGGGCGGCAAAGCGTTCCTGGGCGGCCCGGAGGCCGCTGTCGTCCGGGTGGGTGGCTGCCGCTTTGCCCCGGTTTGTCCGCAGCGCCGGGTAGAGGTGCTTTTCCTCGGCCCGCTGGTGGGCCAGCAGCCGGGCGGCCACCTCGGCCAGCAGCGCTGTCCGGTTCTCGCGGTCCGCCCTGAGCTGCTCGAACAACTCTTCGAGCAGGCGATGGTCGTTCACGATCGCCGTCACCGCATCCATGGCTGGCCGTCCCTTCTGCCGACGTGTCTGCCTATTCGACCGAATACCCGACCTGCGGCTCAGTCACACCGTGGCGTCATGAGGATTGACAATGCCCCGAATGGGTAATACCGCTCTGCACGAACAGATCGGCGTGCGGGACGGGGCGGTGAACGGAACATGGACACGCGGGAACGGGCGCGGACCACGGCCCGGCTGCTGGTCAGCCTGGCCAGGGCCGGCGACTTCGCCGGCGTATCCCGGATCGTCCGGCTGCTCACCGAACCCTCCGTTCCGCAGCGGGATCGGCTCCGTCAGGTGATGGCGGAACTGCTGACCGCCGCGGCAACGATGGTGGTCCGCCAGACCGGCGGCCTCGGCCCGAACACGGCGATCGTCCTTGATCTGCGGCGAGCTGACGGGTCCACAGTGGATATCGACGACCTCCGGCCGGAGGTGCGGGCCATTGTGCGGGCGTTGCTCGCTCAGGTACACGAGCACAAGGCGGATGTCGACACGCAGATCGAGTTTGCCATGCACGGCGCGGCGGACGGTCTGGCCGACGGCGTCTCCCTGGTTCTCCTGTGGACGGTCAGCGCGATGGCCTGGTGCGAGGAAAACGACGAGCCGGCACCCGGTTGGCTCGGCGCCACCGCAGCGTGAGAGGAGTGGTCATGGCCAGCAGGCAGGAGTGGGAACGCACCCGCCTGGACCTGAACCCCGCGGACGACCCGGCGCCGGTCGCCGAGTCGGTCGCCCCCGCCGACCGGGTCGAGCCGGTCGCCCACCCGATGGTCGAATCCGAAGTCGTCGACTCGCAGGCTCGGCGGGTTCGGGTGGTGCGCACCGTGTGCACGATCATCAACCTTGTGTGCGGTCTGTTCGCGGTAGTGCTCGGACTGCACATCGTCCTGGTGATGTTCGAGGCGAACCCCAACAACGGCTTTGCGTCCCTTGTGGAAAGTTTCTCGGGCGCGGTGTCCCTGGGCTTGCGCGGGCTGTTCACTCCGGACAGTGCCAAACTGCAAGTGCTGTTCAATGACGGCCTCGCCGCGATTGCCTGGCTGGTCATCGCCGGCGCCCTGACCTACGCGATTCGCCAGTTCGCCCTCCCCGGGCCGCGGCGCACGGTTTCTTACCGGCGCCACGTGGTGCGGTAAATCGATCGCGTTCCTAAGTGTTCAACTGAGAAGTAGGAGGAATAAGTGACTGTCACCGGTATCATTATGGCGATCATCGTCGGCCTCATCGTCGGTGCGCTTGGCCGGCTGGTTCTGCCGGGCCGGCAGAACATCCCGGTGTGGCTCACCATCGTCGTCGGTATTGTCGCCGCGCTGCTCGGCACCGCGCTTGCCCGCGCAATCGGCATCCCCACCGCGACGTCGGGTATCGACTGGCTCGAACTCCTCGTCCAGGTCATCCTCGCCGCCGTCGGCGTCGCCCTCGTGTCCGGCGCCTGGGGTCGCCGAGGTGTCCGCGGATAACCCAGAACCAATTTCCCACCCCAAGGGCGCCTGTGGGCCACACCCACAGGCGCCCTGCCTTACCCCCAGCACCCCGTTTCCCGTCAGCACCCACCCAACAGCAACCACCCCACCCCGCCACGCCATCACGCCCGGGTCGCCCACCGCCATCTCACCGCCCGACCCGACCCGCCAACTCGCCTTGAGTTCCCATTTCCAGCAGCTGAGCCCCCGGGCCCAGCAACTGAGTTGATAGGCGCGGCAACTGAGTTGACGGTTCCAGCAGGCGGGTCGCCGGCTCCGGCACTCGAACCGCCAGGTCCGGTACGCCGGGTCGGCCTGGGTGCGGTCCTCCGGCTACGTTTCGAACGCTCGGTCACCCAGGAGTGCTGGGCACGGCGTTCCGCGGCACGGTTGTGGGCAGGTGCTCGGATGCACGGACGCGGAGCGCGGCCTACCGGACCCGGCGCTCGGTTATCCGGCCGGAACTCAGCTACCAGATCCGGGAACTCGGCTGTCCGACCGGCGACCCGGCGACTCGGGTGCCGGATGGGGCCATTCAGGTGCCGGAGCTAGCAACTCAGCTGCCGGACCCGGCGACTCGGTTATCCGGCCCCGGCAATTCGGTTATCCGGCTCGGGAACCCGGCTGCCCGAGCCAGCGACTCGGTTGCCCGAACCGGCGACTCGACTGCCCGACCCGGGGCCTCGGGTGCCTGAGCCGGGAACTCGACTGCCCGAAACGGCAATTCGACTGCCCGGGCCGGCAACTCGACCACCGGAACCAGCGACTCGGATGCCCGACCGGCAACTTAACTGCCCGAGCAGCAACTCAACTGCTCGACCGGCAACTCGACTGCCCGGGCCGGGAACTCGACTGGCCGACCCGGCGACTCGGGTGCCCGAGCTAGCAACTCAGCTGCCGGACCCGGCGCCCCGGTTATCCGGCTGGCAATTCGGGTGCCCGCGCCGGGAATCGGCTGCCAGACCGGGGAACTTGGGTGCCTGAGCCGGCAATTCGGGTGGTTGGGTCGGGCACTCGGCTGCCCGACTTGGCGACTCGGGTGCCCGAGCCGACAATTCGGGTGGTTGGGTCGGGAACTCGGCTGCTCGACTTGGCGACTCGGGTGCCCGAGCCGGCAATTCGGGTGCCCGAGGGGAACTCGGGTGCCCGGGTCGGCGGCTCGGGTGGTTGGGTCGGGAATTGGGTGCTGGGGTCGGGGACTCGGGTGGGTTGGTGGGTTTGGGTTTGGGTTGGGGGCGGGGTGGGGGGGTTAGGGGGTGGGGGGTTGGGTGGGGTAGATGGTGGGGTCGCCTTGTTTGATCCAGATGTTGGGGGTGTTGATGGGGAGGAAGGAGCGGTCGCCGCCGGGTTCGCGGGTGGTGGGGACGGTGTCGCCGGCGGGGAGATGCATGATGAAGTTGACGGGGGCGGTGTCGGAGATGAGGGGGATGTTGTAGACGGCCCAGCCGTTTTCGATGCGGGTGGGGGGCCAGGGGCGGTCCCAGGCGATTTGGGCGAGGACGTCGGGGTGGACGGCGTCGCCCCACATGTGCAGGCCCCAGTCGGTGTAGTCGCCGGCGGGGCGGAAGTAGTGGAGGGTGGCCAGGGTGGCCGGGGGGCCGGCGGCGCGGACGGTGCGCGGGGCGCTGGTGGTGGTGCGGCCGGCTTCGGTGAGCTTGGCGCGGTAGCGGACGGGGGTGCCGGCGGCGAGGTTGAGCGGGGTGAGGTCGTCGAACACGGTGTAGGCGGGCGAGGAGTCGTCCGAGCCGATGGGGGTCCAGGGGCCGTCGGCGACGCTGCGTTCGAAGCGGACCACGTGGCTGGCCCGGTCGGGGTCGGCGACGGCGCGGACCTCGACGGTGCCGCGGACGCCGCTGTTCTCGGCGGGGCTCTCGATGGTCAGGGCAGCGGACGGGACGGCGGTGGAGCGGGGGGCGCTGCGCGACGTGTGGCCGCGGTTGTCCTGGACCACGGCGCGGTACTGCACGCCGGCGCCGGGGCGTAACGACGACACGTCGTGGAACACCCGGTACGGGGCGGTGTCGTCGGTGCCGATCGGGGTCCACGACCCGCCGGCGGTCCGGGCGTAGAAGGTCACCTCGTAGAACGAGGAGCCGGACACGGACGCGGACACCTGCAGCCGCGCGCGGGACTCGGCGGCCGGCTCCGGAACACCCAGCGAGATCGCGGGCGCCGACCGGGAGCCCGGGATCTCGCCGTCGAGCAGGTAGACCACGGTGGACAGCGGCGGAACGGTCAGCGTGAGGGCGCGGTCACCTGCCGAGCGCGCCCGATCGGGGCCGGAGCCGTAGATCCGGTGGAAGGTCCGGTTGCCGGCGTAGGTCGGGATGGCCGCGGTCTTCGGCTGCTCGCTGTTGTTCAGTGCCACCACGTACTCGCGCTGCCGGGCCCGGTCCAGCCGGGAGAACGCGTAGATCCCGGCCTCGGCGCTGGAGAGCCGGTGCTGGTGCGTGCCGTCCCGCAGCGCCGGGTGCGCCCTGGCCAGGTCGGCCAGCGTCCGGATCGACCGGTACAGCGGGTGTCCCGGCTCGAAGTTGGCCTGCGCGTGCGTGGCGTCCGTGCCGAGCAGGTCGTCGTCGAGGTAGTCCGGCACCTGGCTGGCGAACATCGTCTGCCGGGCGAGCTGGTCGCCGCCGTTGCCGGTGAAGCCCTGCTCGTCGCCGTAGTAGATGACCGGGTTGCCGCGGGAGAGATACATCAGCTCGTGCGCGAGCCGGTCCCGGCCGAGCCACTCGGCGTCGCCTGCGCCCGGGTTGTCGGCCTGCACGAACCCGCCGAACCGCCCCATGTCGTGGTTTCCGAGGAAGGTCGGCAGCTGGTAGGCGTTGGAGTCGGCGTCGGTGTACCAGTCGTCCCCGGCGAAGAACGCCTCGAGCGCGCTGGTCGGGGCGCCGCGCGAGGCGAAGTCCCTGGCCGCGGCCTGGAACGGGAAGTCGAGCACCGACTGCATCCGGTCCCGGGTGGTGAACTGCGAGGTGAAGCTCTTGGTGGTGTCGAACACCTCGCCGAACATGAAGAACTCGCGTTTGCCGTGCTCGCGGGCGAACTGCAGGATGCGCGGCCCGAACTCCTGCCAGAACTCGTCGTTGACGTGCTTCATCGTGTCGATCCGGAAGCCGTCCACGCCGAAGTCGGCGATCCACCGCTGGTAGATCTCGATCATGCCCTGGACCACGCGTGGGTGCTCGGTGAACAGGTCGTCGAGCCCGAAGAAGTCGCCGTACAGCGAGTTCTCGCCGACGAACGTGGTGTCCCCGCGGTTGTGGTACAGCGTGACGTCGTTGAGCCAGGCCGGAACCTTGAGGTTGGTCTCGCCGGGATCGAGCACCGGCGTGTACGGGAACGAGGTGGCCGCGGACAGCGACGGGAAGCCGTTGGTGCCGGCGTGATCGCGATCGTCGAACGGCGCCCCGGCCGCCGTGCGGTACGGCGCGGCGTCCTTGCCCACGTACGGCCGGCGGGCGCCCTGCTGGTAGCCGATCACGTCGGCGGTGTGGTTGGTGATGATGTCGAAGTAGACCTTCATCCCACGCCGGTGTGCGGCGTCGACCAGCGCCCGCAGGTCGGCGTTGGTGCCGAGGTGCGGGTCGATCTGGGTGAAGTCGGTGATCCAGTAGCCGTGGTAGCCGGCCGACGGGCCGTCCTCGAGCTGGACCGCCTTGTTCTTGAAGCTCGGGGTCAGCCAGATGGACGTGGTGCCGAGGCCGCGGATGTAGTCGATCCGGTTGAGCAGGCCCTTGAGGTCGCCGCCGTTGTAGAAGCCCCGGCTGGTCGGGTCGAAGCCGGAGATCAGCCGGTCGTCGGGCAGGCCGCCGCGGTCGTTGCCGGGGTCGCCGTTGTCGAACCGGTCGGCCATCACGAAGTAGAAGTTCTCGTCGGTGACCGGTCCGCGCAGCGAGTGCAGCGCGCGCAGGTGGTCACCGTGCTCCGGCGCCGCGGCGGCCGGGGCGGCGGCGAGCGACGAGACGAGTAACGCGGTCAGCAGGACGCTGACGGCACGACGCGGGGACATGCGGCCTCCTCGCACGAACGGGATTCGGAACTATAACGCCGGGTTCGCGCGGACCGCTGCCGTCCAAAGTTGCAACCGGAGCCGCCGATCGCCGGCCGGGCCAGCAACTTTCGTCGTGGGTTCGGACTGAACCGGTGTTCTTCGGGGTACTCCGTGGCCCAGACGAGAGATTCGTGGAAGGAGCCGACATGCTTGCCATCGTCGCCGCCGTCATCTTCCTGATCGCCCTCCTCCTCGACTTGACCGAGGCATCGATCGGGATCGCTACCGGCACGATCGTGACGGCCGGGCTGCTGTGCCTGGCACTGCACCTTGGAGGGGTCGGAAGCTGGGCGCGGTCCCGGTCCAGCCGCTGGAGCTACCGTCGCTGAGAATCATCCGATGATCCACTCGATCGAGATACGTCGTCCACCATGTCGTGCAATTGGCGGACCGAAATCGACGTAGCGTGAGGAATTTCTATACCGGGCCAGGGGAAAGACAGATTGACTCGCCACGACTAGCTTAATTGGCGCGAGGGCGTGATCAATTGTCCAATCCCGGGAGGTTAGCATGCTGTTCCTCAACCTCGGCCTCGGTCTCGGCCTGTTCGGTGGATTCGGATGGGGCTGCTGGTCCCGATGGGGCTGGCCGCACTGCTGACTCATTTCGCCATTTGATGGGCCGTGTCCCCCGCACGCCATGCGGGAGTCACGGCCCTTTTTCTACGAATTCCGCGACTAACGGGTCACCGGCCGGCGGTCCGCCACCGGCGGATGACGGAACAGCCATTCCCGGTAGACCGCCGAGCGGGCGGCGTGATTCCAGTAGCTGATCCTGGCCGCCTCGGCCAGTTCCGCCCCGAACCGGGCCACCGGACTGGCCGCCCGCACCGCGATCACGTGCCGCAGTTCGGCCGGGCAGCCCTTGAGCGGACGGAAGGCCACCCCGTCGGTGGGAGCGGCGGTGGGTTGGAACAGCGTGATCGCCAGGCCCCGGGAGATCAGGTCCCTGGCGACCTGCGAGGTGACCCGGTAGGCGATGTTCGGCACGATCCCGGCGTGGTCGCAGATCTGCCGCAGATGCTCGGCCGTCCGGGCCTCCGCGTCCTCGGGAATGATCCAGCTCTCGGTGGCCAGGTCGGCAAGGCTGATCTCGTCCCGGCCGGCCAGCACGTGCCGCGCGGACAGCGCCACGAACAGCGGCTCGGTCACCACCTCGTGCACGACGATCTCGGCCGGGCGCGGCATCGGCAGGTTCGGGTACTCGGTGAGGATCGCGACCTCGAGCGCGCCGGTGGCGAGCAGCTCGAGCTGACGCTGCCCGGACGACTCGTTGCGCAGGCTGACCTGGCTGTACGGCATCGCCTCGCGCAGCGCCGCGACCACCGCGACCGGCAGCGGCGACGGGTGGATGGCCACCCGGATCTGCGGAGCCGAGGTGTCCTGTCCCTCGGCCAGAATGCGGGCCTCGCGCACCAGGGCGTCCATCGACGGCAACACGACCCGGGCGCGTTCGATCACGTGCAGGCCGAGCGGGGTGGGCCGGGCGCCGCGCCGGTCCCGGACGAACAGCGTGCCGCCGAACAGCCGCTCCATCCGGTGCAGCTGATGGGTCAGCGCCGGCTGGGTCAGCCCCAACTCCACCGCGGCCTTCGTCAAACTGCCGGTGTCACTGATCGCACGGACGATGCGCAGGTGCCGGGCCTCCAGCATTCGTCGATGTTATGGCCCGATCAGGGGCAACCGGAACGGCCGTTCGGGGGTAGGTATTGCCAGTTGCCACAGGGTGATCACCCACCGTTCCGGGTTACTTCCTAGGCTGGTGCCCATGGAACTCGAGTTCCGCCACCTGCGCATCGTCTGCGCCATCGCCGACGCCGGCAGCGTCACCAAGGCGTCGACGCAGCTGGGGTTGTCCCAGCCGGCGCTCACCCACCAGCTGCAGCGGATCGAGGGTCTGCTCGGTGGCCGGCTGTTCGTCCGGGACCGGCAGGGCGCGCATCCCACCGTGCTCGGCGAGTTCGTGCTCAGCCGCGGCCGCGCCCTGCTGTCCACAGTGGACAATCTGGTCGGCGATGGACCGCGGGAACCGGTCCGCAAACCGGAAACCGCCCTGATCCGGTTCTCCGCAACGGTCTCGCCGTCCGGCGCCTCGGTGCTCGAGTCGCTGCAGGCCGACTTCCCGGACGCCCGGGTGACCATGCGCACCGAGACCAAGCCGCGCCGGCTACTGGAGTCGCTCGCCACCCGCGGACGGCCGGATGTGGCTCTGCTGGGCGAATATCCGGCGCTGCCGGTGCCCCGGCCGGCCGGGATCGTGGTGGCCACGATCACCGAGCTGCCGATGTTCGTGATGCTCAGCGCGGCGCATCCGCTCGCCGAGCGGGACGAGATCGAGCTGTCCGACCTTGCCAGCGAGAAGTGGATCATGCGACCGGAGCGGGAGCAGCGCTGCGCGGAGAACCTCCGGCTTGCCTGTGCCGGCGCGGGTTTCGAGCCGCACGTCGCGCACTGGCTTGATCCGGAGGCGAACCTGGACGTGATCCACCGCGGGCACGGGATCACCATCGCCCGGCCCGGCACCCCGGACACGGACAAGGTGGCGGTGCGGCCGCTGCGCGGCTCCCCGATCGTCTACCGCGACCTACTGGCGTGGCCGGAGGAGGGAGTCGTGGCCCCGTTCGGCGCCGAGCTGGTCACGGTCGCCGCCCGGGTCACCTGGGAGACCATGACCAGCGTGCCCGCGCACGCGGCCTGGCTCGCCGGCCGGGCGAACATGCCGGGGTGGGCGTGAGCCGAAGCGCACACCCACCCCGGGGATCGGCTTCACTCAACCGGCATCAATGATCAGCACGGCCTGATCATTGGTTTGCTGGGCAGCGAAGCCGGAGCTGTAGTTCTGCTGCACGCGGCTCGCCTCGGCGGCGCTCGGCGTGGCGTTCGCGCAGCTGACCGGCGCCGAGGAGCCGGACATCAGATCGGTGCAGCGGCCGGTCCGGTTGTCCGGCAGGCCGAGGATGTGCCCGAACTCGTGGGCGGCGATGCGGACCACGTTGTAGCCCTGGCTGACGGCCTGCTGGCCCATCCACACCGAGCCCCGCCCGTTCGGCGGCCGGATCGGTCCGAGGTTGGCCCGTGGCCAGCCCGGGTCCGCGATCACCCGCACGTTGGCGGTGGTCCCGGCGGCCGCTCGGACGATCTGCACGCTCGTGACGCGGCTGTTCCAGATCGCCACGCCCTGCGCGATGGCCGACCGGTACTGCGTGGCCCGGCTGTCGTCGTAGGTCAGCGTGACGAGTTGCACGCCGGGGTCGGCCTGGGCGGCCGGGACGCCGGCGAGCGGTAGGACAAGGACGGCAGCGCCGGTGAGCACGCCGAGGAACACGCGTCGGAGCATGTCTTCGTCTCCTTCAAAGGTTGGAGCAGGGACCAACATTTCGACGATGCATGAGCCGGTTACACGTGTGTACTGCCAGGGATCCCTAGCATCGGCTTATGGAAAGGATCAGCTGACCGGCACGATGTCGGCCGACTCGAGCCGGCCGCCGGAGATGCTGAGCAGGCCAAGCGTGCCGTGCGGCTGCCGGCGGCGGTCGGTCGGCGACCCGGGATTGAAGATCCGCAGCCCGTCCCCGGTGCGATCCATTGGTATATGGGAATGCCCGAACACGACCAGATCGGCGTTCGGGAACCGGCGGCGCATCCGGGCGGTGCGGCCGTCGGCCGGCCCGCTGTCGTGGATCATCCCGATCCGCAGCCCGGCCAGCTCGATCTCGAGCGTCTCCGGCGCTCCCCAGGCGGCCACGTCCGGCCCGTCGTTGTTGCCAAGCACGGCATGCACCGGCGCGTACCCGGCCAGCTCGGTCAGCACGGCGGCGGTGCACACGTCCCCGCCGTGCAGGATCACGTCCGCGTCACGCAGGTGCTCGGCCACCCGCGGCGGGCAGGACTTCCACCGCCGCGGCGCGTGCGTGTCGGACAGCACCACCACCTTCATGGCGTCCATCGTGCCAACGTTCGGCTCTTGACGCCGCGTGAAGACCTGCACTTGGTTGAGTGACAGGGCGTTCGGGGTTGGAGGGCGCGGTGGCACGGAAGCTGGTCACGATCCTGGCCGTCCTCGCGCTGGGCGCGGTGGCCCCACCGGTGCCCGCCGCGGCCCGGCCGGCGCCGCCCACCCCGGCCGGCAGCGGCTACCTCGGCGCGGTCACCCTGGTCACCGGGGACCACGTCACGGTGCGCCGGGTCGGTGCCCGGCTGGTGCCGGTGGTGATGCCGGCGCCGGGCCGCGAGCACGTGCACTTCGCCACCGCCGGCACCGGCGAGGAGTTGCTGGTGGTACCGAACGACGCCTGGCCGGCGCTGAACGCCGGCCGGCTGGATCGGCGGCTGTTCGACGTCGCGGCCCTGCTGCGGGACGGCTTCGGTGACGCCGGGCGGTCCGACCTGCCGCTGATCGTGCAGGGCGGGCCGGCGCCGACCGGGGCCGGCGGGACGGTCACCCAGGTTCTGTCCACTGTGGACGCGACAGCCGTGCGCCAGCCGAAGGAGAGCACCGCCGACTTCTGGACCGCGCACCGCGACGCCGGCCGGATCTGGCTGGACGGGCTGCGCAAACCCAGCCTGGACAAGAGTGTCCGGCAGATCGGAGCGCCGGTCGCCTGGCGCGGCGGCCTGACCGGCCGGGACGTTCCGGTCGCCGTGCTGGACACCGGGATCGACGACACCCACCCGGACTTCCGCGGCCGGCTGGCCGCGATCCGGAACTTCACCGCCGATCCGGACGGCCGCGACCTGGTCGGGCACGGCACGCACGTGGCGTCCACGATCGCCGGCACCGGCCGGGCCTCGGACGGCCGCTACACCGGGGTCGCCCCGGGCGCCCGGCTGCTGATCGGCAAGGTGTGCGGCGGCAACGGCTGCCCGGAGTCGGCGATCCTGGCCGGGATGGAGTGGGCGGCCGAGTCCGGGGCGAAGGTGGTCAACCTCAGCCTCGGCGGTCCGGACACCGCCGCGGACGACCCGCTCGAGCTCGCGGTGAACCGGCTTTCCGCCCAGCACGGCATGTTGTTCGTGGTCGCCGCCGGAAACGACGGCGGGCACGGCGCGGAGACGGTGTCCTCGCCGGCCAGCGCGGACGCGGCACTCGCGGTCGGCGCGGTGGACGGCCAGGACGTGCTCGCCGGGTTCTCCGGGCGCGGCCCTCGGGTGCACGACGCGGCGGCCAAGCCGGAGATCGTGGCGCCCGGCGTCGAGATCACCGCGGCCCGGTCGCGGTTCGCCACGCTGGGCAAGCGCGGCGAGCGGTACACCGAGCTGACCGGAACCTCGATGGCCACGCCGCACGTGGCCGGTGCCGCGGCGATCCTGGCCGGGCAGCACCCGGACTGGACCGGCGCGCGGCTCAAGGCCGCGCTGATAGGTGCCGCCCAGCCGATCGACGCCGGCGCGTTCGACGCGGGCGCCGGCCGGGTGGACATCGCCACCGCGATCCACCAGTCGGTGTCCGCCGAGCCGGCGTCGGTCTCGATAGGACGGATGAGTTGGCCGCACGAGGACGATCCGGCGGTGACCCGGACCGTGACCTACCGCAACACCGGCACCACCGCCCAGCCGCTGCGACTCTCCCTGGTGCCGCACGGGCCGGCCGGCGCCCCGGTACCGGACGGCATGTTCACCCTGTCCGCGAGCGAGATCACGGTTCCGGCCGGAGGTTCGGCCAGCGTGGCGATCACCGCGGACACCGCGGGCCCGGCGGCCGAGGGGACGTTCAGCGCGCACATCGTGGCCGAGGGAGCCGGGGTCCGGGTGTCCACCCCGGTGGCGGTGGACCGGGAACCGGAGAGCTACGACCTGACCCTGCGACCGCTGGACGCCACCGGCACGCCGACGGATCTGCACTTCTCGTTCGTGTTCGGGGTGGACCGGTACCGCTTCCGGCCGGTGCCGGGGATCGGCGGGTTCGGCACGCTGCGGGTGCGGGCCGGCCGCTACCACGTGGACGGCACGATCAGCACGGCCCGCGCGGACGGCACCGGCTTCGACTCCGGCAAGGTCGCGCATCTGACGGTCGACGTGCACGCCGACACCACGCTGGTGCTCGACGCCCGGGCGGCCAGACCGGTGTCGGTGACGTTCGACCGGCCCGGCGTGCAGCCCAAGGCGGTCGGGGCCTCCTACGGCCGGTTCACCGACGACGGCACGCTGTTCACCGGGGTGCTCGGCGACACGTTCGACCGGATCCTGCTCGGACAGGTCGGGGATCCGTTGTCCCGCACCGAACTGGTCGCCGACATCGGCGGGGTGTGGGCGGTGCCGGACGCGGACGGCGACGTCACCCGGGCCGGGGTGACCTACAACCTCGAGTGGTTCGACTACGGGGCGGTGCCGACCGGGTTCGTCCGGCACATCGTGGACTCCGACCTGGCCGAGGTGCGCACCACCTATCGGGCGCAGGCGGATCGCAAGCGGGCCACCAAGGTCTGGGTGGCCCGCGAGCCTGTGCTGGGCATCGGCACCGGTTTCGGGTTCGGGTTCCGGCTGCCGCGCGAGCGGACCGAGTTCCACAACACCGACGGGCTGGCCTGGTCGGCCGAGTTCCAGCAGTGGTCGCTGGTGAAGAAGTTGGTGCACACCGAGACCGTGCTGACCGGCGGCGTGCTGGCACACGAGGCCGGTCAGTCCTATGTGGAGGACTGGAACTCGGCGGTGTTCGGCCCCGGCTTCGACGCCGAGAACGAGTACGCGTCCCGGTTCGACGACGTGCTGCTGCTCAACGTCCCGATGTTCTCCGACGCCACCCTGGACCGCATCGGAATGTCCGAAATGGACTCCGGATCCACGGTGCTGTACCGGGACGGCGTCCGGATCGGGGAGAGCACCCAGGCCGGCCGCGGCGAGTTCGCGGTGCCGCCGGAGCAGGCGAGCTACCGGCTGGAGACCACGGCGGCCCGCCGGGACGTCTCCGAGTTTTCCACCAGAATCTCCTGTGTCTGGACGTTCACCTCGGCGCACCCGCCGGATCCCCCGCCGGAGACGCAGGACAAACCCAAGGAGGGCAACGGGTTGCCGCTGCTCACCGTCCGGTTCGCGCCACCGGATCTCAACCCGCGCAACGAGATCCGGGCCGGCTCGGTGCTGGTTCCGGTCACCGTGCAGCGCCAGGCCACCGCTCCGGCGGCGGAGTTGGCCGAACTGGAGGTGGACGTGTCGTTCGACGACGGCCGGACCTGGCGGCCGGTTGCGGTGACCCGTGGCCCGGATCCCACCGGCACGGCGCGGATCGACCACCCGCGCGACCCGCGCTACGTGTCCCTGCGCGCCCGGGCGGCGGACACCGCCGGCAACACCGTGCAGCAGACCATCATCCGGGCGTACCGCAGCCGCTGAGCCGCGCTCAGTCCGGGCCGACCCACAGCCACGCGACGCCGGTGAACTCGTTGTCCCCGACCACGACCCGGCGGAACCGTCCGATTCCGGGCTCCAGCCTTCCGGCCTCGGCGTGCACCGTGCCGGAGACCAGCACCAGCACGTCCGCCTCCGGGTAGCGGGCCACCGCCATCCGCAGCGGATCGCTGTCCACCAACCGGTTCAGCTCCTCCGGACCGGATCCGATGGCCATCCGCAACCGCAGCCGGTCCCGGAACCGGGCGTTGTCCTGCGCCAGCCGGTTGGCCGCGGCCATCAGCAGACCGGGCAGCACCCGGGCCGGATCCGCGGTTGCGGGCAGCAGCACGACGACCCGGGCGCCGCCGATGTCGGTCCCCTGGGCCAGTTCCGGATCGACCCGGACGTCGCCGAGGATCCCGGCGACCACCGTGCGCAGCCGGTGCTCGACATCGTCCTGCTGCGCCGCGGTGCGTAACTCGTAGCCGACGACCTCGACCACGAACCCGATCCGAAACACGGGCGTGACCGGCGGAATCCCACTCCGATCCGCCAGTGGACTCGGCATACGCGGACCCCCTCACCATCGCCGAGTCCGAACCTACTGCCCAGCTGTTGACTCCACAAAGGTGCCCGCTACTTGTCCGAGGTTTGTCACTGGCTGTGGTCCGGGATGCCGCGCACGGCGTGATCGGCGAACTCGAGTGCCTCGTCCACCAACGCGGACAGGTGTGCGCTCGGGATGCGGTAGAGCATCCGCCGACCGTCCCGCCGGGACGCGACCAGCCCGGCCAACCGCAGCCGGCCGAGGTGCTGGGAGACCGACGACCGGGTCGCGGACACCTGTTCGGTCAGCGTGCTGACGTCCGACTCGCCGCCGCCGAGCAGGCGCAGCAGCCGCAGCCGGGTGGGGTCGGCCAGCAGGCCGAGCACCTCGGCGGCCACCGCCAGTTGCGCGTCGGTGGCAGCTGCAAGGTGTTTGTGCGCGCGCATGTTTGCATAATGCCGTTCACCAGGGCATTCTTCAAGGATGGGACACGGTCACGGGCATTCGCACGACAGCGCGCACCGGGTGGACGCGGCGCTGGAGTCCAGCCGGGCCGGGATGCGGGCGCTGGCCGTGTCGTTCGCGGCGCTGCTGGTCACCGCGCTGGCCCAGGCCGCGGTGGTGCTGGTCTCCGGTTCGGTGGCGCTGCTGTCCGACACGATCCACAACCTCGCCGACGCGCTGACCGCGGTCCCGATCGGGATCGCGTTCCTGCTCGGCAGGCGCGCGGCCACCCGCCGCTACAGCTACGGATTCGGCCGGGCCGAGGATCTGGCCGGCGTGCTCGTCGTCGCGGTCATCGCCGCCTCCGCCGGACTGGCCGGCTACCAGGCGATCGCCCGGATGATCGACCCGCATCCGGTGCGGCATCTGTGGGTGGTGGCCGCGGCGGGCGTGATCGGCTTCGCCGGCAACGAGATCGTGGCCCGCTACCGGATCTCCGTCGGCCGCCGGATCGGCTCGGCCGCGTTGGTCGCCGACGGCCTGCACGCCCGGACCGACGGGTTCACCTCGCTGGCAGTCGTGCTCGGCGCGCTGGGCGTCGCCACCGGTTTCCCGCTGGCCGACCCGATCATCGGCCTGGTGATCACCGTGGCCATCCTGCTGGTGCTGCGGGACGCGGCCCGGGAGGTGTTGCTGCGCCTGCTGGACGCGGTCGACCCGGACACCCTGGACCTGACCGAGCGGGTCGCCGGCACGGTGCCGGACGTGCTCGGCGTGCGCCAGCTGCGGATGCGCTGGCTCGGCCACACGTTGCGGGCGGAGTTGGCGATCACGCTCGCCCCGACGCTCACCGTCGAGCACGCGCACCGGATCGCCCACGACGTCGAGCACCGGCTGGTCGAGCACGTCCCGCACCTGACCGCGGCCACCGTGCACACCGAGCCGGCGGCCTGAGATATTCACGCCGCTACCCGTGTCCGCGTCACTCCCGGCGGCGCTCCCGTTCTGGGAACGTGGAAAGACCCGTTGGCTCTACGTTGGGATGGGCGCATGTGCGGGCCGCACTGGAAACTGGTGGTGGATCAGCGCGGCGTGACGATCGCCGGCAACCGGTTCGAGTTGACCACCCGGCCGGACGGCGCGCCGACGGAGTCGGGGGTGGACGCACTGGTCGACGGGGTGGCGCCGGCGCAACTGGAGTCCGCGCTGTCCGAGCTGGAGGCGATGACCCGCCGGACGTATGGACAGTTCTGCGTGCTGGCAAGGGGTTTGGAGATCATCGGCGAGCGGTGGGCGCTGATGATCGTGCGGGACCTGTTGGTCTCGCCGCGCACCGAGGCCGACCTGCGCCGCGGTCTGCCACGCATCCCGCCGGGCGCGCTCACCGCCCGGCTGCGCGAGTTGGAGCGCACCGGCGTGGTGTGGTCGGTGCCGGGTCCGGACGACCTGCTGGTGTACCAGCTGACCGAGTACGGCCAGGAGTTGGAGGAGATCGTGGTCCGGATCGGCCGGTGGGGCGCGCGATCGCTCGGCACGGCGCGGCCGGACGAGGTGGTCACCACCGACTCACTGGTTACCGCGCTGCGCGCGGCGTTCCGCCCGGACGCGGCCACCGGAGTCCTGGTGAGCTTTGACATCCACGCCGACGGCGGTGTGGTGCATGCCAGGGTGGCCGCCGGCGAGCTGCACGATTCCGTTGGCCCACAAGGAAACGGCGCGGACCTGACGATCGAGGCCGGGGTGCTGGTGCTGCACCTGATGTCCGGCGAGCTCGATCCGGCCGAGGCGTCGACCAGCGACGGATTGCGGATCACCGGCGATCCCGCGCTGCTGGAGCTGTTCACCCGGCTGTTCCGGTTACCCGAGTCGAGCAGAGCAATCTGACGGTTGTTTCATCGAACCTACGCTCCTACCGTGGTGAGTACTGTCACGCAACCAAGGAGGAGGCGATGGGAAAGCTCGCCGAGCAGAGCACGCTGCCGCACACCGCGGGCGTGCTCAAACGAGCCGTGCGGCGCCGCGCCCGCAGGCGGCCGGCCCAGCACATCCGCCGGCCGGCAAACCCGGGCGTGCGCCGCGGCCCGGACGGCTCGAGGAAGTGATTGGGAGAAAAGGAAAATCTCGCTAGGCACGAGCGAAGAAGACATGCGGGAGGCCCGGCTGCATCCTGGATCCGATACGCCGGAGGAGGTGCCGCCGTGCAACCGGGCCCGTTGGACGAAGAGCAAACCAAGATCATGACGTTGGAGGCGTTCGCCGACACGATCATCCCGGGCGAGAAGCGGTCGCCGGACGACCACGCCATCGCCGGGGTTTCGGAGGGCGGCGGCGCGGTGGCCGCCGGCGCGCTCGAGCTGCTGCACGACCAGGCGGCCGGCGTGGTCGCCGGGCTGCCGTACCTGGCCGCGTCGCTGAACGGGCACGCGCAGACCCACGCGGCGGAGCGCGGGCTGGAGCTGGACGGCTCCCTGCCCGCCTTCGTCGCACTGTCCTATCCGGACAGAGTGGCCGTGGTCGAGCGGCTGACCACACCCGGCCACCCGGAGAAGGACGGCTGGGTGCTGCTGGCCCTGTTCAGCAACATGGCCTTCGACGTCGCCGCGCACCGGCACACGGTCGAGGCGCTCGAGTCCGGGCACCCTGGCCTGCTGGCCATGGGCTTCACCAAGCCGGACGCCGACGGGCTGTGGCGGTTCGCCGAGTACTCCTACGGCGCGGAGCTGGCCAAGCGGCATCCGGACACCGACCTCGACACGGGGAGCCTCGCGTGAGCACGGAGCAGACCGACGTCCTGGTGATCGGCAGCGGGTTCGGCGGCGCCATCGCCGCGTACTACCTGGCCGCGGGCGGCGCGCGGGTGACCGTGCTGGAGCGCGGACCCTGGCTGGACGCCGAGGACTTCGACCACGACTACCTGCTCGGCTCGTCGTACACCCGGGTGTTCGACTTCGTGGCCGGCGACGGGATGAGCGTGCTCGGCGGCAACTGCGTCGGCGGCGGCAGCGTGGTCTACTTCGCCGCGCTCCCCCGGGCGCCGCGGTTCGTCTTCGAGCGGACCGGCGGCACCGGCAAGCGACTGTGGCCGGCGGCGATCGACCGGGACACGCTGGATCCCTGGTACGACCGGATCGCCGAGGTCATGCCGGTGACCCAGCAGACCTGGAACGACGTCACCTATGCCGGCGGCCTGTGGGCGGCGGCGTGCAACCACTCCGGGCACACCGCGAACCCGGTGCCGGTCGGCGTGGACAGCCGCAAGTGCGTGAACTGCAACTGGATGATGGCCGGCTGCCGGTTCGACGCCAAGCGCTCGCTGCTGTTCAGCTACCTCCCCGCGGCGGTCGCGCACGGCGCGCAGATCCGGCCGCTGCACGAGGTTCAGCAGATCTCCAAGACCGACGACGGCGATTTCCGGGTGCACTACAAGATCGTCGACGACGAGGACTACCGGATCCTGCACGAGGACGGGGCGATCGACGCCAAGATCGTGATCGTGGCCGCGGGCGCCGGTGCCACGCCACCGATCCTGCAGCGCTCCGAGGCGACGCTCGGCCCGATGCCGCACGGTGTCGGGCGGTACTTCTCCGGCAACGGCGAACGGCTGAACACCGCCGTGTTCAACGACGACAAGGTGCGCGAGGTGCTCGGCCTGTCCCGGGCCGACGGGATCGGGTACCGGGCCAACCAGATCGGCAAGGGCCCGGTGGTCGCCTGTTGGGACTACCTGGACGGCGCCCGGCCCGAGTTCAGCCGGTTCTCGTTGGAACAGCTGTACTTCCCGCCCGGTCTCGGCACGATCCTCGCCCAGGCCCCGGATGCCACCGGCCCGGCCTGGTTCGGCAAGGAGAAGAAGGAACTGCTCAAACGCTGGCAGGACTGGCTGATCATCTTCCAGATGACCGAGGACAACAACGAGGGCGTCTTCGGCCCGCCTCCCCCGACCGGCAACGCGTTCCGGATCTCCCAGCAGATGCTCGGCCGCGGCCCGCTGCGCTACGACCCCACCCCGGAAACCCTGCGCGGCTGGGCCGAAGCCGACGCCGCGTGCAAGGAGATCCTGGAGAAGGACGGCCTGGCCAAGGTCACCCCGTGGACCAACGACGTGGTCGGCGCCTACACCGTGCACCCGTTGTCGTCCTGCCGGATCGGCGACGACCCGGCCACCTCCGCCCTCGACGACAACCACGAGTTACGCGGCCACCCCGGCATCTTCGTCACCGACGGCTCCGCGGTGCCCACCGGCGTCACGGTCAACCCGGCGCTGACCATCGGCGCCCTTGCCGAACGCGCCATGCCGGCCATCGTGCGGGCGGCACGGGACCGCGGCGTGCCGGTCCGGTACGGCGCCCCGCTTCCGGTCAACGCCACCGGCACCCCGATGAAGCGAACCAGCCAGGCCGCCTGAGCGGCGGTCCGAAAAAGCGCTGTAGGCGTCGGCCCCGGCCGGCGCCTACGGCGCTTTCTGCGCACGATGGGATACACCAGATGGTTGCGCGACGAAACTCAGCCACCGTACCCTATAAGTAGCATCACGAAACCAACTCTGGGAGCGACCGAATGGACAAGCGCTACAAGCTGACCGGCGGGACCGAATTCCTCGACGAATGGAGTGGGCAGGCCGGCCAGGCGCGCAGAAACGTCGTGTACGGGGCGTTGTTCGCCGTCATCGACGGCTCGGTGTTCCGCTCCTACGGCGTGTTGCGGGACACCCAGAACCCGTGGGAGCACTTCGTGCTGCTGCGCGAGGACCTGGTGCTGAAGGTCGCGTTCACGGCCGAGGACAGCTTCGCCATCCGCTACATCGGCGAGTTGGAGCACGCGCCGGGACTGGACCTGGCGATGGACGCCACGTAGCCGGCCGACCCCGCTGCGTCGATATCCGCTGCCGGACGGGCCGCCCACGCGGCTCCGTTCGCCACCCTCGCCGGTAGGGTGACCGGCGAAGATACGAGCGGATTGGAGACCGGGGGAGATGAGCATCGCCATGGAGACCGGAAAGCCCACCAGCAGCCACCCGCTGCTCGAGGACATTCACCGGGTGATCGCCGACAGGTCCTGCGCGGTGCTGTCCCTGGACATTTTCGACACCATTCTCTGGCGCCGGGTGCCCCGGCCGACCGACGTGTTCGCCATTCTCGGATCCCGGCTCAGAGCCGCCGGACAGTGCGCGCCCTGGGTCACCGACGCCACCTTCCGGCGGATGCGGATCGCCGCCGAGCAGGCCGCCCGCGAGCGCCGTGGCGAGGCGTGGGGCAACGAGGTGTCGCTGTTCGACATCTGGGGCGAGATGCCGCCGGAGCCGTTCGGCGGCGCCCCGATCGAGCGGCTGGTCGAGGCCGAGGTCGAGCTCGAGCGCGAGTTCACCGAGGTGGATCTGGACATCGCCGACGTCATCCAGCTGGCCAGGAAGAACGACGTGCCGGTGATCCTGGTCTCGGACACCTACTTCACCGAGGAGCACCTGCGCCACCTGCTGGACCGCCCCGAGTTGGGCCCGATGCAGGACGTCCGGGTGTTCCGCTCGCACCAGCACGGCCTGGACAAGGCCTCCGGGCTGTTCGAGATCGTGCTCAAGGAACTGGGCCGCGACCCCGAGCAGCTCGTGCACATCGGCGACAACGAGATCGCCGACCACGAGGCGCCGGCCGAGCTGGGCATCCGCACCCTGTGGTACGAGCGGATCGACGACCGGTTCGGCGAGACCCTGGACCGGGAGCGGGAGGAGATCGAGCCGTTCGGCCCGGCGGCCGCGCTGCTCGACCCGCGCGCCGGCGACTTCGGCCTGACCAGCCTGCGGGCCAAGACGCTGCTGTCCGGATCGAACAAACCCGCCTCGGCCACCGACACGGCCTGGCGCTACGGCGCCACGGTGCTCGGCCCGGTGCTCACCGGTCTGGCCGAGTGGGCGGCGCGGTGGGCGCACGAGACCGGTACGCAGGTGCTCTGGTGCCCGATGCGCGAGGGCGAGCTGCTGTCCAAGCTGGTCAACGACGCGGCCCGGACCCGCGGCTGGAAGGTGACCGCCAAGCCGATCTGGCTGTCCCGGCACGTGGTGTCCATCGCGGCGCTGGACGCCTTCGACACCGACTCGGTCACCGACTTCATCCGGCGCAGCTACCAGCCCACCGTGCGACAACTGCTCGGCATGCTGCACCTGCGCTCCGGCGACGTGCCGGTGCTGGCCGGCGAACTGGACACCGTGCTGGACAACGGTCCGGTGGTCGAGCGGGTCGCCATCGCCCTCACCGAGGCGCCGCACATCCGCAACCAGTTGGCCGCGCGGGTCACGGCCATGCGCGACCGGCTGATCCGGATGCTGCAAGGCACCGGCGCCCTTGACGCCCCCGAGATGACCCTGGTCGACCTGGGCTGGGGCGGCACCATCCAGTACTACCTGGCCCGGGTGCTGAAGCTGGCCGAGGCCGGGGTCACCGTCAACGGCCTCTACCTGGCCACCGACCACCGCTCCACCCGGGTGTACCGGGCGGGGCTGCGCGCCGAGGGCTTCCTGGCGCAGGCCGGGCACCCGCAGGAGGTCGCGGCCACCCTGACCCGCAGCCCCGAGGTGCTCGAGCAGTGCGTCAACGCGGTGTGCGGCTCGCTGATCGACCTGACCGAGGACGCCAAGCCGGTGCTCGGCGCGGCCAACGACGCCCCGTCGCAGAGCGCCGAGCGGCAGGCCGCCCAGGACGGGATCGTCGCCTTCCAGCAGCAGTGGAACCGGTACGTGGACAACGCCGGCGGCGCGTGGACCGACCTGACCGGCTCGGCCGCCCGCAAGCGGCTGGCCAACATCCTGATCTCGGCCATGAAGGCCCCGACCGCGGACGAGGCCGGGGTGTTCGGCCGTTGGCAGCACGAGGACAACTTCGGCTCGACCGTGATCACCCGGCTGCTGCCGGAGGACCTGGCGGCGGCGATCCCTTACATGTCCCCGAACGACCTGAACGACCTGGACATGCGGGACTCGTTCTGGCCGGCGCTGATCGCCACCTCGGACACCGCGCTGGCCGCGGCGAGCAAGGCGATGGCCTCCGGACGGATCGACCCGGCGATCTTCGAACCGTCCGGCGAGCCCAGCGAGACGGTGATCTACTACCACACGCTGGACGACCGCTGGCACAAGGGCCCGAGCAAGCCGGTGCGGATCAACCACAACGGACTGTCGTTCGCCCGGCTGGCGTTCGAGGCGTTCGACACCGACATCGTCTCGCTGATCATTCCGGGCCGGCCGGCGGTGGTGCGGATCGACTGGATCGAGGCCCGGGTGATCGCCGGCAAGCGCCGGGTGCCGGAGCCGATCCGCTGGGACCGCGCCGAGGACTTCGCCGGCCTGGACTACCGCGAGTGCCGCTGGCTGGGCGCCAACATGGTCGAGTTCACCACACCGGAGGCCGCGGTGATCCTGCCGCTGGCCGCCAGGGGCGGCGGGCCGGTCACCTCTGCTCAGATCACGGTCGCCTTCGCTATGCTGCCGCAGTCCATGTCCCGGTTCGCGCATCAACTCCCCCTCGGTTCCAAGATGGCGCGGATTTCGGGCCGGTTGCGCGACGAATATCGGGCGCGAGGCGCCAAGGGTGTCGCCACCGGCGCGGCCCGCCTCGCCCTACGCAAGCTGGCAGGCCCGCAATGAATCATCAGGTCCACGTAGGCACGCGGGACGATCCGCACGCCCAGGCCCGCAGCGCCCGCACGCTGCCGGTTCTGCTCCACTCCATGGCGGTCTTCCGCGAGCTGTTCGAGATCATCTTCGACAGCCGGGAGATCCGTACCGTGGTCGAGGTCGGGGTGGAGTCGGGCAAGGTCAGCGGTATGTACGCCGAGCTTGGCGCGACCGCGGTCTACTGCGTGGACCCCAAGCCGACCGACGAGATCCGGGCGAACCTGGCCGAGAACGACGCGCTGCACCTGGTCGAGGGCTGGTCCCCGGACGTGCTGGCCGACCTGCCGGTCGCCGACATGTACGTGCTGGACGGCGACCACAACTACGCGATCGTGCACGACGAGTTGGCCTGGGTGATGGCCAACGCGCCGGACGCGGTCATCGTGCTGCACGACGTGATGTGGCCGTGTGCCCGCCGCGACCTGTACTACGAGCCGTCCGCGCTCGGGCCGGAGCGGCGGCATCCGGCGTCTGCGGACGGGCCCACCGTGTGGCATGACGAGCTGACCCCGGCCGGTTTCGTCGGCCTCGGTGCGTTCACGTCGGCCGAGCGGGCCGGCGGCGAGCGCAACGGCGTGCTCACCGCCGTCGAGGACGCGGTCGCCGAGTCTCCGTGGCCGGACGGCTGGCGGTTCGAGCTGGTCCCGGCCGTGTTCGGGATGGGCATCCTGGTCCGGACCACGCCGGAGGCCGACCGGCTGCTCGAGCGGCTGCGGCCATTCACCGAGTCCAGACTGCTGTGCATCCTCGAGAACAACCGGATCGCCTTGTACACCAAGGTGTTGCAGATGCAGTTCGAGGCCGTCGCACACGCCGACGACGCCGACCGGCTGGCCGAAACCGTTGCCCGGCAACGACATGAGCTGGCGGCGGCGGCCACCCGGCAGGCCAACCAGGTGCTCGCCCTGCAGCTGGAGGTCGACCGGCTGCGCGGCCTGCTCGGCCGCCGGTTCCGTCCCCGGCTGGCCGGCGCGTTACGCCGGCTGGCCAGGCTGCTGCGCCGGCTCGGTCTCTAGACTCCGGTCAACGCCGGTGCCGGCTCGTCCGTGCGCTCCGGTTCGGTCTCCCCGACCGGAATCCGCGAGGCCAGCCAGTACACCGCGAACAGCACTCCGACCGCGACGGTGCAGGTCAGGATCGGCAGCGCGACGCCGAGCGGCGGCGCCCAGCTCCCGTTGAACGGGTTGATGCTGCGGAACCCGGAGTCCCACCGGACCATGGTGAACAGCAGGCAGACCAGGTGGATCGGCAGCAGCACCAGGGCGAGCAGCCGGGTGGTCAGCCGAACCCACTGCGCGGAGAGCCACCGCCGGGCCAGCACGTGCGCGCCGAACAGGCACAGACCCACCGCCCCGGTCAGGAAGTAGCGGCCCTGGTTGAACAGGCCGATCTGGTTCGCGGTGAGGATCTCCATCAGGGTCAGCGGCGCGAAGGTGGCCACGAACAGGCCGATCAGCCGCCATCGGTCGGCCCGGGTGCCCAGCGCAAGGCCGCCGAGGAACAGCAGCCCGAAGGCCATGAACCAGGCCACGTAGATCAGCCGGGGCATCAGCGTCTCGGCCCAGCCCATCACGCCGACCATCTGGTTCGCCATGTTCGGCCACACGTGGTCGATGGCCGTGGCGCGCAGGATCTCGGCGGTGCTGAAGCCGTGGTCGTAGGTCAGCGGGTCGACCGTGCCGGCCACCAGCGTCCAGCCCAGCCCGGCGAGCGTGGCGACGCCCGCGGCGATCCCCCAGCCGCGCACCGCCCGGTCCCGGACCAGCTCGCGCACCCGCTGCCGGGAGGACGGCAGCAGCACCGCGCCGACGATCACCGCCAGCCACAGCACACCGGTGAACCGGGGGGTGACCAGCGTGACGGCCGAGGCGCCGGCCAGCGCGACGGCGGCCCGGTTGATCCCCGCGCGTTGTTCGTGCACCAGGGTGATCAGCGCGGTGAACAGGGCGACCCCGGCGGCGATCTCGATGCCGTTGGGGTTGATCGCCCCGGCCAGGTGCGCGGTCATCGGGGTGACCGCCACGACCACGCCGGCGACCAGCGCGCGGTGTCGGGTCCACCGGCTGGCCCCGACCAGCGCGCAGGCCAGCAGCGCGGCCACCGCGGCCCCGGTGAGCGCCCGGGCCAGCATGATTCCGGGCCAGGACGGCCAGACCGACAGCGGCCAACCGGCGAGCACGTAGTAGACCGGGTTGGCCTTGGCCGCCTCGGTGGTCACCCGCACCGGCGTGGTGTCCCCGCCCGGCTCCGGCGCGCAGTCGGCCGGCACGTCCGGGTGTTGCGGGAAGCAGCGCGGCCGGACCAGGCTGCGCGGCACGGTCTGGTACCCGCTGAGGTCCCGCTCGCTGGACGGGACCGGGTTGAACACGTCGCCGTCCCGCGCGATGTCCGCGCCGCCCGGCTGCACCGGCGGGGCGATCAACTGGCCGTCGAGCACCCCGGCCGCGCGGATCGCGTGCCGCTGCTCGTCCGGCGGGCCGTTGTACGGCGCGGCCAGCGCCCAGGCCAGATGCAGCAGCCAGAAGCCGGCGAAGGCCAGCAGCCACAGCCGGACCGCGCTACGCATGACCGGCCTTGACCGGCTCGTCGACGGTGACATCGGACGCGTCCTCGTGCTCGGGTTCGGCGGGCGGCACCGGTTCGGGCGCCCCGGCGGCCCGCCAGAAGGTCACGAACAGCACGCCGACCGCGACCGTGACCAGGACCAGCGGCAGCGTGTTGCCGTAGGGCGGCTCCCAGGAGCCGTTGTACGGGTTGAGGCTGACCAGCCCCGAGTTCCACCGGGCCATCGTGTACGGCAGGCAGATCAGCTGAACGGGCAGCAGCAGCACCAGCACCAGCCGGGTGATCGAGCGCTGCTGCTCGGCCGGCAGACCGCGCCGGGCCATGATCCAGGCCGCCAGCATCGGCAGCCCGACCGCCCCGGGCAGGAAGTAGCGGCCCTGGTTGAAGAAGCCGATCTGGTTGGCGGAGAGGATCTCAAGCGCCAGAAGCGGGGCGAAGGTGCCGACGAACAGGGCGATCAGCCGCCAGCGGTCCACCCGGCTGCCCATGATCAGCCCACCGAGCAGCACCAGCCCGGCGGCCATGAACCAGACGACGTAGACCAGCCGGGGCATCAGCGTCTCGGCCCAGCCCATCACGCCGATCATCTGGTTGGCCACGTTGGGCCACATCTCGAACACGGCGAACCGCAGGATCGTGGTGACGCTCAGGCCATGTTCCCAGCCGGCCGGTTCCGCGGTACGGGCCACCAGGGTCCAGGCCAGCGACGCGGCGACGCACAGCACGACGAACCCGGACGCGAGCCACACGGCCGGCGACCGGGCAAGCTCGCGCAGCCGGGCCCGGCTGGCCGGGACGAGCAGCACGCCGAGAATGATCAGCAACCACATCAGACCGGTGAACCGGGGCGTGACCAGCACCCCCGCGGACACCGCGGCCAGGGCCACCTGGGCCCGGTTCACCTCGCCGGTCTTCTCGTGCAGCAGGGGGATCAGCGCGGCGAACAGCGCCACCCCGGCCGCGATCTCGATGCCGGCGGGATTGATGGCCCCGCCGAGGTGGGCGATCATCGGGGTGAGCGCCACCGCCACCCCGGCCACGATGCCCTTGTGCCCGAACCACCGGGCCGCCGCGACCACGGCGCAGGCCAGCAGCGCGGCCATGAGCGCGCCGTTGATCAGGCGGGACAGCATGATCCCGGTCCAGTTCGGCCACACCGCCACCGGCCAGGCGCTCACCAGGTAGTACACCGGGTTGTACCGGGCCGCCGTGGTGTTCACCATCATGGCCGTCTCGTCGCCGACCGGCTCCGGCTCGCAGCTGGCCGCGACCTCGACCTTGGTCGGGAAGCACCAGCCCCGGTTGAGGGTCTTCGGGACGTTCTGGTACCCGTGTATCCCTTCGGCCGGGGCGATGATCTCGCCCCGGCCCACCCCGGCCGCCCGGATGACGTGCTGCAGCTCGTCGGGTGGGCCGTTCAGCGGCGTGGCGAACGACCACGCCGCGTGCAGCAGCCAGAACCCGACGAAGGCCAGCAGCCACAGGCGGATTCCGGAACGCCGACGGTTCACGAGCGGCGATCGTATGCGATTGCGAAGCACCCCGGTCGGGCGACCCTGGTCAGCGGACCGCCTCGGCCAGCACCTCGACCACCCGGTCCTGCTGCGCCCGGGTGATCCCCGGGTAGATCGGCAGGCTGAGGATCTCGCCGGTGACCTGCTCGGCGTTGGGGAACGCGCCGCGCCCCGCGCCGGCGAACGGCTCGGTCAGGTGGATCGGCGTCGGGTAGTGGATGGCCGCGCCGACCCCGTTGTCCCGCAGGTGCGCCACCACCCGGTCGCGCTCGGCGACCCGGATCACGTAGAGGTGCCAGACGTGGGTGTTGCCGGGCAGCGTGCTCGGCGGGACCACGCCGGCGAGGCCGCCGAGCAGCTCGGTGTAGTAGGCGGCCGCCTCGGCCCGCGCGGTGTTCCACGCCGCCAGCCGCTTGAGCTTCGCGCTCAGCACCACGGCCTGCAGGGTGTCCAGCCGGCTGTTGAAGCCGAGCGTGCTGTGCACGTACTTGGCCGGCGAGCCGTGATCGCGGAGCAGCCGCACCGACTCGGCGAGTGCGTCGTCGTTGGTGGTGACCGCGCCCGCGTCGCCGTAGGCGCCCAGGTTCTTGCCCGGGTAGAAGCTGGTGCCGGCGATGTGGCCGATCGAGCCGGACACCGCGCCGTTGCGGGTGGCGCCCTGGGACTGGGCGGCGTCCTCCACCACGGTCACGCCGTGCTCGGCGCACACCGGCAGCAGCTCCTCGACCGGCGCGATCTGGCCGTACAGGTGCACCGGCAGGATCGCCTTGGTGCGCTCGGTGATCGCGGCGAGGGCCGCCTTGGTGTCGATCAGGAAGCTGGCCGGGTCGCAGTCGACGAACACCGCGGTGGCGCCGGTGCGGGCCACCGCCTCGGCCGTGGCGATGAAGCTGTTGGTCGGCAGCACGCACTCGGTGCCCGGTCCGGCGCCGGCCGCGCGCAGCGCGAACTCCAGCGCGTCGGTTCCGTTGCCCACGCCGATGCAGTGGCCGACGCCGCTGAACTCGGCGTAGGCGCGCTCGAACTCGCCGACCTGGGGGCCGTTGATGAACGCGGTGCGCTCAAGCACCTGTGCCCAGCCGGCCTCGACCTCCCCGGCGATCTCGGCGTGCTGGACGGACAGGTCGACGGGGGGAATGGGAGCAGTCATGCGGGTGTCCTCGTGGGAATCTGATCGACGGAATTCGTGGTGCGCAGGCGCCGGGCGGGATTGCCCACCCACACCTCGCCGGGCGGCACGTCGCTGAGTACGACCGCGCCCATGCCGAGCAGCGCGCCGGCACCGATCGTCAGGCCCTCGCGGACCATCGAACCGCTGCCGAGGTAAGCGCTCTCGCCGACGGTGACACCGCCGGAGAGACGCACCCCACTGGCGAACTGCACGTAGTCGGAAATGTTGTCGTCGTGGGTGATCGTGGTGTGCGGCATGGCCACCACGTGCGCGCCGATCACCTGCGGCGCGGTCACCACGGTGGCGGCAAGGAACACCGATCCGGCACCGAGCTCGGTGCCGGGGGCGATGCTGGCGGTTGGGTGCACGACCGTGGCCCAGCGGTGCGCCGGCAGGTCCAGCCGGTGCACGATCTTCTTGCGGGTGCCCAGGTTCCGCGGGCTGGCGATGGTCAGCACCACCGCGGCGTCCGGCTGCTCGGCGACCAGCCCGGTCGGGCCGAGCACCGGCCGGCCGTCGATGATCTGGCCGTGCAGCGCCGGATTGTCGTCCAGGAAGCCCAGCACAGTCCACTGTGGACGTACCGAGTTGACCGCCTCGACGGCGGCCAGCGTCTCCCTGGACAACCCACCGGCGCCGATGATCAGCAGCGGTGCGGTCACCGGCGGCCCCGCAGCGTCTCGGTGAGCGCGGTGACCACGGTGTCCTGCTCCGCCTCGGTCAGCTGGTGGAACAGCGGCAGGATCACCGAGCGCCGGGCCAGGTGCTCGGTCACCGGCAGGTCCGCCGGCAGGTCCGCGTACGGCGGTTCCAGGTGCGAGGCCATGATCCCGCGCCGGGCGGAGACCCCGTGGGCCTTCAGCCCGGCCAGCACGTCCCGCTGGGTGCCGGCGTAATCCTCCGGCAGCACCACCCAGAACGACTGGTAGTTGGTGGTTCCGTGGTCCGGGTCGGTGACCGCGCGCACGCCGTCGAGGTCGGTGAGCAGCTTGTGGTAGCGCTCGGCCAGCGCCCGCCTGCGGGCGATCACCTCGGGCAGCCGGGCCAGCTGCACCAGCCCGATCGCGGCCTGGATGTCGGTCAGCCGGTAGTTGAAGCCGACCTCGTCGTAGGTCTCCAGCACCACGGTGTCCGAGCGGTGCCGGTCCCCGGCCGAGACGCTCATGCCGTGCTCGCGCAGCCGGCGGCAGCGCGCGGCGAGCTCCGTGTCGTCCGTGGTGAGCATCCCGCCCTCGCCGGTGGTGAGCAGCTTGCGCGGGTGGAACGACCACGCGGCCAGGGTCGCACCGGCGCCGGCCGGCCGGCCGCGGTAGGTCGACCCGGCCGCGCACGCGGCGTCGTGCACCAGCGCCAGCCCGCGCCGGGCACACAGCTCGGCGAGGGCGTCGGCGTCGAACGGCACGCCGCCCTGGTGCACGGCCAGCACCGCCGCGGTGCGCGGGGTGATCACCGCGTCCACCGTCTCCGGCGTGAGGTTGCCGGTCAGCGGATCGACGTCGGCGAACACCGGCTGCGCGTTGACGTAGCGCACCGCGTTCGCGGTGGCGATGAACGACAGCGACGGCACGATGACCTCGTCGCCCGGTCCGATGCCGAGCACGTGCAGCGCCAGGTGCAGCGCGGTGGTGCAGGACGAAAGCGCCACACCGTGGCCGGCCTCGACCGAGCCGGCGAACGCGGCCTCGAACTCGGCCACCCGCGGCCCCTGGGCCACCCAGCCGGAGCGCACCGCCTCGGCCGCGGCCAGCGCCTCCTCCTCGCCGAGCGAGGGTCGGATCACCGGGATCACTGCAGCGCCTTCCACCAGTCGACCAGGTCGGCGAGGCCGTCCTCGAGGCCGATCCGCGGCTCCCAGCCGAGATCCCGCCGGGCCGCCTCGATGTCGGCCAGCCGCCGGGTGACGCTGTTCACCGTGCGGGCCGGGCCGAACTCCGGCGGCTCGGTCGAACCCATCACCTTGGCCAGCGCCTCGGCCAGGTCGAGCAGCGAGGTCTCGGTCCCGGTCGCGATGTTGTACACCCGGTCGGTCACATCCGCCTGCGCGGCAAGGATGTTCGCCCTGGCGATGTCGGCCACGTGCACGAAGTCCATGGTCTGCTTGCCGTCGCCGAGGATCAGCGGCGGCTGGCCCTCGGCCATCCGCTCCATCCAGCGGATCAGCACCTCGGTGTACTTGCCGTGCGCGTCCATCCGCGGGCCGTACACGTTGAAGTAGCGCAGGGCCACGTAGTCCAGGCCGGTCATGGCGTGGAAGCTGCGCAGCATCCCCTCGTTGAACGCCTTGGCGGCGCCGTAGAAGGTGTCGTTGTTGTACGTGTGGTGCCGCTCGGTGGTCGGGAACTCCTCGGCCAGCCCGTAGACCGACGCGGTCGAGGACAGCACCACCTTGCGCACTCCGGCGTCGACCGCCGCCTCGATCACGTTGAACGTGCCGTCCACCAACACTTCCAGCGCGGTGCGCGGCTCGGCGGCGCACCGGGTGATGCGCAGCGCGGCCAGGTGGAACACCACGTCGGTGCCGGCGCTGACCTTGTGCAGCAGGGCGGCGTCGCGGATGTCGCCCTCGATCACCTCGACCCGGTCGGGCGCCACCCGCAGTGCGCGCTCCAGGTTGCGCGGGGTGCCGCGGCTCATGTCGTCGACCACGAGCACGCGCGCGGCGCCCGCGTCGAGCAGCTGGTCCACCACGTGCGAGCCGATCGTGCCGGCGCCGCCGGTGACCAGCATCTGCCGGTCGGCCAGGTCCATCAGGCTCCCTTTCCGTTCACCACCGGCACGAACGTGCCGCCCTCGGCGAGGCTAGTTGACGCCGCCTCCAGCTGGGCCAGCACCCGCAGGCCGGACCGGCCGTCGGTGAGCGGCGCGCGCTGCTCGATGATCGAGGCGGCGAACTCGGCCATCACCGCGCGCAGCGCCTCGCCGGCCGGCAGCGCGGGCGCGACCATGTCGCCGATCCGGTAGGAGACCCGGCGCTGCTCGGCGCTGTCCGGCCAGTCCACGCCGCGGTCGTAGACGGCCAGCGGCGCGCCCGGATCCAGGTCGTTCCACACCGCGGTGCGCTGCGAGCCGCCGACGATCATCGTGCGGATCTTGGTCGGGGACAGCCAGTTCACGTGGGCGTGCGCGATGGCGCCGTTGGACAGCTGTACCGAGAGATACGCCACACAGGCGCGGCCCAGGTTCGCCGGGTCCGAGCCGTGCGCGGCGACCGCGACCGGGTGCACCCCGGGCGGCAGGATCGAGTCCAGGATCGACAGGTCGTGCGGGGCGAGGTCCCACAGCACGTCGATGTCCGGCTGGACCAGGCCGAGGTTGATCCGCACCGAATCGACGTACTGCAGGTCGCCCAGCTCACCGGCGCGGACCAGCTCGCGCAGCCGGCGCACCACCGGGGTGTAGCAGTAGGTGTGGTCGAGCATGAGCACCCGGCCCCGCTCGTCGGCCGCGGTGACCAGCTTCACCCCGTCGGCGTAGGACGAGGCGAGCGGCTTCTCCACCAGCACGTGCTTGCCCGCCTCGATCGCGGCCAGCGCGATCTCCAGGTGCGTCCCGGCCGGGGTGGCGATCGCGACGGCGTGCACGTCCTGGTCGGCGAGCACCTCGGCCAGCGAGTCGGTCGCCCGGACCGTGCTGTAGCGGCCGAGCACCGCCTTGGCCCGGTTCAGGTCGAGGTCACACAGCGCCCGCAGGTCGAACTGCGGGGTCGCCTGGATGTTGCGCACCAGGTTGGGCCCCCAGTAGCCCGCACCGATTACCGCTACGCCAACCATCAATGTCCTTTCGGTTTGTCGCCAATCACACTGGCTGTAGTCATCTACAACCTTTGGGTGATCACCCTTTAGCGCCCCAGGCATCGTAGACGGGGCCGGAGCCTGTACTACGCTCAGGCCGTCCTGTCCACCCCCAACGTAGCGGAGAGCGCATGGCCGACTGGCCAGACGTTTGGCTGATCGTCCCCGTGTTCAACGAGGGACAGGTGATCGGCGACGTCGTGCGGAACGCCCGTAAGACGTTCCCCAACATCGTGTGTGTCGACGACGGCAGCAGGGACAACTCGTCCGAGGAGATTCGCTCGGCCGGGGCACACCTGGTCCGGCATCCGGTCAACCTCGGGCAGGGCGCGGCGATCCAGACCGGCCTGGAGTACGCCAGGTCCCGGCCGGGCGCCCGGTACTTCGTGACGTTCGACGCCGACGGGCAGCACCAGGTCGACGACGTGCTCGCCATGCTCGAGCGGCTGCGGGCCGAGGACGTCGACATCGTGGTCGGCACCCGGTTCCACGGTGACACCTCACACATTCCGTGGATCAAGCGGTTCGTGCTGCAAACCGTGGTGCTGCTCAGCCGGCGCACCCGGCGGCTCGGCCTGACCGACGCGCACAACGGCCTGCGGGTGTTCAACCGGACCGTGGCCGACCAGATGAACATCACACTCAACGGGATGAGCCACGCCTCCGAGATCGTGCACATGATCGAGCGGTACGGCTGGCGGGTGACCGAGGAGCCGGTGACGATCCTCTACACCGACTACTCCATGGCCAAGGGGCAGTCGATGATCAATGGAATCAACATCGTCTTCGAAACGATGATCAAGAACAGGGCGGGTCTGTAGCCCATGCTGATTCAGTACGTTCTCGTCGCCTCGTCGGTCGGGCTGCTCATCCTGTTCCTGCGCAGGCGCGGCACCGCGCGCACCGCGGCCGGGACGAAGCTCGCCTTCCTGCTCTTCGTCATCTTCGGCATCTACGCCGCCGTCCGGCCGATGGACGTCCAACTGGTCGCCGACTGGCTCGGCGTCGGCCGCGGCACCGACCTGCTGCTGTACGCGCTCGTGGTGATCTTCACCTTCGCCACCCTCAATGCCTACCTGCGGTTCAAGGAACTTGAGCTGCGCTACGCCCGGCTGGCCCGGGCGATCGCCCTGCAGAACGCGGAGCCGCCGAGCGACGCTCCCGTGGACTGACTTTCTCCCAAACCCCACCGAGCGACAGGGAACTCATGAGCGTCCACTTCGTCGTGCCCTACTACGTCGACCCCAAGTACCTGTTCGAGCTGATCGAGAGCGTCCGCAAGCAGACCCGGGACGACTGGAAGCTGACCATCGTCGACGACCAGTACCCGGGCACCGCGGCCCGCGACTACATCGCCGAGTTGGACGACCCGCGGATCGAGTGGGTGCAGAACGAGCAGAACCTGGGCACCACCGGCAACACGACGAAGTGCCTGACCATGGGCAAGCTCAAGTACCTCACCGTGATGGGCGCCGACGACGCGCTGGAACCCAACTACGTCGAGGTCGTGGTCAACGCCTTCGAGCGGCACCCCGACGCGATCATGGTCCACCCCGGCGTCAACCTGGTCGACGGCGACGGCAACCCGACCGACAGCCTGGCTGACCGGATCAAGCGCCTGGTCAGCCGCTCCGCATGGCGGCACGACGAGCTCGATGGTCCCACCGCCGCCCGCAGCCTGATGCGCGGCAACTGGCTCTACTGCCCGGCGATGTGCTACCGCACCGACGTCGTGCCAAGGGCCCAGCAGGTCGGCCAGTACGCCTCGATCGCCGACCTCGCCTGGACCATCGACATGCTGCTCGGCGGCGGCACCATGGCGATGGACAAGACGCCGGTCTTCCGCTACCGACGCCACCAGGCCAACCACTCCTCCCAGCACGCCAAGACCCTGGCCCGGTTCGACGAGGAGCAGCGCTACTACGCCGCCGCCGCCCGCAAGCTCCGGGAGACCGGCTGGACCCGCGCCGCCCGCGCCGCCCGGCTGCACCTGACCACCCGCCTGCACGCCCTGCGCTCCGCCTTGGGCGCGCTCGGCGGCCGCGACGTCAAGCTCGCGTTATCCCTGGTCGGCCGCGCCCTGCGACCCGCCCGCTGACCGGAAGTACTCCACCGTTCGCCGGATCCCCTCGACCACGTCCACCCGCGGCGACCAGCCCAGCTCCAGGCCCGCCGCCGAGCCGTCCAGCGCGGATGCGCGCAGGTCACCCAGCCGCGCCGGCGCCCGCTCCGGGTCGTCGGCGACCCCGATCTCCTTGGCCACCAACGAATGCAGCTCCCGGTCGGAGGTCTGCCGGCCGGTGCCGATGTTGTACCGGCGGCCACCGCCGGCCGGCCCGGACGCGGCGATGAACGCGTCCACCACGTCGCCGACGAACACGTAGTCCCTCGTGTTGCCGCCGTCGCCGAAGACCCTGGTCGGCGCCCCGCGGAGCAGCGCGTTGATGAAGATCGCCACCACGCCCGCCTCGCCGTGCGGATCCTGGCGCGGGCCGTACACGTTGGCCAGCGCCAGATGGGTACAGTCCAGGCCGTACAGCTCGCGATACGTGTTGAGGTACACCTCGCCGGCGACCTTGGACGCCGCGTACGGCGACGCCGGGTTGATCGGGACCGTCTCGGCGACCGGGAGTTGGGTCGGGTTGCCGTAGATCGAACCGCCCGACGACGCGAAGACGACCTTGCGCACCCCGGCCCGCCGAGCCGCCTCGGCCAGGTTCACCGTGCCCTGCACGTTCAGCGACAGGTCCAGCAGCGGATCGGCCACGCTGACCCGCACGTCGATCTGCGCGGCCAGGTGGAACACCACCTCCGGCCGGACCGTGTCGAGCAGGCCGGCCAGCTCGGGCGCGCGGACGTCCAACTCGTGCAGCACGGCACCGGCGGCCAGCGCGGCGTCCAGGTTCTCCCGCCGCCCACGCCGCAGGTCGTCGACCACCACGACCTCGTGGCCGCCGGCCAGCAGCCGGTCGGCCAGGGTCGATCCGATGAATCCCGCCCCACCGGTGACAAGGGCACGCATCTGCGAGGGTTCTCCTATCTCGTGGCCACGGCCGGACGGCTGTCCGAACGCAGTTCCCGTAGTAGGCCGTGCAGCACGATCAGCAGGGTCAGGCCCGGCCCGAGCAGCTGCCCGATCGCGGCCGCGGTGACCGCGTCGGGCAGCAGCAGCGCGAGCCCGAGCGTGACGACCGACCCGACCACCCAGCCCACGGTGACCACCCGGTCCCGGCCGAGCGCCACCAGTGCGGGCTGCACGGCGTACGCGGCGATCAGCACCACCGTGCTGGTCCCCAGCAACAGCATGATCCCGGTGTCCGGCGGCTGCGGCGTGGCCAGGAACGTCCGCAGCACCCACGGGCCGATGGCCACGAACAGGGCCACGCCAGGGATGCCGGCGCCGACGATCCCGGCCAGCAGCAGCCGCATCCGGCGGGCGAACAGGGCCAGGTCGCCCCGGGTCACCGCGGCGGTCAGGGACGGCAGCAGCATGGTCAGCACCGGGAAGAACAGCAGCACCGGGATCCGGGCGATCACCGCGGCCTGGCCGAACGCCAGCGCGACCGCGCTGTCCTCGGCCAGCCGGGAGGTCACCGCGAGCGGCGCGATGTTGGGCAGCAGCTGGGCGAACAGCGTCGCCACCGACAGCGCGGCGAGACTCCGGCCGATCGTGGTGTCCTCGGCGGTCGGCTCCACCGGCTCCACCGGCTCGGCCGGCCGGCGGGCGCGCAGCCAGGCCAGGCCGGCGAGCACCGCGACCACGGTCGAGATCTGGTAGGCCGCCGCGTACACCCACGCATGGTCGGCGCCGGCGACGGCGAGCCCGAGGCAGAGCACCATCCGGGCGGCGCCCTCGATGGCCAGCACCGCGCTGTAACCGCCGAACCGCCGCGACCCGGCCAGCTGGCCGCGCACCAGGTGCAGTGCGCCGTTGAGGGCCGGCGTGGTCAGCACCGCGGCGAAGACCACCCAGTCGCCGTGCAGCGTGGCACCGACCAGCACCGGCGCGAGCAGCACCAGCAAGCCGGTCACCACCGCCACCAGGATGGCGCCGGCCCGCAGCACCTTGCGCAGCTCCGGCCCGACCGGCCGGCCGGCGGCCAGCGCCCGGCTGGTGGACCGGCTGGCCACCTGCTCGAGCGCGGCGAACACGCCCGGGCCGGCCACGTTGACCACGAAGTAGAAGGCGAGCGCCAGGTTGGCCTCGGCCTTGGGCAGTGTCCGGCCGGTGAGCGCGACGAAGACGTAACCGGCGATCCCGAACACGACCAGGCCGGCGCCCATCTGCAGCGATGGGGCGACCAGCCGGCGGGAGCGCAGCGACAGCACGCCGCCACTGTAGAGAACGGGTTGACCTGAGCCGGGTGGGTGGTGTCGGGTTCGGATCGTGAAGGGTTGGGCGCTGGGGGTTGTCGCGGTGTTGGCGGTCGGCTGCACGTCCACGCCGCCGCCGGAACCACTGCCGCCCGGCCCGCCGCCGGTGACCGTGCCGGCGCTGACCGGGTGGACGTCGGCCGCCGGGCGGTTCGAGCTGACCCCGGACAGCCGGATCGTGGTCGACCCGGAACAGGAACACGTGCGCGACGACGCCGAGACGTTCGCCGGGGACGCGGCGGAGATCATCGGCCGGCGGCTGCCGGTGGTCACCGAGCCGCGCCGGTCCGGCGACATCGTGCTCGGGCTCGACGGCAACCGCGCCGACCTCGGCGCCGAGGGCTACGCGCTGTCGGTGGCCGACATGGTCACGGTCACCGCGCGGACCGACGCCGGGGCGTTCTACGGCACCCGCACGCTGCTCCAGATGCTGCGCGCCGGGGGACCGCTGCCGGCCGGCGCGGTCACCGACGTTCCGCGCTACGCCGAACGCGGCGTGGGAATCTGCGCCTGCATCGTGCACATCTCCACCGACGCGCTGCACCGTCTGATCCGCGACGCGTCGTACCTGAAGCTGAACCAGCTCTGGATCGAGCTGAAGGTGCGCAGCGACGCCTATCCGGACACCGTCGAGTGGGGCTACTACACCAAACTCCAGGCGGCCGCGCTGCAGGAACTGGCCGCCCGCTACCACGTCACGCTGGTGCCGGAGGTCGACGCACCCGGCCACATGACGCCGTGGCTGCGCAACCGCCCGGAGCTCCAACTCGCCGGGGCCGACGGCACCCGCAACCCGACCGTCCTCGATGTCACCAAGCCCGAGGCGTTCGACTACGTGACCGGCCTCATCGACGAGTACCTGACGGTGTTCGACACCCCGTTCTGGCACCTGGGCGCCGACGAGTACCTGATCGGCGACGACTACGCCAACTACCCGCACCTGCTCGACTACGCGCGGGCCAGGTACGGTCCGCAGGCCGTCGCCCAGGACGCGCTGATCGACTTCATCAACCGGGTCAACGCGCACGTGAAGGCCAAGGGAAAGCGGCTGCGCATCTGGAACGACGGCCTCATCGTGGCCCAGACCGTTCCGCTGGACACCGACATCGTGATCGAGCACTGGCAGGGCGGCCACGTCCGGCCCAGCGCGCTGATCGACCGTGGGCACGACGTGATGAACGCCGCGGAGGCGCTGTATCTGGGCCGTGGCACCGGAAAGGCCGACATCGCCACGCTCTACGCCCGGGACTGGTCGCCGCTGTTCTTCCAGGACGAAGCCGTTGCCCCGTCAGCAAAGGTGACCGGCGCCAAGCTGACCCTCTGGCCGGACAACGGCTCCGCCGAAACCGAGAACGAGACCGAAGCACACCTCTTCCTGCCGCTCCGGTTCATCGCCCAGTCCACCTGGGGTGCCACCCGCCCCGATCCCGACATCACCGCCTTCACCCGGCGCGCCGAACGCGCCGGCCGCTCCCCCGGCATCCCTCCCCCCGGCAACACGCCCATCCCGGACGCCCCCGTCACCCTCGCCCTCGACGAGGAGTACCTCACCCCCGCCGAACCCACCCCCGGCGCCGCCCTCACCACCGCCGCGGAGCCCAGCACGTGGCGCATCGACCCCACCCCCGACGGCTACCACACCCTGCGCCACGTTCCCACCAACCTGTGCGCCGAATCCCGCCTTGGCACCCGGGACCTGAACACCCCCCTGGAACCCGGCACCCCCATCACCGCCGAAACCTGCGCCGCCACCAACCGGCTCCAACGCTGGCAACTCGCCAGGACCAACGACACCGTCACGCTCACCAACGCGATCACCCGGATGATCGCCGTGCACACCGACGTCCTCGTCCAGGAAATCCCGCACGAGCACACCGCCGCCACCTTCGCTCTCAAACCGTCCACATAGGACACTCTGGCGGGCTCAGCTCCCGGGCGGATGGGCCGCGGCCCAGGAGCAGATGGCGGCGAGCGGCTCCCGCAGCGTCCTGCCGAGTTCGGTCAGGGCGTACTCGATGTGCTGGGGGGCGTCCAGTTTGATCAGGTGGCGCTCGACCAGGCCGTCCTTTTCCATGCCGCGCAGGGTTTCGGTGAGCACCTTCTGGGAGATGCCGGGGAGCCGGCGGCGCAGTTGAGCGGGTCGCTGGGGGCCGGCGAACAGCGCGTAGATCAACAACACCCGCCACTTGGCGGCCAACCGCTCGAGGGCCTGACGGGTAGGGCAGCTTTCCTCGAGGACGTCCGGGATCACCAGCTCCATGGCGACGCTCCCCTGCGGTGCGGCTGGGTCATGGGCACCGAAAAGTGCCCTCTGGCCGGTGCCGTGACCACAACCTAGCCTGTGGATCATCGAATTTCTCCGGAAAGGACACCACTTCCCGATGTCGGCTGCACAGGCGCGGCAGGGCATGAGCCGGCCGGACCGAATCACCTTCGCCAGCGAGGACGTCACTCTGGTCGGCGAGCTGCGGCTGCCGGCCGGTCCGCGACCCGTGCCGGGCGTCGTGCTCACCGGACCGTTCACCGGGGTCAAGGACCAGGTGGTCGCCACCTACGCCGCCGGGCTGACCGAGGCCGGCTTCGCCACCCTCGCCTTCGACCATCGCGGCTTCGGCGAGAGCGAAGGCCGGCGGGGCCACGAGGACAGCCAGGGAAAGCTCGCCGACCTGCGCGCCGCGGTGGACGTCCTGGCCTCCCGTCCCGAGATCGATCCCGAACGGATCGGCATGGTCGGCATCTGTCTCGGCGGCGGCTACGCGGTCCGGGCCGGCGCGACCGATCCCCGAATCGGGGCGGTAGCCGGTATCGCCGGTGCTTACAACAGCCCGTCCTGGTTCGCCGAGCGCATGGGCATCGAGACCTACCGGGCCGCGCTGCGCTCCTTCGTCGACCGGTACGACGAATACCTGCCCGCGGTCGCCCCCGACAACGCCGAGGCCGCGATGGCCGGCGACGAGCCCTTCGCTTACTACGGCACCGAGCGCGGCAACTCGGCCCACTGGGAGAACCGGGTCACCCGAGGCTCCCTGCACTCCCTGATGACCTTCGACGCGCTCGGCGCCGCACCCCTGCTTGCCGCCACCGCCCTCCTCGTCGTGCACGGCCGGATCGACGCCTTCTGCGCCCCCGAACTCGCCACCGAGCTCCACAACCGAGCCGCGGGCCCGAAACAGATCGTGTGGCTCGACTGCACCCAACACATCGACCTCTACGACGCCGACCCCCACGTCACCGCCGCAACCGCCGCGACCGCCCAATTCCTCCACCGCCACCTGTCCCCCCGACCGCGCTAGCCCCAACGCAAAACCGGCGGCTGGCGCCCGCGTTCGCGGGTCACCAGCCGCCGGTTCAGTTAGCCCGCTTGGCGCGAACCGTCATACCTCGACGACGTGGCGGTCAGAACCCACCGCCGTCACCACCGCCGTCACCACCACCGCCGCCATCGCCGCCGTCACCACCACCGCCGCCATCGCCGCCGCCACCGCCGTCACCACCACCGCCGCCGCCATCGCCGCCGCCGCCACCGTCGCCGCCACCATCGCCGCCACCATCGCCGCCGCCATCGCCGCCGCCGCCGTCACCTCCACCACCGTCGCCACCATCGCCGCCGCCGCCACCATCGCCGCCGCCGCCATCGCCACCACCGTCGCCGCCGCCATCGCCGCCGTCGCCACCACCGTCGCCGCCATCTCCGCCATCTCCGGAGTCGCCACCGTCACCGGAATCCCCGGAGTCGCCGCTGTCGCTGTCGCCGGAATCGCTGTCGCCGGAGTCGGAGTCGCTGTCGCTGTCGGAATCGGAGTCGCTGTCAGAGTCGGAGTCGCTGTCGGAGTCGGAGTCGCTGTCGGAGTCGGAGTCGGCATCGCTGTCAGAGTCGGAATCCGAGTCGGCGTCGGCATCCGAGTCGGCGTCGGCATCCGAGTCGGCGTCGGCATCGCTGTCGTCGGCATCGCTGTCGTCGGCATCGCTGTCGTCGGCATCGCTGTCGTCGGCATCGCTGTCATCGGCATCGCTGTCATCGGCATCGCTGTCATCGGCATCGCTGTCATCGGCATCGCTGTCATCGGCGTCCGCGTCGTCGTCCATCGAGTCGGTGTCAGCCGGCTGAGCCGCGTCGCTCCCCGGACCATCCGAGCCGAAGTTGCCGTCCCCGGACCCTCCCCCGCCCGGGTCGTCGTCAGGCGGAGCGGGCGACTCGGGCGGGTCCTCCACCGTAGGCGGAGGGGTCGGCGGCCGGGACGGAGGCAGCGGGGTCCCGCCGCCCGGAGCCTGCGGAGGCTGTGGAGGCTGTGGAGTCTGCGGAGGGCGATCAGGTCCGTTGGCGCCGCCGCCCGGAGCCGGCTGTCCTTGCGCGGGCGGGACCAGCACCGGCTCCAGCCCACCAACCGGAACGGCCGGCAGCTGGACCTGGCCCGGGCCGGTCAGCTCCACCGGCCCAAGGCCCTCCTGCGCCTGCCGCGCCGTAATGGTTCGGTCTATGGCCTGGTCCAGGATCGGATCCAAGCGTTCGCCGAGCAGTCGCTGACCGAGCTCGTTGGGGTGGTACGAGCCGGCGGTGTCGCCGGACAGATGTCCCCTGACCGCCGGGTCCTGGGAGGACAGCAGGTGACCGTCGAGCGCGTCCTCCAACTCCGCCAGGTCGACGAACTTGGCCTTTGCCTGCGCGTACTGAGCGACCGTCGGCACGGCCGCCCGGATCGCGTTGTTGATCGCCCGGACGAGCTTGTTGGACAGCTCCGCCTCCATGGGGGAGATGGCCAACCCGCTCGTGCCGGTCGGTGCGTCCGGCGGCAGCACGTCCGGCAGGATCCGGGGATACGTGGTGACCACCAGCGTGCCGTTGGCCGCGAGCTGGTCGATCAGGACCTGGTACAGCTCGGCAAGCCGGCTCGCGAACGCCGGATCCTCGACCGCCGCCAGATAGGGCGGGTACAGGCGCTCCGAGGTTTCGTCCGCGGACATCAACGCGGTCCAGGCCCATGCCGTGAAGCCGGCGTCGTCGCCGCCGATCCCGATGATCCCGACATCGATGCCCTGGTACTGCTCGATCTGCGGCGGGTGCTCGAACGGCGTACCCGGTGCGGTCGGGCTGCTCATCGATTCGCGTGTGGCGCCGGAGACCGCACCGAGGGTGCCGGAGATCGCGGCGTCCGGGTTGGCCGTCCGCATCCGCTCGACCGACTGCAACGCCGGCGCGTTCCTGGACTGGTGCGCCGGGTCCACCTCGTTCGTGGTGTTGCCGTCGCGCTGGACCGGCCGGGTGGTGTAGCTGCCGCGGTCGGCGCCCTCGCCGCTGGTGAACGAGTCCCCACCGGCGTGCACCGACACCGCGATCGTGCTGCCCTCCGGCGCCGACTGCGCGTGGGCAACGGGACCGACCAGTACCGCGAGCGCGGCGGTCATGATCGGCGCAGTGAACACGTACTGGCGATATCTCCGTTTACGCGACATCCCGGCACCTTCCCCGGATAGACGTTCCACCCGCCCGGCCACCTACGTGGCCCAGCCAGCCGCAGTAGACCGCGTCCACAAACGCCGTGACAGCGCAAAATTGCGCTTTCGGAGATGGACCCGATGTGCTAGGCGGAGCCGGTCAGCCGGCGGTACGCGGCGAACGCCGTGTCGTTCGGTTTCTCGACGATGGCGGTGAGTTCCTCGACGGTGCCGGTGCGGCCGGGTGTGCGGAGTCCGCCACCGGTGAAGCGTTCGCCGACGGCCCACAGCACCGTGGATCCGGGAGCGACGGCGAAGTCCCGGATGAACTCCTGGCTGTCGGTGCCCGTGGCAGGCCCGGGTGTGACGGTCCAGGACGAGCCGTCCCAGTGCTGGGCGAACTCGATCCAGCCGCCGAAGAGCCAGACGTCGTCGCGGGTCAGGGCGACCACCTTGCCGAACGAGCCGTTCTGGGCCGGACCGAACGAGCCGGTCCCCGGGCAGTCTGGCTCTTCACCGCACCCACACTGCAGCGCAGCGCGGCCGCCGTCTCCGCGACGGAGAGCTGCGACCAGTAACGCAGCACCACCGTGGCGCGCTGCCGCGGCCAGGCCCGATACAGCCTGGATCAGGCAGTTCTGCACCAGATCGTTAGCCAGATGATGATCCCCACACAACAGGAAGGCCAACCGCCCCAACGGCTCGCTCGCCACCGCCACGAACACCCGGAAGGACTCCTCATCGCGGCCCTTACGCAACATGCCCACACCCCTGACACCCCCGCCGCCCCGGATGGTTGCACGCCCCAGCGCGCAAACGACCACGGATGCCGCTGAATGATCACGGCCCCGAACACGAATGGGCCGAACAACTCGACGACACCGGCCGCCACACCCGCAACCAATCTCGCAGGTGGGCGGCACGACTGGGGTGCACGACCGGATTCCGAGCGAACAGGCGCGGTGTCCTATCCCGGTGCGTCACTCGAGTGGATGATCCCGCACGGGGCCCCGTCGAGTCGGCGTGCCCTCGACACGGAAGACCCGTATCTTGCCGTGTCCGCCGAACTTGCGCGTACTTACGGGAGGTCGAAACCGGTGGCCGAAAGTCCGAGCAGCGAAGCCAATGTGAGTGCTGAGCGCAGTCCTGAACGTAGTCGCCGTCTGCTGTTCAACATCCACATCCCCGAAGTCGTCATCCCGATTCACCGGCCCACTCTCCGCCAAGTCGTCTGGGCCATTTCAGGAGGACTGGCGGTGGCCATCCTCTTGGCGACCTTCTTTTCGTTTACCGGATTTGGCATTACAAGCCCTGCGGCTGTCCCGGTGTGCCGAGCCGAGGCCGCTCAAGGCGGCGAAACTCTTCAGAACCTCCCCCCCTCAAGTCCATTTTCGGCTCCTACCGAACAGGCGCCCACTCAGTCAGCGACAGCGGAGAAAGGTAAGGCGCGATCAACAGGCTCGGATATCCCGGCTGACCCGGCGCCGCCGATCTCGGCGCAGGAGACGACGAATTCGACGGTTGCCAATATTCCACCGATTACTCCAACCTCGATAACTCCCACCGAAGCTAATGCGAAGCCGGAGGCGCCGCAGTTGCCGGTGCATATCGTGCCCCTCGTTGAGGACATCCTCGGACTGTTGACCAACACACAGGACCCTTCTGTCGAGCCGTCTCCTTCAGTTGAGCCATCTCCTACCGTCAAGCCGTCCGCCAGTCCGTCCCCGATGAGGTAGACATACGCCGCCCAGATGCGCCAGGGCATTGCGGCATCGCGGTAGCGAGTATTGGCCTGGTCCGCCAGCGCGACTCCCACTGATCAACTAGGTGATCTTCAGCTGAAGAGTCTGCCCTGGCCAAGCCTGGAGCCGGTGGCGGGACTCGAACCCGGAACCTTCCGCTTACAAGGCGGATGCTCTGCCAATTGAGCTACACCGGCGGGGTGTGGGGTTCAGTTTAGGTGGTGGAGGTGTTCGGTGCGGAGATTGGAGCCGGTGAGGATGGTGGCGACGGTGGTGCCGGGGATGGGGAGGGTGGTGAGGGCGGCGAGGCCGACGGCTCCGGAGGGCTCGAGGAGCAGGCCGAGGGTGCGGGCGGCCAGGCGCATGGCGTCGAGGAGGGGGGCGTCGGGGATTTCCAGGAGGTCGTCTATGAGGGGGAGCATGCGGTTGAGGGACTCGGGGATGGGGGTGGTGATGGCGAGGCCTTCGGCGATGGTGGTGGCGGGGGCCTGGCGGGGGGTGCGGGCGTGCCAGCTGTGCAGCATGGCGGGGGCGCCTGCGGCGCAGATGCCGATGATGCGGGTGGTGGGGGCGACCGCTTTGGCCCAGCGGGCGATGCCGGTGATGAGGGCGCCGTCGCCGACCGGGACGACCAGGGTGTCGGGGCGGTAGGTCGAGAACAGTTCGACGGCGATGGTGGCGGCGCCTTCGGCGATGCGGGGGTCGCCGCCGTCCTTGACGAGCAGCCGGGAAGGGGAATGGGCGACGAACTCGGCGGCGGCGGCGCGGGGATCGGAGTCGATGGAGATCACTTCGGCGCCCAGAGCGCGGATTCTGTCCAGTTTGGACGGACTGGTCCCGGTCGGGGTGAACACGGTGGCCGGCAGCGAGCGACGGCGGGCGGCGTAGGCGACGCCCTGGCCGAAGTTGCCGGTGGAGACACAGACCGGGTGGCGGCCGGGTTCGAGCTGGCCGATCAGGTAGTCGGTGCCGCGACCCTTGAAGCTGCGGATCGGGTTGGCGGTCTCCACCTTGACGATCACCTGACGGCCGAGGGCGGCACAGAGTTGCTCGTCGATGTACTGCGGGGTGTCGCGGAACACCGGATCGATGACGCGGGCGGCCAGCTCGATCCGTTCCAGAGACAGATCGGTGCCGGCCGCCACGTCGTCGGTCATCAGGAGTCGACCACCACGACCTCGTACTGCGGCGCGGTCGGCGGAATGCCGGTGTCGAAGTGCGAGTTCACCGCCGCGAGCCGGGAGCCGAACTTGGCGGCGGTGGTCGGCACGGCGAACGCCGGGCTGGTGATCGTCTCGACCAGCGTGCCGGCGGACAGGTCGCCGGACAGCCGCCACTCGGTGATCTGGTTGTCCGCGTTCTGCACCGCCCACAGGCGCCGGCCGTCCAGGACGAGGCCATCGACGTTGGACACGTCGACACCGGAGATCACCGCGCTGGCACCGGTCACCGGGTTCACCGTCATCACCTGCGCCAGGGCGGAGTGGGCGACGATCAGCCGACCGGTGGGTGTGGCCACGATGCCGTTGAGGTTGAAGTCGCCGGCGATCTCCGCGGCCGGGCCACTGAGCGCGAGCGTGCGGAACGCTCCGGGAACGCCGTGCCGCACGGGCACGAAGTACAGCACCGGGTTGCGCGAGTCGGTGAAGAACGCGCCGAACGGGGTGAGCGTCACGTCGTTGACGAACGAGGCGGCCGGGTCGGCGAAGTCGTACTCGGCCACGGTGGTACGGCGGCGCGTGTCGTAGACGTAGCCCTTGCCCCCGCCGCCGGCCACGAACAGCAGATCGTGCCGGGTGTCGGCGGTCATGCCGACGGCGTTGCGCCCGGCCGGCACGTCGATGAACAGCGCGGCGGCCCCGCGCCGGATGTCGCCGCGGAAGATGTCACCGCCGAACAGGTCACCGGCGAAGAACGTGCTGCCCTTCCCCGCCGCGATGCCCTCGGCGGAGCTGATTCCCGGTAAGACGATCACCTGATCCGGTCGGTCCGCGGCCGCCGGCGCGGTGAACGCGGTCGTCGCCAGCAGGGCGAGCGCCGAAATCATGATCATTCGAGCGGTGCCACGCATGTGCAGATCTCCTCCGTGCCGAGGGTTCCTCCCGCCGTAAACCCATCCTTCCGTGATGGTCAACACCTGGCCGCGGGGCGCGATTTCCCGCCGATGTGGTTAACCTCGAACGGGATGTCGTGGCGACGGGAGGCCGTTCGGCGTGAGCAGCGGAAATCCGTCGGGCGCTGACTTCGTCGTGGTCGCGAACCGCCTGCCGGTCGACCTGGAGCGGCTCTCCGACGGTTCGCAGCGGTGGAAGCACAGCCCTGGGGGTCTGGTCAGTGCGCTGGTTCCGTTCCTGCGCAACAACAGCGGCGCCTGGGTCGGCTGGCCCGGTCTGGCCGACTCCGCGGTGGAGCCGTTCGAGGACGAGGGCATCTGGCTGCACGCCGTCGAGCTGTCCGCGGCCGAGGTGCGCGACTACTACGAGGGCTTCTCCAACGCCACGCTCTGGCCGCTCTACCACGACGTGGTCGCCCCGCCGGTGTTCGACCGCGGCTGGTGGGACAGCTACGTCAAGGTCAACCACCGGTTCGCCGAGGCGTGCGCGAAGGTCGCCGCCCAGGACGCGATCGTCTGGGTGCAGGACTACCAGCTCCAGCTCGTGCCGGCGATGCTCCGCGAGCAGCGCCCCGACCTGCGGATCGGCTTCTTCCTGCACATCCCGTTCCCGCCGACCGAGCTGTTCATGCAGCTGCCCTGGCGAGCCGAGATCATCCGCGGGCTGCTCGGCGCCGACCTGGTCGGCTTCCACCGCCCGGGCGGCGCGCAGAACTACCTGTGGCTGGCCCGCCGGCTGCTCGGCCTCGACCCCAGCCGCGGCAACGTCGGCGTGCGCACCCGGCCGGGCATCGTGCAGGTCGGCGACCGGCCGGTGCGGGTCGGCGCGTTCCCGATCTCGATCGACTCGGTCAACCTGGACAGCGTTGCCCGCAGCCGCCCGGTGGTCCAGCGCAGCCAGCAGATCCGCACCGACCTGGGCAACCCGAAGAAGGTCGTGCTCGGGGTGGACCGGCTGGACTACACCAAGGGCATCGACATCCGGCTCTACGCGCTGCAGGAGCTGCTCGCCGAGGGTCGCGTCGACCCGGACGAGGTCGTGATGATCCAGCTCGCCACACCCAGCCGGGAGCGGGTGGAGCATTACCAGAAGATGCGCAGCGACATCGAGCGGATGGTCAGCCGGATCAACGGCGAGTTCGCCCGGGTCGGCCGCCCGGTCGTGCACTACCTGCACCAGTCGGTGGACCGGGCCGAGCTGGCCGCGTTCTACTCCGCCGCCGACGTCATGCTGGTCACCCCGCTGCGCGACGGGATGAACCTGGTCTGCAAGGAATACGTCGCCTGCCGCCACGACCTGGGCGGCACCCTGGTGCTCAGCGAGTTCGCCGGTGCCGCGTCCGAGCTGACCAGCGCGTTCCTGGTGAACCCGCACGACCTCGACGGGGTCAAGAACGCGATGGAAGCCGCCCTGTCCGTGGATCCCGCCGAAGGTCGCCGTAGGATGCGCGCACTGCGACGTCAGGTGCTCACCCATGACGTCGACCGGTGGGCACGATCCTTCCTCGATGCCCTAGGACCGGAGCAAACCCAGCCCTGATCTCAAGGGAGACGCGTTGACCGCGGACGCACTCACACCCCAGTTGCGGCGGGCGATCGTTCAGCTTGCCCGCACGCCGCGCCTGCTGGTCGCGTGTGACTACGACGGGACGCTGGCGCCGATCGTCGAGGATCCGGAGAGCGCCCGGCCGCTGCCGGAGTCGGTGGGGGCGTTGCGGTCCCTTGCCGGCCTGCACGAGACCACCACGGCGGTGATCTCCGGGCGGGCGCTGCGCGACCTGGCGACGCTGTCCCGGCTGCCGGCCGAGGTGCACCTGGTGGGCAGCCACGGCTCGGAGTTCGACATCGGGTTCGTGCACGCGCTGGACAACCGGGCCCGCGAGCTGCACCGCCGGCTGGAGGACGAGCTGGAGGTGCTCACCGCGGACGCGCCCGGGGTGCACCTTGAGGTCAAGCCGGCCAGCATCGCGGTGCACACCCGGCGGGCCGACCCGGAGGTGGCCGGCCAGGTCGCCTCGGTCGTCCGGTCCGGGCCGTGCACCTGGGACGGCGTGCAGGTGACCGAGGGCAAGCAGGTCATCGAGCTGGCCGTGGTGCAGACCGACAAGGGCCACGCGCTGGACGTGCTGCGGCACCAGGTCGGCGCCACCGCCGCGATGTTCCTCGGCGACGACGTCACCGACGAGAAGGCGTTCGCCCGGCTCTCCGGCCCGGACCTGGGCGTGAAGGTCGGCGGCGGCGACACCCTTGCCGGGTTCCGGGTTCCGGACACCACCACGGTGGCCATGGTGCTGGCGTTCCTGGTCGAGGAGCGGCGCAACTGGCTCTACGGCGGGCAGGCGCCGCCGATCGAACGGCTGACCATGATGTCCAACGAGCGCTCGGTCGCCCTGCTCACCCCGGACGCCCGGCTGACCTGGCTGTGCCACCCGGAGCCGGACTCGGCGGCGGTGTTCGCCGACCTGCTCGGCGGTCCGGCCGCCGGGCACTTCTCGATCTCGCCGGAACGTGGCGGGCTGCCGCTCGGCCAGCGCTACCTGCCCGGCACGATGACCGTGGAGACCCGCTGGTCCGGGCTGCTGGTCACGGACTACCTGGACCACTACGCGACCGTGCACCGGACCGACCTGGTGCGGGTCATCTCGGGCAGTTCCCCGGCCGTGGTGGAGTTCGCGCCGCGACCGGAGTTCGGCCAGGTCCAGGTGCGGCTGGTGGCCACCGGCGAGGGGCTGCGGGTGCGCGGCACCTCGGACCCGGTCGTGCTCCGCTCCCCCGGCGTGGCCTGGGAGATCACCTCGGACGGCGTGCACGACACGGCGCGCGCCGTGGTGCGGCCGACCGCCGAGCAACCGGTGGTGCTCGAGCTGCGGTGCGGCACGAACAGCCTGGACGCGCACGAGGTGCCGGAGCTGGAGCGGCGCGGCCGGGCGTCGGCGTACTGGTCGGAGTGGCTGGCCACGCTGACCCTGCCGGAGGTGGAGCGGGACCTCGTGGCGCGCTCGGCGCTGACCCTGCGCGGGCTGTGCCACACCGAGACCGGCGCGATCATGGCCGCGGCCACCACGTCGCTGCCCGAGGAGATCGGCGGGATCCGCAACTGGGACTACCGGTACTGCTGGCTGCGGGACGCGTCGCTGACCGCGAAGTGCCTGGTGTCGCTGGGATCCATCGCGGAGGCGGAGGCGTTCCTGCGCTGGCTGCACGGGGTGCTTGCCACGCTGCCCGGGCCGGAGCTGCTGCACCCGCTGTACACGATCGCCGGCACCACGCTGCCGCCCGAGGCCGTGATCGACACGCTGCCCGGGTACGCCGGGTCGCGGCCGGTGCGGGTCGGCAACCTGGCCAACCAGCAGGTGCAGTTGGACGTGTTCGGTCCGGTGGTGGACCTGGTGGCCGCGCTGTCCGAGGTGCGCGGCAAGCTCACCGACGATGACTGGCGGATGGTGGGCGCCATGGCCGAGGCGGTGACCCGGCGGTGGCAGGAGCCCGACCACGGGATCTGGGAGGAACGGCACCGCCCCCGGCACCACGTGTACTCCAAGGTCATGTGCTGGCTCACCATCGACCGGGCGATCCGGCTGGCCGAGACGTACGGCCGGCCGGTGGAGCCGGGCTGGCCGCCGCTGCGCACCGCGATCGCCGACGACGTGTTGACCAACGGCTGGAACGACGAGGTGCGCTCGTTCACCACCGCCTACGACGGGGCCGACCTGGACGCGGCCACCCTGCTGATCGGGATGGTCGGGCTGGTCGACCCGGACGACGAACGGTTCCACGCCACGGTGACCGCGATCGAGGCGGAGCTGCGCAGCGGGTCGACGGTGTACCGGTACCACCGCGACGACGGCCTGCCCGGCAACGAGGGCGGGTTCCACCTGTGCGCGGCCTGGATGATCGAGGCGTACCTGTGCACCGGCCGGCGGGCCGAGGCGGAGGACCTGTTCGCCCAGATCGTCGACGCCGCCGGGCCGACCGGGTTGCTGCCGGAGGAGTACGACCCGATCGCCGAACGCTCGCTCGGCAACCACCCGCAGGCGTACTCGCATCTGGGCCTGATCCGGTGCGCCCAGTTGCTCTCCCTACCGGACCCGCGAACGTAGCCGCGGGCATCGGGCAACACAAGGTGTGAAGGCGTTGACCGAGGGGGAGGACCGGCCAGACCTTGGCGGTCCGGATCCGGCGACCGAGATCGGCCGGTTATTCGACAGCTACGCGATTCCGCTGCACCGGTACCTGGCGCGGCGGATCGGCGGCGAGCAGGCACACGACCTGGTGTCCGAGACGTTTCTGGTGGCACTGCACCAGCGGCGCGACTACGACCCGGGCCGGGGTGCGGTGCGCTCGTGGCTGTTCGGCATCGCCACGAACCTGCTGCGCCGGCACGTGCGGCAGGAGACGCGGCGACTGCGGGCCACGGCCCGGGCGGAGGTCCGCGCCGCGACGGCGGAGCCTGCGCTCGACGGCCGAGTGGCCGAACGGGTGGACGCGGCCGTGCTGGCCGGGCGACTGGCCGGAGCGCTGGCCCGGCTCTCCGAGGGGGACCGGGACGTCCTGCTGCTGACGTCCTGGGCGGGACTGGATTCCAACGAGGTGGCCGATGCGCTCGGCATCCCGGTCGGGACCGTGCGGTCGCGGCTGCACCGGGTGCGCACCGGATTGCGCGCAACGGCACCGGAGGGACGCGATGACTGAGGGGAAGGTCCGGCGGGTGTGGTCGGACGAAGAGTTGGACCTGGCGCTGGCCACGCTGTACGCCGACGTCGACACCGACGAGCGGCGGCTGCGCGAGACCCGGACCGGGCTGGTCGGCGAACGGCAGGAAACGCGGGACACGCGAGAGTCGCGGGGCACGCGGGGTGTGCGGCGGGGACGGCAGGGTCAGCGGGGGCGGCGGAGCTGGATCCTGGCCGCCGCGGCGGTGACCGCGCTGGTGGCCGGGCTCGGCATGGTGCAGATGATCATTTCGGCGCGGCCGGGCCCACCGCCCGACCCCGGGCAACCCGGTGCGGCGGCGCGGGCCCTTGAGGCCGCGGCGGACCGGGTCGTCGCCTCGGCCCCGGTGATCTCGCCGGGCCAGTACCGCTACGGGGCCACACAAACCTGGGACCGCAGCGACTGGCCGGGCCCCACCCGTGAACTTTCGATGCGGACCGAGTCGCGCACCGAGAGTTGGATACCCGGCGACCTGGCCGGGGAATGTCTGCTCCGCATCATGGTCACCGGCAGGTACGAGTGGATCGTCGGCACCGACGAAGAGGCGCTGGGGACCGCCATGGGCCGGCCGGAGGCGTCCAACCACGAGGACCGCCGTCCGTGCCCCGAGTTCCGCGAGGTCGAAAACTGGTGGATGCCCAGGCCGGCGTGGCTGGCCGGACTGCCCCGGGATCCGGACCAACTGGAAGAGGTGCTGCCCGAATTCAACGGGGGGGATCTCGGAACATTTGAGCCCAACCGCGAGTGGCGGATGCTGGACCACGCCTGTGTCGTGCTGGCCACCGGCCAGGTGCCAGCAGATCTGCGGGCGGCGCTGTACCGGGTGCTGGCGCGCCTGCCGGGCGTGCAGATCACCGACCCGGCGGCGAACCTGGACGGCCGGTCGGGGGTCGGCTACGGCTTGATCCGGGGTGACGTCCGGCGGGAGCTGATCATCGAGCCGGGCACCGGTGACCTCATCGGCGTGCGGGAGACCCGCGGGGGCACGGTGTGGAGTTCCACCGCCCTCACGACCGGGGTGGCGCCTGGCATCGGCGTCCGTCCACCCGGCTGACTGGGGAACAAAGGGGGATCCTCGTCCCGCCGGGAGCCGCCCGGCGGGACGAGGTTTTGTTCGGCCGGAACGGGAGTTCGGCTGCTGGGACTCGCGGTCGGGGTCAGGATTGGGTGAGGGGACGGATGGTCACGGGGCGGCGGCCTTGTGCGGGAATGTGGCAGGCGGGTGGGGCGGGGATGAGGGTGCAGGGTTCGTGCGGGGAGCCGGGGGGTTCGAGGGTGAGCACGGCGCGGAGGGTCCAGATGGGGTTGTGGGAGTAGACCCAGGTGACCCAGTCGGGGGCGAGCAGGTCGGTGTCCGGGGCGGCGGGGGTGCGGTAGGCGGTCGCGGTGTGTTCGTCGCGCAGGATCAGGACGTCGGCGCAGTCGGGCCAGGCGAAGTGGGCGGCCAGCCAGTCGGGTTGGCGCGGGTCGGGGCCGCCGAGGTGGAGAGTCCAGTGGCGGCGGCGCAGCTCCGTGAGCCAGTACTCCAGATCCACGGTTCCGAAGAATAGATTAGAAATTGGAAGTTTCCATTCTTATCCACCCGATCGGAGGACTGCGTAATTGGGTCCTTCCATTCTAGGATGCGCGAATCGAGGTGGAGGATGAAATGAACGTACGGAAGCGGCGCGTGATGCGGGCGCTGGTGCACTACCGGAACAGCGCGGGACTGTCCATGGAGGAGGCTGCAGAGCGGTCGCTGTGCGGGGTGGGGACGATTCACCGGATGGAGAACGGGCTCAATGCGGTGCCGTTGCGGGTAAAGACGTTGTTGGAGCTGTACGGCGCGCCGCCCGATGTGGTGCACGAGATGGTGCAGTTGGCCAAGGATCGAGACAGGAGCGGCATCGTTCGGCACTACCGGGACCTGATCTCGAAGACCCTCGGCGAGTACCTCGAACTCGAATCGGAGGCAAGCGACCTCTCGTTGTTGGAGTGGGATCTGGTGCACGGGCTCCTACAGACCGAGGCCTATGCCCGCGCCGTCATCAGCGTCAGCGCGTTCAACCCGAGCGAATCTGAGATCGAGCGCCTGGTTGAGCTGCGGATGGCCCGCCAGGCGCGGTTCTCCGCAGGCAACCCACCGGAACTTGTGGCGGTGCTTGGCGAGACCGCGCTCTACAACCAAGTCGGTGGACCCAAAGTGCTCCGAGCCCAGTTGGAGCACTTGCAGAATCTGGGCAAGCTCCCCAGCGTCACGATCCAAGTGCTTCCGTTCACGGCCGGCGCTCAACCCGCATCGGGTACCAACTTCATCCTGCTGGGCTTTCCAGATCAGGCTGACCCCGATGTGGTGTTCACCGAGAACCTGGTTGGCTTTTCCATACTGGAAGACGCAGAGGACGTCCGGCCCTTTAAGCTGGCCTTCAGCCGCGTACTGGGAGAGGCGCTGAGCCCCCGCCAGTCCGCGAAGCTCATCTCCCGCGCGGTCGCCGACCTGTCCACGTCGTAGAGCAAGGAGACGCGGGATGTTCACTCCCCGCTGGCGCAGGTCCAGCTTCAGCAGCGGAAACGGCTCATGTGTTGAGGTCGCGTACCTCCCTCCCGAGTGGCGCACGTCCAGCTACTCGCAGGGCAACGGCGCTTGTGTTGAGGTGGCTTACCTCCCTTCAGAGTGGCGTACATCCAGCTACACCCAGCCCAACGGGTCGTGTGTTGAGGTGGCGCGCGGTGAGGTGGCGGTGGGGGTGCGGGACTCGAAGGATCGGTCGGGACCGGTCCTTCTGTTCGCGCCGACCGCCTTTGTCGGGCTGCTAGACGCCGTGCATCACCAGGGCTAACGCGGCGCCGAGGTCGGGGACCACGTGGGCGCGGATGCCCTCGGGGATCTTGCCGGCGTCGGGTGGGATCAGCGCCCGGGTGAAGCCGAGGCGGGCGGCCTCGGCGAGCCGGGTGCGGACGCCGGCGACCCGGCGTACCTCGCCGGCCAGACCGACCTCGCCGAGCACGACCAGGTCGGGGGGTAAGGCGAAGTCCTTGGCGGCCGAGGCCACGGCCAACGCCACCGCCAGGTCGGCGGCGGGTTCGATGATGCGCATACCGCCGACGGTCGCGGTGAAGACATCGGACTCGGCAAGGCGGATGCCGCCACGGCGCTCCAGCACGGCAAGGGCCATGGCGACCCGGGAGGAGTCCAGGCCGCTGACCGCACGGCGCGGCGTGCCGAGGTGGGAATGGGCGACCAGGGCCTGGACCTCGCCGAGCAGCGGGCGCTTGCCTTCGACGGCGACCGTGACGGCGGTGCCGGGGACGCCGGTGTCGCGACGATTCAGGAACAGGCCCGACGGGTCCGGGACGCCGACGATGCCCTGGTCGACCAGCTCGAAGCAGCCGACCTCGTCGGCCGGGCCGAACCGGTTCTTCACACCGCGGACCATGCGCAGGGCCGAGTGGCGGTCACCTTCGAACTGCAGGACCACGTCCACCAGGTGCTCAAGCAGCCGGGGCCCGGCGATCGAGCCGTCCTTGGTCACGTGACCCACCAGCAGCACCGGGAGGTCACGGTCCTTGGCCAGGGCGACCAGCGCCGCCGTCACCGCGCGGACCTGGGTCACGCCGCCTTGGGTGCCATCGACCTCGGCGGAGGCCAGGGTCTGCACCGAGTCGATCACCAGAAGACTCGGTTTGACCATGTCCACGTGCCCGAGGACCGCCGAGATGTCGCTCTCCGCCGCCAAGTACATCTGCTCGTGCACGGCGCCGGTGCGTTCGGCCCGCAGCCGCACCTGGCCGGCCGACTCCTCCCCCGACACGTACAGCGCCGGCCCGGCGTCCAGGGTCGCCCAGCGGAACGCGACCTCCAACAGCAGCGTCGACTTGCCGACCCCGGGCTCACCGGCCAGCAGCACCACCGCGCCGGGCACCAGGCCGCCGCCGAGCACGCGGTCCAGCTCCGGCACGCCGGTTTGGCGGGCCCTGGCCACCTCCACGTCCACGTCCGCGATCGGGCGGGCCGGCGCGCTCGGGGTGCCGGCGGTGATCCGGGCGAGCGCGGCCCGCGGCACGCCGACCTCTTCCAGCGTGCCCCAGGCCTGGCACTCCGGGCACCGGCCGACCCACTTGGTCTCCTCGCGCCCGCACTCGGCACACCGATAGCCGGGACGCGTGTTCTTCACCACGGCGCGCAGACTACGGCGCGGGGGTGACAAAACCGGTCAGCCGTGCTCCGACGAGGGCTCGGCCCGCGGCGTGATCGGCGAGGCGACCGGCACGGCCAGGGTGACGGTGCCGGCCTGGCGGAACACGAAGGTCACCTGGTAGGTCTGGCCGAGCCGGAGCGGGTCGCTCAGTCCGGTGAGGACGATCGTGGCCTTGCCGATCTCGATGTCGGCCGGCTCGTCGGTCGCGCTCGCCGAGACCGCGGAAGACGGCGGGGCCGTCGGCGACGACGGCGGGGCGGACGGTGCGGACGGTCCACTGGTGACGGTCACGGAGGTGGTGGTCGCCCGGGCGCTCGAGGTCGGGTTGGGATCGACCTCCTCGTCCGGGGTACCGACCTGGATGGACCGGCCCGGCAACAGCGCGCGGTCGCCGCCGACCCGGACGTTGCCGGCCACCGCGCTGCTCACCTCGACCAGCTCGTCCTCAGTGGTCCCGGTGTTGACGATCGTCAACACCAGCGGGGCGCTGCTCCCGGCCGGGTACTCGCCGCCGCGCGGGTAGGCGAACTGCGCGTTGCGGATCGCGATCGAGCCGACGTTGCCGTGCGCGCCGTTCACCGCGGGCTGCACGGAATCGGTCTGGGTGTCCTGCCCGGCCCCGCACCCGGTGACGGCGAGCGCCGCGACCAGACCGACCAGGCTCGCGGCCAGTGGGGTGCGCGACCGATCTGTCGACTTCAGCGGTGCACGGCTCACGGTCGCGATGTCCTTCCTCGGGGTGCGGCAACCACGCGGGAAGGGTATCCGGGGGCGGGCATGCGAGCCGCACAAGGTCACCGCAGCGGGCATCCGTCCGATCCACAGTGGATCATCGAAGATGATCACAGAACCGGGGGAAACGCAATTGAGCGAGATGCCAGCAGCATGTGCGACGGGGTTTTGTCAACCCCGCGTTTCTCCAGCCAAGGACCCGTTGACCTGCGGTTACGGAGTCCGGGCCGGTTTCAGCGAGGCTCCAGCGCGTGTTAAGATGGAGGCAGCGAAAGGGGCAGAGGACACTATGGTTTTCAAGGTCGGAGAGACCGTCGTCTACCCGCACCACGGTGCCGCACTCATCGAAGCAATCGAGACCCGCGTGATCAAGGGCGAGGAGAAGAAGTACCTCGTCCTTAAGGTCGCGCAGGGTGACCTCACGGTTCGCGTCCCCGCAGACAACGCCGAGATCGTCGGCGTGCGGGATGTCGTGGGCCAGGAGGGTCTCAACCGCGTCTTCGATGTCCTGCGGGCTCCCCACACCGAGGAGCCGACGAACTGGTCACGCCGGTACAAGGCCAACCTCGAGAAGCTCGCCTCCGGCGACGTGAACAAGGTTGCCGAAGTGGTCCGTGACCTGTGGCGACGTGAGAAGGACCGCGGGCTGTCTGCCGGCGAGAAGCGCATGCTCGCCAAGGCCCGGCAGATACTGGTCAGCGAGCTGGCGCTGGCCGAGGGAACCGATGAGGACAAGGCCGAGGTCATCCTCGACGAGGTCCTCGGCACCGCCGTGGTCTGATAGCGCCCGTCCACCTGCCCGATGAGCGTGGTCGCGCTTGTCCCCGCTGCCGGGCGAGGTGAACGCCTGGGTGCCGGTGTACCCAAGGCGTTGGTTTCGGTGCGCGGTGAACCGCTGCTCGTGCACGCAGTTCGCGGTCTGTTGGCCGCCGGCTGTGTGCACAGCGTAGTCGTTGCCGCGCCCGTTTCCGACGTGGACACCATGACCCGCGTGCTGGCCTTTGCCGGCTCACACGCGCGGGTCGTGCCCGGAGGGTCGAGCCGTACCCAATCGGTACGGCTGGCCCTGGGTGCGGCGCCCCCGGACACCACGGTCGTGCTCGTGCACGACGCGGCCCGCGCCTTCACTCCCGCCGAGCTGGTCAAGGCCGTGGTGGCGCGGGTGGACGGCGGGGCCGACGCGGTGATCCCGGTGCTGCCGGTGGCCGACACCATCAAGCGGGTGGACGCCGCCGGCCGGGTCGCGGCTACCCCGGACCGGGCCGACCTGCGGGTCGTGCAGACTCCGCAGGGCTTCCGGGCCGAGGTGCTCCGGCGTGCCTACGACGCCTACCCGGACGCCACCACCGACGACGCCGGGCTGGTCGAGCGCCTCGGCGTGCCGGTGGACACCATCCCCGGGCATCCTTACGCGATGAAGATCACCACGCCGTTCGACCTGGCGGTGGCCGAGGCGATACTCCGATGAGGGTCGGCATCGGCACCGACGTGCATCCGGTCGACCCGGACCGGGAGTGCTGGATGGCCGGGCTGCACTGGCCCGGGTTGCCCGGCTGTGCCGGCCACTCCGACGGGGACGTGGCCGCGCATGCGCTGTGCGACGCGCTGCTGTCCGCCGCCGGGCTGGGCGACCTGGGTGCCGTGTTCGGCACCGATCAGGCCCGCTGGGCCGGGGCACACGGCGTGCAGCTGCTCGCCGAGGTGCGCCGCCGAATCGAGGCGGCCGGTCATCGGGTGGGCAACGCCGCGGTGCAGGTGATCGGCGAGGCGCCCCGGATCGGCACCCGGCGGGACGAGGCTCAGCGCGTGCTCTCCGACGCGATCGGCGGCCCGGTCTCGGTCTCCGGCACCACCACCGACGGGCTCGGCCTGACCGGCCGCGGCGAGGGCGTCGCCGCGGTGGCCACCGCGTGCCTGCTGCCGGCCGACCGTAGCCTGGGTTCGTGATCGAGCTAGCGAGCGAACCATTCGACCCTGCCAATGGCGTCCTGTTCGACTTCTCCGGCACCCTGTTCCACCTCACCCCCCGCCCGCAGTGGTTCGACGGGCTCGACCTCGACGCCGCTCTGGTGGTCGAGGTGCTGACCTCGCCGACCACCTTCGAGCACCTGCCGGACGACCTGGCCGACGACTGGGAGCGGCGCGACCTGGACCCGGCCATCCACCACCGGGTGTACCTGGCCGCACTGCGCGCCGCGCTGCCCGGCGTGCCGGACCCCCTGCTGGAGACGATCTACGCCCGGTTGCCCGCCGCCGCATCGTGGGAGCCGTACCCGGACACCCTGGCCGCGCTGCGCGAGCTGCGCGCCGGCGGCGTTCCGGTCGGTGTGGTCAGCAACATTCCGTTCGACATTCGGGATGTGTTCCGCCGCAATGAGATGGCCGAACTGGTCGACGCCTTCGTGCTGTCCTACGAGGAAGGCGTGATGAAGCCGGATCCGGCCATTTTCCTCGCCGCCTGCGACCGGATCGGTACCGAGCCGGAACGCACGCTGATGATCGGCGACAGCGAGGCGGCCGACGGCGGGGCCCGCGGCGCCGGCCTCGGCTTCGCCATGGTCGAACGGATTCCGCCGGCCGACCGGCCGCACGCTCTGATCAGCGCACTCGCCGAACACGGGTTGGCCGGCGAAACCTGATCGGTGTCGCGATGCTCCGCCCCGTACCATTTCCGGGGTGAGTCTGCGGATATACGACACCGGAACCAGGACGCAGCGGGAATTCCAGCCCGTGCGGAGCGGAGCGGCGTCGATCTACGTCTGTGGACCCACCCCGCAGGGGCCACCGCACATCGGCCACGTCCGCGGCGCGCTGAACTACGACGTGCTCGGCCGCTGGCTTTCGGCCACCGGGCACGAGGTGACCCTGGTCCGCAACGTCACCGACATCGACGACAAGATCCTCAACAAGGCCGCCGAGAACGGCGCGCCGTGGTGGCATTGGGCGGCTACGCACGAGCGCGCGTTCGACGCGGCCTACACCGCGCTGGGCTGCGTGCCGCCGTCGATCGCGCCGCGGGCCACCGGGCACGTGACCCAGATGGTCGAGCTGATGCAGCGGCTGATCGACCGCGGGCACGCCTACCCGGCCGCCGGTGACGTGTACTTCGCCGTGTCCTCCTACCCGGCCTACGGCGAGCTGTCCGGCCAGCGGCCGGACGAGGTGCAGCAGGGCGAGGCGTCCGCGGCGGGCAAGCGCGACCCGCGCGACTTCACGCTGTGGAAGGGCGCCAAGCCCGGCGAGCCCGCGTGGCCGACGCCGTGGGGACCGGGCCGGCCCGGCTGGCACCTGGAGTGCTCGGCGATGGCGCTGACCTACCTCGGCGCCGAGTTCGACGTGCACGGCGGCGGGCAGGACCTGGTGTTCCCGCACCACGAGAACGAGCAGGCACAGTCCCGGGCGGCCGGCGACCCGTTCGTGCGGTACTGGATGCACAACGGGATCGTGGGCATGGCCGGGGAGAAGATGTCGAAGTCGCTCGGCAACGTGGTGTCCATTCCGGAGATGCTCAGCCGGGTCCGGCCGCAGGAGCTGCGGTACTACCTGGTCGGGCCGCACTACCGCTCCGAGGTGCAGTACTCGCCGGAGGCGCTGGACGAGTCGGTCCGGGCCTACCGGCGGATCGAGTCGTTCGTGCGCCAGGTGGCGCAGCGCACCGGGGTGGTCACCGTGGGCCAGCCGGGCGCCGAGTTCGCCGCGGCCATGGACGACGACCTGGGCACCCCGGCCGCGCTCGCCGTGGTGCACAACGGCGTGCGGGCCGGCCACATCGCGCTGGACTCCGGGGACGAGAACGCGGCAAGGGCCGCGGCCGGTATGATTCGCGCACAGCTCGATGTGCTCGGGCTGGATCCGTTGGCCCCCAACTGGTCCACTGAATCTACAGTGGATACCGGAGCGTTGCGGGCGCTCAGTACGCTGGTCGACGACCTGCTGGCCGAGCGGGCGGCGGCGCGGGCCGGACGGGACTTCGCCCGCGCCGACGCGATCCGGGACCGGCTGCTGGCCACCGGGATCGCCGTCGAGGACACACCAGACGGTCCACTGTGGACCTTGAAGGAAAATTAGACGTGGCAGGAAATTCCAGGCGCCGGGGTGCGATTCGCAAACCGGGGACCAAAAAGGGGCCGGTGGTCGGTTCCGGCGGCAAGAAGTCGAAGGGGCTGGAGGGAAAGGGGCCGACCCCGCGGGCCGAACGTCGGCCCGGACATCCGGCCCAGCGCCGGGCGGCGGCCACCGCCGCGAAGGCCGAGCAGCAGCGCCGGTCGAAGGATCGGCCGACCGCCGAACTGGTCGCCGGGCGCAACCCGGTGGTGGAGTGCCTGCGGGCGCAGATCCCGGCCACCGCGCTGTACGTCGCGCTCGGCATCGACACCGACGACCGGGTCACCGAGGCCGTGCGGCTGGCCGCCGACCGGGGCATCTCGGTGCTCGAGGTCAGCCGGGCCGAGCTGGACCGGCTCACCGGTGGCGCGGTGCACCAGGGCCTCGGGCTCCAGATGCCGCCGTACGACTACGCCCACCCGGACGACCTGCTGGACGCGGCCCGGCAATCCCCCGAGCCGCCGCTGATCGTGGCGCTGGACGGCGTGACCGATCCGCGCAACCTCGGCGCGGTGATCCGCTCGGCGGCGGCGTTCGGCGCGAACGGGGTGCTCGTGCCGCAGCGGCGCAGCGCCGGGGTCACCGCCGTGGTGTGGCGGACCAGCGCCGGCACCGCCGCCCGGCTGCCCGTGGCGCTGGTCACCAACCTGACCCGGACGCTGCGCTCGCTGGCCGAGGAGGGGCTGATGATCGTCGGCCTGGACGCGGACAGCGACGTGACCGTGGACGAGCTCGAGCTGGCCACCTCGCCGCTGGTGCTGGTGGTCGGGTCGGAGGGACGTGGCCTGTCCCGGCTGGTCAAGCAGGCCTGCGACCAGACCGTGTCCATCCCGATGGCGGCCGGCGTCGAGTCGCTCAACGCCTCGGTCGCGGCCGGCGTCACGCTCGCCGAGATCGCCCGCAGGCGGCGCGCCGCCGGACGTACCTGATCGCTCCCGGCCTGGGGTAACGCTCGGCTAAGGTCAGGTGTCCTGCCCGGGAGCCGAGGTCGCCTGCATGTCGTTCGCCAGTCCGCTGTTCCTGTGGTACTTCACGCCGATCGTGCTCGTCGCGGTGCTGATCTGCCCGCGCAGCTGGCGCAACGGGATCGTGGCGACCGCGAGCCTGATCTTCTACGCGGCCGGGGCCGGGCCGAGCACGCTGCTGCTGCTGGTCTGCATGGTGGTCAACTTCCTGGCCGGGCCGCTGCTGGAGCCGGACGAGTGGAACCTGGCGCGCAGCCGGCGGCGGTGGGTGCTGATCGGGGCCATCGCCGTGGACCTCGGGGTGCTGGTGGTGTGGAAGTACGCCGGCTTCTTCACCCAGCAGCTCGAGGGGTTCGCCCGGCTGCTCGGCGGCGACTTCCCGGTGGTGCATCTGGCGCTGCCGATCGGGATCTCGTTCTACACGTTCCACCACATCTCCTACGTGGTGGACATCTACCGGGGCGAGCGGCCGGCGCTGCGCAACCCGGTGTCCTTCGTCACCTACATCGCGATGTTCCCGCAGCTGATCGCCGGTCCGATCGTGCGGTACCGGGAGATCGCCGACCAGCTGCCGCAGCACCGCACGCATCCGCTGGACGACATCGCGTCCGGGTTCCCGCGGTTCGCGCTCGGCCTGTGCAAGAAGGTGATCATCGCCGACTCGCTCAGCCCGATCGTGGACGCGTGTTTCGCGACGCCGAGCGACCAGATGACGTTCGCGATCGCCTGGCTGGGTGCCATCACGTACACCCTGCAGCTGTACTTCGATTTCTCCGGATACTCGGACATGGCGATCGGACTCGGTCGGATGCTCGGCTTCCGGCTACCGGAGAACTTCGCCCGGCCGTACTCGTCGGTCACCGTCACCGAGTTCTGGCGGCGCTGGCACATGTCGCTGTCCCGGTGGTTCCGGGACTACGTCTACATTCCGTTGGGCGGCAACCGGCGCGGCGCCGCACGCACGTACCGCAATCTGATCATCGTCTTCACGCTGACCGGCCTGTGGCACGGCGCCAACTGGACGTTCCTGGTGTGGGGCCTCTACCACGGCGCACTGCTCATCGTGGAGCGCGGCTACCGCCGGGAGGCCGCCCCGCGCTCCCGCCGATCCCTCATCACCCGCCGGACCCTGACCATGGCCCTGGTGATCTTCGGCTGGGTCATCTTCCGCGCCCCGGAACTTCCCGATGCCCTCACCATGATCGGCCACATGCTCCTGCCCGACTTCGACGGCCTCACCGACGTCGTGGCGGCCGCCGTCACCAACCAGCGCCTGATCATCCTCCTGGCCGCCCTCGCCGTCTTCTTCCTCCCCGCCCACCCGGTAACCGGCCCCCTGCTGGAGTCCTCCCGCAGCCGCCCCGCCGCCATCCTCCGCGTCACCATCATGACCGGCGGCCTCCTCTACGCCGCCATCCTCATCGCCACCGGCACCTTCAGCCCCTTCCTGTACTTCCAATTCTGATCACCAGGAACGAGGTCAGGCCGCTGGCGGCCGCCGGTGAGGAGGACCTCGTCGTCGTGGGCGTGGAAGTCCACGACGGTCGCCGTTTGAGCGGTACCTTTGGCCGCCCGGTGCTCGTAGAGTGCGCGCCATGGCGGACGGGGCCGGACGGGGGCTGAGCTGGGGTGTGGCGGGGTTGTGCGTGGTGGCGGGAGCGTCGCTGGTCAACCCGGTGGCGGTGCTGTCCGGCGGGGGACGCTGGTTCGGGCTGGACGACCTGACGACGCGGGTCATGGATCCGGACCTGCCGTTCATGATCGGGGCGGCGGCGCTGGCCGCGGTTGTGGGAGTGCTGGTCCTGCGGTGGTACCGGGTCGTGGGCTGGGCCGCGCTGCTGGCGGTCGGGGCGCTGTTGAGCACGGCCGGGGTGATTCCACTGCTGAGTGGCCTGGACGGGGACAGCCGGTGGTGGCCGTATGCGGCGATGGGGGCAGGCCCGGTTCTGGTGGTGCTTGGGCTGCTCGGTGGCGCCAACTGGTTGCTGCACACGGCCGGAACGGCGGTCGCGGCACCGGTGATCGCGACCGCCTTCCTCGGACCGCTGCCGATGCCCTTCGTGCTCGCCACGAGGTGGAACGGAGAACTGCTGGAGGGGGTGACCTACACGCTGGCCGTGGTCGCTCCGGTCGCGGCCATCGGGATCCTGGTCATGGCGCGGGCACTGCGCCGGCAGCCGGTACCGCCGGCACCGACCTGGCTGGTTTCGGCGGCCGGCATCGGCGCGGGTGTCCTGCTGCTCGCGCCGGACCTGGTCGACCGGATCAGCAACGCACCGGGCGCCGCCGGCTTGGAGAGCGGGCTGTTCAGGCCGGCGGCCCAGGACTGGCGCGACGACCGGATGCTGGGGCTCGGGATCACCGGCGCCGCGATGGTCGCGGCGGCAACGGGGCTCGCCGCGCTGCTCGGCAGGCGGGCACTGGTCGCCACGCTGGGTGCCGGGCTGGTGCTCTACGGCATCCTGTTCCCGCAGTCCTTCTCCGTCGTCGGGCTCGGGAACCCGGTGCTCATCCTGATCGTCATGCTGGCCGGTGCCGGCCTCGGCGTGGTCGCGGCGGCGACCCGGTGGCGGCACGTGTTCGCCGGGGTGGCCGGCGGGTTGGTCGCGCTCGGCACCATCGGCTTGCTGTTCGGCATCGGCGCGAACCCACCATCGCGGAACCAGCCGGCAGCGCTGCTGATCGAGCCGGCCGTGGCCGCACCGCTGGGCTGGCTGCTGCTTGCCGGGACCGCCTTCGCGTTGACGACCGGGGTGGTGGCGGCCGGGTCGGCGGTGCGCGAGGGCGGCCGGCTGCCGGTCGCGCTCGGGCTGATCGCGGTGGCGATCCTGGTCGGCCTGACCAACGTGGGCGGTTTGGTGAACCACAGCGCGGTCAGCGGAGGCGATGTGCGCAGCCCGGTCGTCCTGCTCGGGCTGCTGTCCGCGGTGACGCTGGCGACCGGCGCCGGACTGATCGCGGCGCTGCACCGGCCGGTGCCGGCGGCGCCCACCGAGCCGGCTGAGCCGCGTGAACCGGAGCCGGTCCGCGCGAGCTAGGCCACAGCCGGCCACGACGTAGAGTGCCGGTGTGTCCGAAGTGGAGGGACCGCCGCGGGCGGTGGCATGGTTGGGGCTGGTCGCGGCCGGTGCGCTGGTCAGTCCGGTGCTCGCGGTGTCGGGCGGGGACACGCAGGGCGGGGTGTTCGCGTTGCCGTTCGCGACCGGCTCGGCGGCGCTGGCGGCCGGGCTGGCGCTGCCGGCCATGCGGCGGGACCGGGCCGCCGGGTGGGTGTGGGTGCTGCTGGCCGGCACCCTGCTGTGCGCGGCGCTGCCGGTGCCGCTGATCGGCACGGACGACCCCGTGGCCGTGGGGTGGTGGTGGGCCTGCGCGCGGGGAGCGGCACCGGTGCTGGTCAGCCTCGGCCTGCTCGGCGCCGGCAACCTGCTGCTGCACACCGGGGGCGCCAGGGCCGCGGTGCCGGTGATCGCCTGCACCTTCACCGTCAGCACGGCGGGCGTGCTCGCGGCACTCCTGCTGCGGGAGGCATTCGCGGTGCTGGTCTGGTGCGGGCTCGGGCTGGGACTGACCGGGCTGGCGGCGGCCATCGGCATCGCGGTCCGGGTGTCGGTGCTGCGCTGGCATGCGGAGCCGGCCGCGCCGAGCCGGACGGTCCTGGTCGCCGGGATCGTCGCCGCGGTCCTCCCGCTCGGGCTGGACCTGGTCGAGCGGATCGCCGTCGGGTCGGATCGGACCGCGCTCGGGATCGCCGGAGTCGCGGTCACCGCGGTCGGCATCGCGCTGGCGGCGCGGCTCGGCCGGCGCGTGCTCGGCGCCGTGCTGGCCATCGTCTTGATCGGCTACGGCTGCGGCCTCCCGCTCAGCTATGCCGCCGGCTCAGCCGCGTTCCAGGGCTCGCCACCGGTGGTGGGCCTGGTCGTGTTCTTGGTGGGTGCGGCACTCGGCGGGCTCGCGGCGGCGACCCGCCAGCGGCACGCCTGGGCCGGGGCGGCCGCCGGACTGGTCCTGCTCACATTCCTGGCCTGGGTACTGGACACGACGTCGGACGACGCGGTGCTCGACGACGGGTTGCTGCCGGCACCGCTGGCCTGGCTGCTGCTCGCCTGTGCGGCCTTCGCCCTGGCGGCCGGGGCGGTCGCGGCGGCGGCCACGATCGGACCGCACGGGCCGCTGCCGGTTGCGCTCGGGCTGATCGCCCCGGCGATCTGGCTCGGCCTGAGCGAGGCCGACACGCTGGTGAACGACGGTCCGCTGACCACGGGAGACGGGGCGCAACTGCTGGTGCGAAGCGCGATCTCCGGCGTGCTCCTGCTCGGCGGCGCCGTGCTGATGACGGTGCTGCGCCGGCCGGAGCCGCGGCCCGGCGAGCCGAGCGAACCCGGGGAACCGCCACCCGCGTAGATCCGGAAGGATCGGGGACGTGACGGCGGTCATCGCGGCGGTCAGCAGCGTCCTGGTGGCGGTGCTCGCAGGGTTGTTCGCCTACCTGAACAGCCGGGCGGCGAGCGTGCGGCAGGACCGGCTGGCGCGGGTGAACGCGCAGTTGGAGGAGCTGTACGGGCCGCTGTTCGCGTTGTCCCAAGCATCGAACGCGGTGTGGCGGACGTTCCGCGAGCGGCACCGGTTCGGCATGGTGTTCGTGCCCGCCGCGGAGTTGACCGAGGAGCAGCGGCAGGTCTGGGTGCGGTGGATCCGGGACGTGTTCCTGCCGATGAACCGGCGCGCCTACGAGGTGATCGTGACCAAGGCGCACCTGCTCGAGGGCGAGGAGATGCCCCGCTGCCTGCTGGACTTCTGCGCACACGTGGCCGGGTACGAGCCCGTGGTGCGGGGCTGGGAGGACGGGGACATCGCCGAGATCGGGTCCATAGTGGACCATCCCGGCTCGACCTACCTGGACTACGTCCGCGAAACCTTCGCCACGCTGAAGAAACGACAGCTGGAGCTGCTGCGCGCGACCCGGTCCTGAGTACGGTGGGCGCGTGGACGCCATCCTGGACGACGTCGCGGCCCGCTGGCCGGTGTACGTCTCGATGCCGTTCATCGCCGCGATCATCGGATACGTCACCAAGCTGGCCGCCATCCAGATGATGTTCCGGCCGGTCGACTTCATCGGCATCCCACCGGTTCTCGGCTGGCAGGGGGTGGTGCCGCGGAACTCCACCCGGATGATCGGGACGGCCGCCGAGCTGATCACCACCCGGCTGGTGGACCCGGCGGAGATCTTCGCCCGGCTGGACCCGGACCGGATGGCCGAGGAGATCGAGGCGCCGCTGCTGCGCGCGGTGGACCGGGTCACCCGGGAGCTGATGGCCGAGCAGGCGCCGGCGCTGTGGGCGTCGATGCCGGCGCTGGCCAGGGACATGGTGGTCAAGCAGGTGCAGGCCTCCTCGCCGGCCATGGTGCGCCGGATCATGGCCGAGATCCGGGCGAACATCGCCGACGTGCTGGACATCAAGCAGGTCGCGGTTTCCGCGCTGGAGCGGGACAAGGAGTTGCTGGTCCGGTTGGTCCGGGACATCTCCCGGCCGGAGATGGCGTTCATCGCGCGGTGCGGGATCTACTTCGGACTCGTGCTCGGTCTGGTGCAGACGGTGGTGTGGTCGCTCACCCACGCACCGCTGGTGCTGCCGTTGTTCGGCGCGACGATCGGCCTGCTCACCGACTGGCTGGCGATCAAGCTGGTGTTCTTTCCCCGGGAGCCCAAGAAGATCCTCGGACTGGTGCCGTTCCAGGGGATCTTCCAGCGGCGCCGGGACGAGGTGGCCCGCCAGTACGGTGCGCTGGTCGCCCGCGAGGTGATGACCGTGCCGAACATCGTGACCGGGCTGCTTTCCGGGCCGCGCTCAGATCGATTGATCGCACTGATCCAGCGGGTGGTCCGGCAGACCGTGGACGAGCAGGCCGACATCGCCCGGCCCCTCGTGTCCGTCGCGATCGGGGCCCGGCGGTTCGAGGATCTCAAGCACGCGGCGGCGGACCGGGCGGTGGCCTACCTGTCCGCGACCGCCCTGCACGCCACCGACTACGTCACCGGCGCGATGGACGTGGCGGACACGATCGCCGGCCGGATGCGCCGGCTGTCCCGGGTGGAGTACGAGGGCCTGCTGCGCCCGGCGTTCCGGCAGGACGAGTGGAAGCTGATCGGCGTCGGCGCGGTCATCGGAGCGCTGGTTGGCGAACTTCAGGTGCTGCTGTTGCTCGGCTGAGCCGGCGGGGACGACCGCGCAGCACGGAGATCGTCCAGCAGACCAAGAAGATCAGGAACGAGATCGTGGTGACGAACGAGCTGATCGGCGCACCCGGCGCCAGCGAGAGCACGATGCCGCCGACCGCGGACACCACGGCGAAGATCACCGCGAGAACGGTGGCGCGCAACGGGCTCGCGGTGATCCGGCAGGCCGCCGCGGCCGGAGTGACCATCAGGGACAGCACCAGCAGCGCGCCGACGGTCTGCACGCCCAGCGCGGTGGCGATGCCGACCAGCACGGCGAACACCGGGGTCAGCACCCGCACCCGCACGCCGCGGGCGAGCGCCACCTCGGGGTCGACGCTGGCGAACAGCAGCGGCCGGTAGAGCAGCGCGAGCACGCCGAGCACCAGCACCGTGCACACCGCCATCTGCACCAGGCTGACCGAGTTCACGTTGATCACCTGGCCGAACAGCAGACCGAACTTGTTGGTCGCCCGGCCGCGGTAGAACCACAACAGCAGCACGCCGAGGCCGAGGCCGAACGCGAGCAGCACGCCGATCAGCGAGTCGTGGTCGGCGTTGCGCCGGGACAGCAGCCCCAGGATCAGCGCGGCGATCACGGCGCCTGCGATCGCCCCGTAGCCGATGCCGATGCCGAGCAGCAGCGCGGCGGCGCCGCCGGTGAAGGACAGCTCGGCGGTGCCGTGCACGGCGAATGCCATGTTCCGGCTGACCACCAGCGGCCCGAGCACCCCGGCCAGCACCCCGAGCACCAGGCCGGCGAGCAGCGCGTCGCGGACGAAGTCCTCGCCGAGCAGGTCGAGGGTCAGCTGCCAGTCGAACAGCTGGTCCATCAGGCCTCCCCGAGGTGGTGCGGGGCGTGGTCCTCGCACAGGCCGCTGTGCGCGCCGACCACGTGGATCTGGCCGCGCACCCGCAGCACGTCCACCGTCGTGCCGTACAGCTCGGAGAGCGTCTCGGAGGTCATCACCGCCTCCACCGGGCCGATCCGGAACCGGCCGTCCACCAGGTAGAGCACCCGGTCGACCAGCGGCAGCACCGGGTTGATCTCGTGGGTGACGAACAGCACGGCGCTGCCGGCGGTGCGCCGCCGCTCGTCGATCAGCCGGCTGACCACCTGCTGGTTGGCCAGGTCGAGGGACAGCAGCGGCTCGTCGCAGAGCAGCAGCCGCGGGTCGCCGGTCATCGCCTGGGCCACCCGCAGGCGCTGCTGCTCACCGCCGGAGAGCAGGCCGACCGGACGGTCGGCGTACCCGAGCGCGCCGACCGCCACCAGGGCCGCCTGCACCCGGCGCCGCCGCTCCCGGATCCGGGACAGGCCGGTCCCCCACCGGTGCCCGTCCCAGCCGAGCCCGACCAGGTCCCGGCCGCGCATCGTCACGGTCGGGTCGAGCGCGCGCTGCTGCGGGATGTAGCCGATCCACTGGTTCGCCCGTCCGGGTGCCGCGCCGGCCACCTCGACGGTGCCGGCGGAGAGCCGCTGCAGGCCGAGGAGCACCCGGAGCAGGCTGGTCTTGCCGGACCCGTTCGGGCCGAGCACCGCGACGAACTCGCCGGGCCGCACGTCCAGGTCGAGGTCGCGCCAGAGCACCCGGGCGCCGTAGCCGAGGGTGGCCCCGCGCAGCCGCACGACCGGTCCCGCGGTGTCCGGTGTGGACACCCGGAGTGCCGGCGAGGTTCTGGTGCTTGGGTCCACGGTCATGTCCCGGCCATCGCGTCCGCGAGCGCGTCCACCTGCGCGCTCATCCAGTCAACGTAGCCGGTGACGCCCTCGGGCAGCGTCTCGGTCACGGCGACGACGGGCACGCCGCCGGCCCGGGCCGACTCGATCAGGCCGTTGGTCACCGGCGTCTCGGCCTGGACGTTGTTGACCAGGGCGGAAACCCGCTTGCCGGTGATCAGCGCGGTGACCTCGGCGACCGCGGCCGCCGGCGGGTCGGTCTCCTCCTCGACGGCCTCGCTGAACTCGGCCGGGGTGACGTCGGTCAGCCCGGCGGTCTCGATCAGGTAGGCGGCCACCGGCTCGGTGGCGGCGACCGTGCCGCCCGGCTTCGCCGCGCCGATCGCGGTGGTCCTGGTGGTCAGCTCGTCCAGGCGGGTGCCGAAGGATTTCACGTTGCCGGCGAACAGGTCCGCGTCGTCCGGGGCGATCTCGGCGAGGTCGGCGGCGACCGCGTCGGCGACCTTGCGCACGGTCGCCAGGTCGTACCAGACGTGCTCGTTGGCGCCGTCGGGCTTGCCGGAAACGGCGAACGCCTCGATCGCGTGGCTGTCCGGGCCCATCCGCTCGGTCAGCGGGGTGATGAAGTCGTCGTAGCCGCCGCCGTTGTAGACCACCAGCCGGGCCCGGGCCACCGCGGCGGCGTCGGCCGGGGGGACCTCGAAGGAGTGCGGGTCGGCGGACGGATCGTCGATCACCGAGCGGACGCTGACCTTGTCGCCGCCCACGGCCCGCACGACGCTGCCCCACACGTTGGTGGAGGCGACCACGGCGATGGTGCCGGGAGGGTCCGCCTGCGGTTCGTCCGACGTGCCGCAGCCGGTGACGGCCACGGCGACGGCGGTCACCAGCCAGGCTGGGCGAAGCCCCATCCGTACTCCCCGGGGTTGAAATGGAAACCGTTATCGGATTCAGTTTAGGCGACCGGACCGGCTGCTGTCACACCCGGCGGGCCGGGAACCGGGCCGAGCGACGTTGCCCGGGTGGGCTTCTGGAATTGGTTCTGGAACGTTACGGTCAGGCAATGGCGCGCTCAATGCACATGCGGAGACCGGCGACACTGGCGTCGCTGGCCGCCGAGCTCGGGGTGTCCAGGACCACGGTGTCGAACGCCTACAACCGGCCCGACCAGCTCTCCCCCGAACTGCGCCGCCGGGTACTGGAGACCGCCCGGCGGCTGGGCTACCCGGGCCCGGATCCCGTCGCGCGCTCGCTGCGCACCCGCAAGGCCGGCGCGGTCGGCCTGCTGCTCACCGAGAACCTCTCCTACGCCTTCCGCGACCCGGCCGCGCTCGGCTTCCTGGAAGGGCTGTCGATGGCCTGCGAGGGCGCCGGCCAGGGCCTGCACCTGGTGCCGGTGAACCCCGAGCGGGAGGACGTGGCCGCCGTGCACCGGGCCGGCGTGGACGGGTTCGTCGTGTACTCGGTACCCGACGACGACCCGCACCTGGCCGCCGTGCTGTCCCGCCCGGTGCCGACCGTGGTGTGCGACCAGCCGCGGGTGGAGGGCGTGGACCGGGTCGGCATCGACGACCGGGCCGCCATGCAGCAGCTCGCCGAGCGGTTGATCGCACTGGGACACCGCCGGGTCGGGGTGCTGTGCATGCGCCTGGCCCGCGACCGGCACGACGACTTCGCCGGAACCGAGCGGCAGCAGAACGCGCACTTCCACGTGCAGAAGGCCCGGCTGGCCGGGCTCGCCGACGCGTTCGCCTCGGTCGGCGTGAACTGGGCCGAGGTGCCGGTGGTCGAGCGGTTCGACCACAGCAGCACCTGCGGCGCGGCGGCCGCCGCCCAACTGCTCGACGCCGAACCGGACCTGACCGCCGTGATCTGCACCTCGGACATCCTCGCCCTCGGCGCGCTGACCGAGGCCCGGCGGCGTGGCCTGCGGGTGCCGCAGGACCTGACCGTGACCGGGTTCGACGGCATCGCCGAGGCCGAGCGGGTCGGCCTGACCACGGTCCGCCAGCCCGTGCTGGACAAGGGCAAGGCGGCCGGCAAGCTGCTGCTCGGCGCGGTCGAGCACGGCCGGCCGCGACAGATCATCCTGCCCACCGAGGTGATGGCCGGATCCACCGCCGCGCCGCCGCGCACCGCAGAAGAACGCTGGTTCGGCCCGTGAGCGGGAGGCTCGGCCGCGGTGCCGGCTGGACTGAGGAGCAGCGCAGCCGCGAGGAACGAGCGGCGAGCAGCGCACGAGGGAAGCCGGCGCCAGCAGCGGTCGCGCGGGAGCGAACCATCAACACCGTGAGCGGGAGCGCGACCGCGGTGCCGGCTGGACCGGAGGAGCAGCGCAGCCGCGAGGAACGAGCGGCGAGCAGCGCACGCAGGGAAGCCGGCACCAGAGCGGTCGCGCGGGAGCGAACCGTCAACACCGTGACGTTCATCAAATGACCAGCCTGAATCGAGCGCGGCGTGGCCGCGGGAAGGCATATTTGGCGGCGGGTGGACCGACCGCTGGAGGTGCCATGACCGCGATCGACGAGCTGCTGAAGCGGCACACCAGGGCGGCCGACCGAGGCGCCCCGCAGGTGCCGACGCCGGTGCCCGCCCTGGGGCTGGCGGTGCTGACCTGCATGGACGCCCGGATCAAGGTGTTCGACGTGTTCGGCCTGCGGCACGGCGAGGCGCACATCCTGCGCAACGCCGGCGGCATCGCCACCGACGACGCGATCCGGTCGCTGGCGGTCAGCCAGCGCAAGCTGGGCACCCGCGAGGTCATCGTGATGCAGCACACCTCGTGCGGCCTGTCGATGATCACCGAGGACGAGTTCAAGGACGAGCTGGAACGGGACACCGGCCTGCGCCCGCCGTGGTCGATCGAGGCGTTCCGCGAGGTCAAGGACAGCGTGCGGCAGTCGGTGCTGCGGGTGCGCCGCAGTCCGTTCCTGCCGCACCGCGACCTGGTCCGCGGGTTCGTCTACGACGTGGGCACCGGCGGGCTGACCGAGGTGCTCTGAGCCACCGCCGCGAGGATGTCGAACCAGGTGTCCTTGGCGCTGATCAGGCCGTCCGCGTCCAGGCTGACCAGGTCGATCCCGGTGAACGTGAGCGTCCGACCGGTCGGCTCGATGGTCACCGGACCGAGCCGTAGCGGCCGGGCCAGCTCGCCGCGCACGGTGCTCTCCCACACGTAGTAGTCCGCGCCGCACCGGATCCGGTTCAGCTCGAAGGACAGCTCCCGCCAGTTGCCGAGCGCGGCGGTGAAGGCCCCGTGCATGGCCGCCCGGCCGGTGATCTCCGGCCCGCCGCCGATGTGCAGCCGGTACGAGCCGTTCGGCGCGTGCCGGGCGACGATCGCCTCGACGTCTCCGGCGTTCCAGGCGGCGTCGTACTCCCGCGCCAGCCGCTCGACCGGCAGCGGCGGCGGGGTCATCGCGGCGATCATCGGTGCCGGGTCGAAGTAGGCGAACCCCTCGGTGGCCCGCCCGTCCCGCAGGGTGAACCGGTCCGCGCCGCGGATCTCCACGCCGCCGCCGGTCATCACCCATTCGATCAGCACGCCGTCGGCCGTCTCGCCCCAGCCGGTCGGGGTGAGGGTGTGGTCGGGCATGGCGCGCAGCAGGTTCGCCATGTACCCGGGCAACGCGGAGCGCGGCACCGTGCCGAGCGGGTTGCGCAGCTCGCACCCCTCGTGCAGCAGCTCCGGCCATCCCGCGCCGTCGTGCTCAGCCCAGATGCGGGTCCAGTGCTCGACGAACTCCTTGGCCTCAGCCATCTCTCCTCCTCAGTGAACTTCAAAAATAAGAAGTGTTCACACACTAATCATGAACTTCAAAAAGCGGAAGGGCCAGGCGCTAAAATCGGCAGCGTGACCCGCCGCGGCTACCACCAGTACTGCGCCACCGCGCGCACCCTCGACCTGGTCGGCGAGCGCTGGACCCTGCTCATCGTCCGGGAGCTGCTGACCGGTCCGAAGCGGTTCAAGGACCTCGGCGACAGCCTGGCCGGGATCGGCACCGGCCTACTCGCCGAGCGGCTCAAACACCTTGAGGCGGCAGGAATCCTGCGGCGTGCCATGCTGCCGCCGCCGGCCGCGACCCCGGTCTACGAGCTGACCCCGGCCGGTCAGGATCTTGAGCCCGCGGTGCTGGCACTGGCCCGCTGGGGGCTGCGGCACGCTATGGGACCGCGCGCCGAGCGGGACGGCTTCCGGCCGGGCTGGGCGGTGCTCGGCATGCAGGCCGCGTTCGATCCGGTGGCCGCGGAGGGAGTCGTTGCCGTGTACGAGTTCCGGGTCGGCGACGCGGTGTTCCATGCCCGGGTGGACGGCGGCCGGGTGTCCAGCAGGATGGGCCCGGCCGACCGGCCGGACGCGGTGATCGAGGCGGACGAGGAGACTTTCGCCGACCTGGCGCACGGCCGGCAGCGGCTGCGCGAGGCGGTCCGGGCCGGCCGGGCCCGCGCCACCGGGGACCGCGCCGCGCTGACCCGGCTGCGATCGCTGTTCCCGCCGCCGGTCTGAGACAATTCCCCGGCGATGAACCTGCCCACCGACACCCTGGTCGACTGGTACGCCGCGCACGCCCGCGATCTGCCGTGGCGGGCGCCCGGAACGACCGCGTGGGGGGTGCTGGTCAGCGAGATCATGCTGCAGCAGACGCCGGTGGCCCGGGTGGAACCGGCCTGGCTGGACTGGCTGGCGCGCTGGCCGCGGCCGTCCGACCTGGCCGCCGCCTCGCCGGCGGATGTGTTGCGCGCCTGGGGAAAGCTCGGCTACCCGCGCCGGGCACTGCGGCTGCGCGAGGCCGCGGCCGTGATCGCCGAGCGGCACGGCGACGTCGTTCCGTCCGATGTGGACACGCTGCTGGCGCTGCCCGGCATCGGGGCCTACACCGCCCGGGCGGTGGCGGCGTTCGGCTACGGCCGGCGCTGCCCGGTGGTGGACACCAACGTCCGGCGGGTAGTGGCCCGCGCGGTGCACGGCGCCGGGGACGCCGGGCCGGCGTCGACCACGCGAGATCTGGCCGATGTGGACGCCCTGCTGCCGGCCGACGAGCCGGCCGCGGCGCGGCTGTCCATCGCGCTGATGGAACTGGGCGCGCTGGTGTGCACCGCGCGCACGCCGCGCTGCGCGGTCTGCCCGGTGCGGGCGGACTGCGCCTGGCAGCGGGCCGGGCGACCGACATACACCGGGCCGGTCAAGGCGGTGCAGCGCTACGCCGGCACGGACCGGCAGGTGCGCGGGCGGCTGCTGGACGTGCTGCGGGACACGCCGGAGCCGGTGGTCCGGGCGCGGCTGGACGCCGCCTGGCCGGACGCCGCCCAGCGCGACCGCTGCCTGGACTCGCTGCTGGTGGACGGCCTGGTGGAGCAGACCCCGGACGGCCGGTTCGCGTTACCCGGCGATCGAAACTCGGCAACATGATCCCCACTTAGTAGGGGAATAACTTGTCAATCTGGTGTTGAGGTGGCTACTGTCGGCGACGACACTGGGCCCCCTGCACCCGGGAGATCACGATGTCCATCAACCGCCGTGCCCTGCTCCGCACCGGCCTGACCGTGGGCGCACTCGGCGCCACCGCCGGTCTCGCCCGACCCGCCCTGGCCGCCCCGGCCGTGGGCGAACCGCAGATCTACGACACCAGGAACTGGGGCGCGCGCCCGCCCAACGGCACCATCCAGGTGCTCAACCAGCGCCCGACGTTCATCGTCGTGCACCACACCGCCGGTGCCAACAGCACCGACCTCTCCCTCGAGCACGCCTTCGCCATCTCCCGCGGCATCCAGAACTTCCACATGGACAGCCGCGGCTGGATCGACTCTGGCCAGCAGCTGACCAACAGCCGGGGCGGGTTCGTCACCGAGGGCCGGCACCGCAGCCTCGAGGTGCTCACCGCCCGCAACCGGCACGTGATGGGCGCGCACGTGGCGAACAACAACAGCACCTGCATCGGCATCGAGAACGAGGGCCTCTACATGGAGGTCAACGTCACCACCCGGCTGTGGGCCTCGCTCGTCCATCTGGTCGCCTACATCGCCCAGCAGTACGCGATCCCCACCTCACGGATCATGGGACACCGCGACTTCAACGCCACCCTGTGCCCCGGCGACGTGCTCTACCGGCGGCTGCCGGAGCTGCGCACCGCGGTCGGCCGGCTGCTCGGCGCGCCGGTGTCCGATCCGGACACCTGGCCGCTGCTGCGTCCCGGCGACACCGGAGCCAAGGTGCTCGCCGCACAACACCTGTTGCGGGCAAGGGGAATCACCGAGGTACCGCTGGACGGTGTCTACGGGCCGGCCATGTTCGCCGCCGTGCAGCGGTTCGGCGTGCGGGACGCGATCCCGTACGAGCCGTGCTACGGCTGCCGGCACGACGACGAAAGCGGCCTGCTCGGTGCCTCCGGCTGGCCGCTGCTGGTCCGCCCGGTACAGGTGGACGAGCCGGACGACGTCGGCAAGGCCGCGCGCATCCTGCTGGACGCCGCCGGCCGGCGGGCCGGCACCGACACCCTCATCGACACCCCCACCTGGCGGTCGTTGCTGCGCTGAGCGCATGACACGCTGCGCGGCATGGCGCAGGCGCTGGAGTTCCGGTTCGACGACGAGGCCGACCGTGCGGTGCGGGAGCTGTGGCACCGGCTGGACCGGGCCGGGGTGGACAGCCTGGCCACCCGCACGCACGGCCGGCACCGCCCGCACGTCACCTTCGCGCTGGCCGGTGGGATCCCGCCGGCCACCCGCGAGGCGTTACGCACCGACCTCGCCCGGCTGGCCATCCCCCGCCTGTGGCTGTCCACCCTCGGCGCGTTCGCGTCGGTGGAGAACGTGCTGATGCTCGCCGCCGTGGTGGACACCGAACTGCTCGCCGTGCACTCCGCCGTGCACGACGTGCTGGCCGGCCGGGTCAAGGCGCCGTCGGCGTACTACCTGCCCGGCTCCTGGGTGCCGCACTGCACCCTGGCCCAGGGCATCCCGCCGGACCGCACCGCCGCCGGCTTCGCCGCGCTGAACCCGGTCGACCCGATCCGGGCCACCGTCGTCGAGGTCGCCGTCGTCGACACCCACACCGGCGCCGGAGAAATACTGCTCGCCCGTTAGCGGCCGAGGACGTCGGACAGGAACGCCTCGACCGCACCGCGATAGGCCTCCGGGCTGGTCGCGTGGATCACGTGGCCGGACCCGGGCACGATCAGGTGCCGGGCCGGACCGGCGGTGCGGGCGGCCAGGTCGGCCTGCTGCCCGGCCGGCATCGGGCTGTCCGCCGCCTCCAGCACCAGCACCGGGCAACGCACCGCCTCGACCAGCGCCCAGTACTCCCGCTCGCCCCACTCCGCGGCGATCCGGTACAGCTCGTCCAACTCGGCGATCAGGTGATAGCCGTCGGCGCGTTCCTCGACGCACTCGGTGAAGTAGTCCCCGAGCGGGGCGAAGTACTCGCGGACGTGCGCCAGCGCGGCGAACGGAACCGGCCAGGACTCGAAATACGCCCGCCAGTCGTCGACCGTCCGGCCGCGCTGGTCGGGTGCCATGTCCTCGATCACCACGGCGCGTACCAGGTCGGGATGGGTGGCGGCGAGCGCCCAGGCGTGCAGGCCGCCCATCGAGTGGCCGATGACCACCGCGGGGGCCAGGCCGTACCCGCGGATCAGCTCCGCCGCGTCGGCCACGAAGTCCTCGGTGCGCACCGCCTCGCCCCGGTGCGGGCTGCGGCCGTGCCCGCGCGCGTCCAGCCCGATCACCCGGCCGTATCCGGTCAGCCAGCGGGACACCGGCCACCAGGTCGTCGCCCGGCCCATCAGCCCGTGCAGCAGCAGGATGCCCGGTCCGGTGCCGCCGAACTCGACCACTCCCGGGGTCGCCACCACGCGAAACCTCCAACCCAACTCGCGCAATACTCCAAACCGGTCATGATGTCGCACAAGACCACCGACTCGGGGAGCCCAACCATGTCACTGGCAACCGCGATCCGGCTCGCCGGCGCGCTGTCCGCCGCCCTCGCGGTGGCCGCGTGCAGCGGCACTGCCCCGAGCCAGCCCGACCCGCCGAGCAGCAGCACGCCGGCGCCCCCGGTCACCGGGACCGTCACCGCGGACGGCGCCGGCGACCCGTACTACCCCACCGACGGCAACGGCGGCTACGACGTCACCGACTACCACGTGTCGATCAGCTATGACCCGCCGGCCAGGAAGCTGGACGGGGACACGGTGATCACCGCGAAGGCCGGCACCGACATCGCCCGGTTCAACCTCGACCTGCACGGGCTCGAGGTCAGCGCCATCGAGGTGAACGACAAGCCGGCCACGTTCGAGCGGCAGGGCGAGCACGAGCTGGTGATCACTCCGGCCGAGCCGGTCGCCAACGGCTCGACGTTCCGCACCCGGGTCCGCTACGGCGGCGTGCCCAAGACGATGGAGGAATCGAACCTGGGCACCAACGGCTGGCAGATCGCCCGCTCCGGCGGCGCGTTCGCGGCCGGCGAGCCGCACTCGGCGACCAGCTGGTACCCGGCCAACGACACCCCGAGGGACAAGGCCACCTTCAAGCTCACCGCGCGGGTGCCCACCGGCTGGAGCGTGATCTCCAACGGGCGCGAGGAACCGTCCACAAGCGACGGTGGCTGGACCACCTACACCTGGGTGGAGCCGACCAGGATCGCCACCTATCTGACCACGGTCGGCATCGACAAGTGGACCTTCGATCGGTCCACCCTGCCCGACGGGCTGCCGGTGGTCAGCGCGTACGCCCCGGGCGCGGAGGAGAAGAAGTCGGTCGAGCGGCGGCTGCCCGAGGTGCTCGCGTTCCTGAGCGAGAAGTTCGGGCCCTACCCGCAGAGCGCGGCCGGCGGCATCTACCTCAACGAGAACATCGGGTTCTCGCTGGAGACCCAGGGCCGGCCGATCTACGCGAAGTGGGCCGATCTGCCCGTCCTGGTGCACGAGAACGCGCACCAGTGGTTCGGCGACTCGGTCAGCGTGCAGAACTGGGCGGACATCTGCCTGAACGAGTGCTTCGCGAGCTACGCGCAGTGGTTGTGGGAAGAGGCCAAGGACGACAAGGACCTCGACGCCGAGTACCGCCGGGAGGTGGCCCGGGCCTCCGACCGGTTCTGGAACCGCAAGCTCTACGACATGGGCCCGGGCAACGAGTTCACCGCCGTCTACGACAAGGGCACACTGGCCCTGCACGCGCTGCGCCGGCAGATCGGCGACGAGGCGTTCAACCGGGTGCTGCGCGAATGGCCGGCCAAGCACCGGGACGGCAACGCCTCGTGGCCGGAGTTCGAGGAGTTCACCCAGCAGGTGGCCGGGCAGGACCTGCGGGAGTTCTTCGCCGCCTGGTTCCGCAACGAGGGCAAGCCCGCGGACCAGTACCTCTACCCGGGGAACCTGCGCCGGTAGCGTCGGCTGGCCTACGCTGGGCCCATGGCAGTGGTGAAGATCAATGCGATCGAGGTGCCGGACGGCTCGGGCCCAGAGCTGGAACGGCGGTTCGCCGCCCGCCTCGGCGCCGTGGATTCCGCGCCCGGGTTCCTCGGCTTCGACCTGCTCCGCCCGGTGTCCGGCGAGAGCCGCTACTTCGTGGTCACCAAGTGGGAGTCCGACGAGCACTTCCGGGAGTGGATGAGCGGCTCCGGGATGGCCGCGCACTCCGGTGAGCGGGCCAAGCCGGTCGGCACCGGGTCGAGCCTGCTCGAGTTCGAGATCGTGCACTCGGCCACGCCCAAACCGGCGGAGTGACGGCGGAACTCGACGCGGCCGCCGCGCTGCTGCGCCGGGCCGAGGCGCTGCTGATCTGCGCCGGCGCCGGCATGGGGGTGGATTCCGGGCTGCCGGACTTCCGTGGCGACGAGGGGTTCTGGCACGCCTACCCGCCGTACGCCCGGCTCGGGCTGCGGTTCGTCGAGCTGGCCGACCCGGTGCACTTCGCCGAGGATCCCGAGCTGGCTTGGGGGTTCTACGGTCATCGCCTGGCGCTGTACCGGAACACCAAGCCGCACAAGGGGTTCGAGGTGCTGCTGCGGTGGGCGGCGGCGGCGCCGGCCGGCGCCCGGGTGTTCACGTCCAATGTGGACGGACAGTTTCAGGTCGCCGGGTTCCCGGCCGACCACGTGGCCGAGGTGCACGGCTCGATCCACCACCTGCAGTGCCTTGGCCCGTGCCGGGACGTGACCTGGCCGGCCGACGGGATCGACGTGGCCGTGGACCCGGACACCATGCGCGCGGTCGGGCCGCTGCCGACCTGCCCGCACTGCGGCGGCCTGGCCCGGCCCAACATCCTGATGTTCGGCGATGCCGGCTGGGTGCCCGATCGTTGCCAGGACCGGCTGGACGAGCTGACCGCCTGGCGGCGCGGGCTGCGCGGGGTTCACCTTGTCGTGCTGGAGATCGGCGCCGGCACCGCGGTGCCCACCGTGCGCCGGCAGGCCGAGTTGGCCGCCGCCACGACCGGCGCGCTGATCCGGATCAACCCGCGCGAGCCCGCCGTCCGGCACGGCCGGGGCGTGGCGATCGCGGCCGGCGCCGCGGCCACCCTGTCCGAACTGGATAGTGGGCTCGGCTGAGGTCTACGGCAACACGATTTCGGCGAGTAGGGCGCGGTGGTCGCCGCCGGGGAGGTCGAAGACCGCGTAGCTGGCAACGGCGCACCGGGCGTCCACCAGGATGTGGTCCATGGTGGCCGGCGGGCCGAACGGCCAGCTCATCCAGGTGGGCGTGAGGCCCTCGCCGGTCTGCTCGGCGGCGTCGGCGTAGCCCGGGTCGAGGATCCGGCGGAACGACGCGTGGTCGAACGTGGCCGCGAAGTCCCCGGCGAGCACCCGGACCCGGTCCCCTTGCGGGGCCGGCAGTCGGGCCAGCTCGGCGCGCCACAGTGCGGCGTCGCCGTCGGCCACCGACACCACGTGTGCCGCGAGCACCTCGACGTCGTCCCGCCCCGGCAGGTCCACCACGGCCGCGACCTGCGCCCGGATGACCGGATCGACCGGCACGGTCTGGCGCAGCGGCAGCCGGGCCACGATGCCGGATCCGTTGCCGCCCGGCCGCGGATCGACCGCCCGGTACGGCATGACCTCGGCAAGCCCGGCGGTGTCCAGCGCCTCCAACGCCTCCTGGGTCAGCTCCGGCAGGGTGAGCACGTCGACCCCCTGCTCGCGGGCCAGCCGCAGCACCGTCGCCGGGTCGGTCCGGCCGGCGTTGAGGTCGGCGGCCATCACCCGCAGCCGCTCGCCGTCGGCCGGCGGCTGGGCGTCACTGAAGTACCTGGGCACCAGCAGCACGACCATCGACAGCGCCATCACCAGCACGGCGGCGGCCAGCGCCCGGCGGCGCAGCAGGAACGCGACCAGGGCCAGCAGCAGGCCCGCCGCGGCGATGTACGGGGTCAGGGTCAGGGCCGCGACCAGCACCGGCGCGCCGTCCACCCCCAACACCCGCAGTACCGCGATGCCGAGGAACACCAGCGTGAACAGGCCGAGCACCGCCGTGGTCCGGCGGCCGCCGACCTTGGGCCGGCGCTCCTTCCCGGCCCCGCGCTCGGGCTTCGGTTCGGGCGTTCGGTCAGCGGGTTTCTTGAGCATGGCGCTCGTTGCCTCGTTTGTAGTTGCCGGTGGCCCGGGCGAGCAGCTGCTGCGCGGCGGCGTCGTCGGCCGAGTCCAGCAGACCGATCAGGCGCGCGGCCGCCGCGCCGCGCAGCGTGGTCACCACCCGGCCGCGGCGGGACACCAGCACCTGACCGTCCTTGGTGACTCGCCAGTCGAACGGGTCATCGTCCAGGCTCACACCGCCAGAATGCCGCACGCCGGCCCGACCGGCTGTGATTTATCGCAACGGCGCGCTGTCAGCCGGTGCCAGCGGGATGTGCGTGCGCTGTCAGCGCGGCCCCAGATGGTGTCCACATGAGTGACACGAGGGACACGATCACACCGGCCATCGAGGCCGAGGGGTTGGTGAAACGGTTCGGCGACACCGTCGCGCTGGACGGGGTCGACCTGACCGTGCCGGCCGGAAAGGTGCTCGGGCTGCTCGGGCCCAACGGAGCCGGCAAGACCACCGTCGTGCGGATCCTGGCCACGCTGCTGCGCGCGGACGCCGGCCGGGCCGCGATCGGCGGCCACGACGTACGCACCGACGCGGTCGCGGTGCGCGGGCTGATCGGCCTCACCGGGCAGTACGCGTCGGTGGACGAGGACCTGACCGGCCGGGAGAACCTGGTGCTGATCGGACGGCTGCTGAACATGGCCAAGGCCGGCGCCCGGGTCCGGGCCGGCGAGCTGCTCGACCGGTTCGAGCTGTCCGACGCGGGCGACCGGGCGGTCAAGACCTACTCCGGCGGCATGCGCAGGCGGCTCGACCTGGCCGCAAGCCTGGTCGGCCGGCCCCGGGTGCTGTTCCTGGACGAGCCGACCACCGGCCTCGACCCGCACGCCCGGGCCGAGGTCTGGCAGATCATCCGCTCGCTGGTCGCCGACGGCGCCACCGTGCTGCTGACCACCCAGTACCTGGACGAGGCCGACCACCTCGCCGACCTGATCACGGTCATCGACCGCGGCCAGGTGATCGCCGCCGGCCGGCCGGACGAGCTCAAGCGGCGCACAGGCGGCCAGACCCTGCAGGTGCGCCCGACCCAGGCCGGCGACCTGGACACGATCGGCACGATCCTGCACGAGCTCACCGGGACCCGGCCGAACCGGGACGACACCGGGCTGCTCACCGTCCCGGTGGACGACCCGGTGCTGCTCTCCGCCGTGGTGCGCCGGCTGGACGACTGGGGTCTGACCGTGGACGAGCTGTCGCTGCGGCTGCCCAGCCTCGACGACGTGTTCCTCGCCCTCACCGGGCACAGGTCGAGCACCGGCGAGCCGGAGCTGGTCACCGAAGGGAGCCAGAAATGACCACGTTGACCATGGCCGAGCCCCGGCCGGTCGTCCGCACCGTCGCCCCCGCCCAGGCCGTCCGGCACGCCTTGGTGCTGGCCGGGCGGAGCATCGTGAAGATCAAGAAGAACCCGGAGAGCCTGCTCGACGTCACCCTGCAGCCGATCATCTTCCTGGTCATGTTCGTCTACCTGTTCGGCGGCGCGATCCAGGGCGGCAGCGACGAGTACCTGCAGGTGCTGCTGCCCGGCCTGATGGTGCAGAACACCGTGTTCGCCAGCCTGGGCATCGGCATGGCACTCAACACCGACATCACCAAGGGCGTCTTCGACCGGTTCCGCAGCATGCCGATCGCCCGGTCCGCACCGCTGGTCGGGGCCGTGTTCGGGGACGTCGTTCGGTACGTCGCAGCGCTCACCGTGCTGATCGTCACCGCGGTGATCATGGGTTTTCGGGTGCAGACCGACCCGGCATCGTTCCTGCTCGCGGCGGCCCTGATGGTGCTGTTCGGCCTGTGCCTGTGCTGGGTGTCGGTGCTGGTCGGCATGCTGGTGAAGTCGCCGAACGCGGTGCCGGGCACGCTGATCGGCATCCTGTTCCCGCTCACCTTCGCCAGCAACGTGTTCGTCTCCCCGCAGACGCTGCCCGGCTGGATGCAGGGCTGGGTGGACGTCAACCCGGTCAGCCACCTGACCTCGGCGGCCCGCGGGCTGCTGCTCGGCGGCGACTGGGCCGGGCATGCCGGCTGGGCGTTCCTCTGGGCGGTCGGCATCGCGGTGGTGTTCTTCCCGCTGGCCCTGCGCGCCTACCGGCGCCGGGTTGGTTAGGGCTGTCCGCCTCTCCGGGGAGCGGATTGATAGTGGCTGGGTTGCGTCACGGTCCCCTGAGGTTGCGTTGGTCGGGCCAGGACGTCACGCGTTGATCCACTGTGGACAGGCCTAGCCAATTACCTCGTCTAGGGCGGCGAGCGCGTGGCTTCGGTCGAGGCCGAGCCCGCGCTCGTACGCCGTCGTGTAGGCGTCCGGGCCGATCTCCGCCGTGATCGTGGCGATCAGTTCGGTCAGCTCCGGGTCGCCCAGGTCCGGCGTGCCGCGTAACGCGGTGGCGGCACCGAGCAGCCGGGCCGCGCCGGCCGGGTCGCCGGTGTGCACCAGCAGGTCGGCGGCGTTCGCCGCGATGGTGGCGATCAGCGGCAGGTCCATCAGCTCGGCCAGCGCCTCGCGCGCCCGGCGCAATCCCGCCCGGGCGGCCGCCAGATCGCCGGCGGCGATCGTGATCGGCACGGCGGCGAGCTCGTACCAGGCCTGCCAGTGGCCGATCGGGCGCTCCACGCCGGCCAGCAGGCTGGCGGCCCGCGCCAGGTGCTCGCGTGCCGCGGCGAGGTCGCCGCGCCGGCGGGCCAAGCCGGCCACCGAGCACAGCAGCATGGACTCGGACTCGGGCGAGGCGCGCTGCCGAGCCAGCGCCAGCCCGGCTGCCAGGTCCCGCTCGGCCCCGTCCAGGTCGCCGGCCCTGGCCCGCTGCGCGGCCAGCCGGGCGTGCAGCTCCGGCACGTCGTCCAGCGAGCCGAGCTGGGACACCAGCCTGATCGACTCCTCGTAGGCCGCGATCGCGCCGGTGTGATCGGCGCGCAGGGTCCGGCGCTCGGAGATCTGGCCCAGCGCGAGGGCCTGGCCCCACCGGTCGCCCAGCTCCCGGAAGACCTCCAGCGCCGCCGTCGCGGCCCGCTCGGCCTCGGCCGCCTGGCCCTCGTTCTCGGCCAGGTAGGCGCGGCCAAGCTCGGCCGCGGCCCGGCCCCACGGGTCGGGGTGGTGCGCCGCCCGGTCCAGCACCGCCCAGGCGCCCGCCTTGTCGCCGGTGAACGCGGCCAGCATCGGCTCCACCATGGCCAGCACCGGGAAGTGCAGCATCGCGTTGCTCTCGGCCAGCTCCGTCCGGGCCCGGGCCAGCAGGTCCCGGTCCAGCAGGCCGGGCGATCCGGGCGGGGGGTTGGACGCGGCGGCCACCAGCCGCAGCGCCGCCCGGGCATGGTCCGGGGCCGGGCCCGGCAGGTCGACCACCCGATGGACCAGCGCCACCGCCTCCTGCTGCCGGCCGGACATGGCCCAGAACCACGCCGAGGCCATGGTCAGCCGCAGCGCCGTGTCGGCGTCGCCCGCGTCGGTGGCGTGCCGGATGGCGGCCAGCAGGTTGTCCTGCTCGCCGGACAGCCGGGCGATCCAGCGCAGTTGCTCGGCGCCGCGCAGGTGCGGGTCGGCCTCCTCGGCCAGGGCCAGGAAGAACAGGTTGAACCGGGCGTGCACCCGGTCCGTCTCGCCCGCCTCGGCGAGCCGCTCGGCGGCGTAGGCGCGCACCGTCTCCAGCATCCGGTACCGCGGCCCGTCGGCGCTGCCGTACGCGTCGACCAGGGACTTCTCCACCAGCGAGGCCAGCACGTAGAGCACGTCGGCGGCGGGCAGGTCGTCGTCGGCGCAGACCGCGGTCGCCGCCTCCAGCGAGGCCCCGCTCGCGAACACCGCCAGCCGGCTGGCCAGGATCCGCTCCGGCTTCTCCAGCAGGTCCCAGCTCCACTCGACCACCGCGCGCAGCGTGCGGTGCCGCGGCATGGAGGTGCGGCTGCCGGCGGTGAGCAGCCGGAACCGGTCGTCGAGCCGGGCGGCGATCTGCTCGACGGTCATCGAGCGCAGCCGGGCCGCGGCCAGTTCCAGGGCCAGCGGGAGCCCGTCGAGCCGGTGACAGATCTCCACCACGGCGGCCATGTTGTGCGCGTCGAGCACGAACCCGGGGTGCGCCGCCGCGGCCCGGTCGGTGAACAACCGGACGGCGTCGGTACCCCGCACCTCGTCCAGGTCGGCGGCGGCCTTGGGCAGGTCGAGCGGCCCGACCGGGAAAACCACCTCGCCGGTGATCGCCAGCGGCTCCCGGCTGGTGGCCAGGATGTGCAGCGCCGGACACCGGGCCAGCAGCGCGTCCGCCACCTCCGCGGCCGCCGCGATCAGATGCTCGCAGTTGTCCAGCACGATCAGGCACCGCTGCGCGCCGAGCGCCTCCACCAGCCGGTCCATCGGCTCGGCCGGCCGGTGCGCGCCCGGCTCGAGCACCCGGACCTCTCGCAGGTTCAGCGCGGTCAGCATCGCCCCGGTCAGGTCGGCCGGGTCGGTCACCCGGGCCAGCTCGACGAACCATCCCGGCATCCCACTCGCCGCCGCCACCTCGGTGGACAGCCTGGTCTTCCCGGCGCCACCCGGCCCGACCAGCGTCACCAGCCGCCCGTCCCGCAGCCGCTGCGCCAGCTCGGCCAACTCGTCCCGCCGCCCCACGAAGCTGGTCAGCCGCGCCGGCAGCCACCCTCCCTTCCCGCCATCCCGCTCGGTGTCCTCGCCCCGCAACACCGCGAGCTGAACGTCCCGCAGCTCCGCCGACGGCTCGACCCCCAGCTCCTCCCCCAACACCCGCCGCGTGCTCTCGTACACGGCCAGCGCATCTCCCTGCCGCCCCGCCTGGTAGAGCGCCCGGATCAGCAACCCCGCCAGCCGCTCCCGCAACGGCTGCTCCGCCAACCGCGTCCGCAGCTCGGGGAGCACCTCCTGATGCCGCCCCAGCTGCAGGTCAGCCTCGATCCGATCCTCGACCGCAGTCGCCCGCACCTCGTCCAGCCGCGCCGCCACCGCCGCCGCGAACGCCGCCTCCGCGACATCCACCATCGCCGGCCCCCGCCACAGCTCCAACGCCGCCCGCAGCGTCCCCGCCGCCTCCCCCGGCCGCCCCGCCCTCAGCTCGTCCCGGCCCCGCCCCGCCAGCTCCTCGAACCGGTAAACGTCCACATCCTCCCGCCGCACCACCAGCCGATACCCCGCCGGATGCGACTCGACAATCCCCCCGTTCCCCCCGTTCTCCCTCCGCCCCCCGCGCTCCCCCTGCTCCCCCCGACAGGCCCGCCGCAACCGCGACACCAACGACTGCAGCGCATTATTCGCGTCATTGGGCGGCGCTTCCCCCCACAACCCATCGATCAACACCTCGGTCGGCACCACCCGCCCCGCCTCCAACGCCAGCCGCACCAACAACATGCGCAGCCGCGCCCCACCGAGGTCGATCACCGACCCATCCTCGGCAGCCAACTTCAGCGGCCCCAACAACCCCACCCGCACACCCCCAGCTTCCCAGAAACCCCCAACCCCCCGGCACACCCACACCCAGCCCACCAAACTCCGGCCAACCCTGACCACACGCCACCAACTCGCCAGCCACCCACCCACCAGCCCCAACCCGCCAACCCGCCTTCCCGACCCCACACCCCCAAGCGGCGACTCGAACCGCCCTAGCCGGCGACTCAGCTGCCCAACGCGGCAACTCGCCTGCCCGAACCGGCATCTCAGGTGCCTCGATCGGCAACTCGGCTGCCGGACGCGGCGGGTCGGGTGCCCGACCCGACGACGCCGGTGCTCGACCCGGCGACTCGGCTGCCGGACCTGGCGACTCGGCTGCCGGACACGGCGACTCGGCTGCCTGACCTGGCAACTCGCCTGCCTGACCCCGCGTCTCACGTGCCTCGATCGGCAACTCGGCTGCCGGACACGGCGACTCGGCTGCCTGACCTGGCAACTCGCCTGCCTGACCCCGCGTCTCACGTGCCTCGATCGGCAACTCGGCTGCCGGACGCGGCGGGTCGGGTGCCCGACACGGCAACTCGCGTGCACCGACCCGACGATTCGGGTGCCCGAGACGGCGTTTCGGCTGCCCGACACGGCAACTCGCGTGCACCGACCCGGCGATTCGGGTGCCCGAGACGGCGTTTCGGCTGCCGGACCCGGCAACTCGCGTGCACCGACCCGGCGACGCCGGTGCCCGACACGGCAACTCGGCTGCCCGACCCGGCGGCTCACGTGCTCGATCGGCAACTCGGCGACGGACGCGCCGGGTCGGGTGCCCGACACGGCAACTCGCGTGCTCCGACCCGGCAGCTCGGCTGCCTGACCCGGCATCTCACGCCGCGATCAGCACCTCGCCTGCCCGACTCGGCGACGCCGGTGCCCGACGCGGCGTTTCGGCTGCCCGACACGGCAACTCGGCTGCCCGACGCGGCGACTCGGGCGCCTGGACCTGGCGGCCCGGCTGCCCGACCTGGCAACTCGGGTGCCTGGACGTGGTGGCTCGGGTGCCTGGACGTGGTGGCTCGGGTGCCTGGGCCTGGTGGCTCGGTGCCTGACGCGGTGACTCGTGGGGAAGGCGAAGGCCGCCTGCGCCGTGGGGGCGGAGGCGGCCTTCGGGTGGGTTGATTGGGTGGTTAGTCGGACTCGGCGGATTCGGCGGCGGGGTCGATGGGGCCCTGGGAAACGGCGAGGTCGACCGGGGGGGAGTCGGGGACGTTGGAGGGCTTGGGTTCGCCGCGGAAGACGAAGCGGGCCTTGTCCCAGCCGCCGTCCTCGCCGTCCCAGCCTTCGACGTCCACGATGATGATCTGGCCCGGCATCAGCTCGCCGAACAGGATCTTCTCGGAGAGCTGGTCCTCGATCTCGCGCTGGATGGTGCGCCGGAGCGGGCGGGCGCCCAGCACCTTGTCGAAGCCGCGCTTGGCGAGGAGCTTCTTGGCGGCGGAGGTGAGTTCCAGCGCCATGTCCTTGCTCCGCAGCTGGGCCTCGACCCGGGAGATCATCAGGTCGACCATCTGGACGATCTCGTGCTCCTCGAGCTGGTGGAAGACGATGATGTCGTCGATCCGGTTGAGGAACTCCGGCCGGAAGTGCTTCTTGAGCTCGTCGTTGACCTTGTCCTTCATCCGCTCGTAGCTCTGCTCACCGCCACCGGAGGTGAAGCCCAGGCTCACCGCCTTGGAGATGTCCTGGGTGCCGAGGTTCGAGGTGAAGATGATCACGGTGTTCTTGAAGTCCACCGTGCGGCCCTGACCGTCGGTCAGCCGGCCGTCCTCGAGGACCTGCAGGAGGGTGTTGTAGACCTCCTGGTGCGCCTTCTCGATCTCGTCGAACAGCACCACCGAGAACGGCTTACGCCGCACCTTCTCGGTGAGCTGGCCGCCCTCCTCGTAGCCGACATACCCGGGCGGGGCGCCGAACAGCCGCGAGGCGGTGTACCGGTCGTGGAACTCGCCCATGTCGATCTGGATCAGCGCGTCGTCGTCGCCGAACAGGAAGTTCGCCAGCGCCTTGGACAGCTCGGTTTTACCCACACCGGACGGCCCGGCGAAGATGAACGAGCCGGACGGACGCTTCGGGTCCTTCAGGCCCGCGCGGGTGCGGCGAATCGCCTGGGACACGGCCTTGACCGCGTCCACCTGGCCGATGATCCGCTTGTGCAGCTCGTCCTCCATGCGGAGCAGCCGGGTGGTCTCCTCCTCGGTGAGCTTGAACACCGGGATGCCGGTCCAGTTCGCCAGCACCTCGGCGATCTGCTCGTCGTCGACCTCCGCGACGACGTCGAGGTCGCCGTCCTTCCACTGCTTCTCCCGCTCGGCCTTGCGCCCGAGCAGCGTCTTCTCCTGGTCGCGGAGCTTGGCCGCCCGCTCGAAGTCCTGCGCGTCTATCGCGGACTCCTTCTCCCGGCGCACGTCGGCGATCTTCTCGTCGAACTCGCGCAGGTCCGGCGGCGCGGTCATCCGGCGGATCCGCATCCGGGCGCCGGCCTCGTCGATCAGGTCGATCGCCTTGTCCGGCAGGAACCGGTCGTTGATGTACCGGTCGGCCAGCGTGGCCGCGGCCACCAGCGCCGGGTCGGTGATCGTCACCCGGTGGTGCGCCTCGTACCGGTCGCGCAGGCCCTTGAGGATCTCGATCGTGTGCTCAAGGGTCGGCTCGCCGACCTGGATCGGCTGGAACCGCCGCTCGAGCGCCGGGTCCTTCTCCACGTACTTGCGGTACTCGTCCAGCGTGGTGGCGCCGATCGTCTGCAGCTCACCACGGGCCAGCATCGGCTTGAGGATCGAGGCCGCGTCGATCGCGCCCTCGGCCGCACCCGCGCCGACCAGCGTGTGGATCTCGTCGATGAACAGGATGATGTCGCCCCGGGTGCGGATCTCCTTGAGCACCTTCTTCAGGCGCTCCTCGAAGTCACCGCGGTACCGGGAGCCGGCCACCAGCGAACCGAGATCCAGCGTGTAGAGCTGCTTGTCCTTGAGCGTCTCGGGGACCTCGTTCTTGACCACCATCTGGGCCAGGCCCTCGACCACCGCGGTCTTGCCAACGCCGGGCTCGCCGATCAGCACCGGGTTGTTCTTGGTGCGCCGGGACAGCACCTGCATGACCCGCTCGATCTCCTTGGACCGGCCGATCACCGGGTCGAGCTTGCCCTCGCGGGCGCTCGCGGTGAGGTTGCGGCCGAACTGGTCGAGCACCAGCGACGAGGACGGGGTGCCCTCCCCCCGGCCACCGGTCTCCGCCGACTCCTTGCCGTGCTGGTAGCCGGAGAGCAGCTGGAGCACCTGCTGACGCACCCGGTTGAGGTCGGCCCCCAGCTTGACCAGCACCTGCGCGGCGACACCCTCGCCCTCGCGGATCAGGCCGAGCAGGATGTGCTCGGTGCCGATGTAGTTGTGGCCGAGCTGCAGCGCCTCGCGCAGGGACAGCTCGAGGACCTTCTTGGCCCGAGGGGTGAACGGAATGTGACCGCTCGGCGCGTGCTGGCCCTGGCCGATGATCTCCTCGACCTGCTGACGCACGCCTTCCAAAGCGATCCCCAGCGACTCGAGCGCCTTGGCGGCGACACCCTCACCCTCGTGGATCAGACCCAGGAGGATGTGCTCGGTGCCGATGTAGTTGTGGTTGAGCATCCTGGCCTCTTCCTGGGCCAGGACGACCACCCGCCTCGCGCGGTCGGTGAACCTCTCAAACATGTGCACTCCCTGACTGCTGCGCCGGCGGCCCTCTACCACCTCCACCGGGTGGATTCAGCACCGTAGGACCACTGTAGTCGCCTGGCCCGTCGCGCTCAGTACGACTTAGCGACGACCAAGCGGTCCGCATTCTTTCCTCGACGCCATGAACTCGTCGTCACCCTGCCCAACGTGCGAGGGCCTGGGCGGATTCCGCAATTGTGGATATTTCCGCTCCCCGCGAACAGGACGTTCGGCTGGACTCCTGCTTGAGCGCCGAGCGAGCACCCGAGTGGGTCCGGTAAGGTAAGGCATACCTCACCGGATAGGAGAACGGGTGACCGCGGGATACGCGCCGGTGCCGGGTGCCGGACGCCGCGAGCGACCGCGGTACCTGGAGGATTCGCTGGCCAGAGTCAGCACGCTGCAGCGGCGTGCCCGGCTGCGGCTGGGCGTGCCGGCCGGCGAGACCGGCTGGCATGGCTGCCAACGCCTGCTCGACGACCCGGCCGGCTTCGACCGGTGGCGCGCCGAGCTGGCCCGGTGGCTGACCGACCGGTACGGCGACGCGCCGGAGCGGACCACCGCCGGCTACGTCATGTACTGGTACATGTTCGTGCCGGCCTACCTGGCCGCGCTGCTGTTCCACCATGAGCGCCGGGTGCCCTCGCTGCGCCCGGCCGACCTGGCGTTCCGGATGGCCGACCCGCGGCCGCACCCGGCGGCCATCGCGGTGCGCAGCCCGGCGTTCGCCTGCCTGCCGGACGATCCGGCGGCCGGCACCCCGCACGCCACCGTGGTACCCGACGAGCACGCGCTGGCCGCACTGCTGCGCGGCCGGTACGTGGCGCACGCCACCCGGTTCGTGACGGCGTTCGAGCCGACCGTGCGGTTCGGCCGGCACACGCTGTGGGCGACGGCGACCGACGCGCTGGACACCTCCCTGTGGTACGCCGGGCGCTACGGCGGCGACGAGGGCGCCGGGGTGCTGGACGCCACACTGGTGCTCGACGGCCAGGTGGCGCCGCTCACCTCGACGTCGACCGTGCGGCCGAAGCTGGACCCGGACGGCCATCCGCACTGGACCCGCCGCCGGGAAAGCTGCTGCTTCCATTACCTGCTCGAGTCGGGCCAGGGCGTGTGCGCGTCCTGCCCCCGGCTGTCCCCCCGCGAGTCGCCCTGCTGACCGATACCCGGCGGATCGCCGTGCGGTCGTCCATTCCGCGGTGCCCCAAACCGGCGAGATTGCCGTCGCCGATCGGTGTTTGCCCCAGTATTTCCACGCCTAGCGAATCCCCCGGGCGGCCAAGGGGCATGCCGGTCACCCCACCGGCAGGCCCCCTCAACGGGACCGACGTATCAGGCCTGCGAGTTGTACGCGTCGATAACGTCGGACGGGATTCGCCCGCGGTCGGACACCTTCATACCCTGCTTACGCGCCCACTGCCGAATTGCCTGGTTCTGCTCGCGGTCCGCCGAAGCGGTACGGGGCGGGCGCCCGGCCGGCCGGCTGAGGCCACGTTTACGGCCACCGGAACGGCGGGCGTGCTCCACATACTCGGCCAGAGCGTCGCGTAGCCGTTCAGCATTGTCCTCGGACAAGTCGATCTGGTACGACGCCCCATCCAAACCGAACTCGACGGTCTCCTCCGCCTCGGAACCGTCCAAGTCGTCGACCAGTGTGACCGTCACCTTCTGCGCCATGCGGATCCTCCTGGGTAAGCACACGGGGATTGTGGCCGGGCCCGGCCCCCAATATAAATACTCCTCCGGGCCAGGTTAGCGCAAATCGACGTCCTATTGTTGAGATCCGACGAGATCGGGCCGGATCATTCCGGTCGCACCAGCGGGAACAGGATCGTCTCCCGGATGCCGAGACCGGTGAGCGCCATCAGCAACCGATCGATGCCCATTCCGACACCGCCGCTCGGCGGCATTCCGTACTCCAGTGCGCGCAGAAAGTCCTCATCAAGACGCATGGCCTCGTCGTCCCCGGCCGAGGCCAACTTCGCCTGCTGCTCCAACCGGGTCCGCTCCTCAACGGGATCCACCAGCTCGGAGTAACCCGTGGCCAGCTCGAAACCCCGAACGTAGAGGTCCCACTTTTCGGCCACCCCAGGCACGCTGCGGTGCTGTCGGGTCAGCGGCGCGGTCTCGACCGGGAAATCCCGGACGAATGTCGGCACCCCCAGGTGCCGGCCCACCAAGTGCTCCCACAGCTCCTCGACGAGCTTTCCGTGACCCAGGTGCTTCGGGTCCGGCTCGATGCCGTGCGCCCGTGCGTGCTTGGCCAACATCTGGACGGAAGTGTCCGGCGTGATCTCATCGCCAAGTGCCTCGGACAGCGATCCGTACATCGTGAGAGAACCCCATTCCCCCGAAAGGTCGTAAGGGGATCCGTCCGCCAAGGTGACCTGCTGGCCACCGAATACCGCCTGCGCGGCTTCCTGCACCAACTCGCGGGTGAGCACGGCCATGCTGTCGTAGGTCTCGTAGGCGGCGTAGTACTCCAGCATCGCGAACTCGGGCGAATGTGAAGAATCCATGCCTTCGTTGCGGAAGTTCCGGTTGATCTCGAAGACCTTCTCGATACCACCGACCACACATCGCTTGAGGAACAGCTCCGGTGCAATGCGCAGGTAGAGGTCCATGTCGAGGGCGTTGGACTTGGTGACGAACGGACGAGCGGTAGCACCGCCATGCATCGTCTGCAACATCGGAGTCTCCACCTCGAGGAAACCCCGGCGGTGAAAACTTTCCCGCAACGAACGGACAACCGCGGCCCGCATCCGCGCCACCTCACGCGCGCGCGGTCGCATGATGAGATCGACGTAGCGCTGCCGAATGCGCGTTTCCTCACCAAGCTCCTTGTGCGCGACCGGTAGCGGACGCAATGCCTTCGCCGCCAATTGCCAATCGGTGGCAAGAACCGACAACTCGCCACGCTTGGACGTGATGACCTCGCCCCGGATGAATACGTGGTCGCCCAGATCGACGACCGACTTCCACTCGGAAAGGGCGTCCGCACCCACCCGGTCCAGACTGAGCATCGCCTGGAGTTCCGTTCCGTCGCCCTCGCGCAGCGTCGCGAAGCACAGCTTGCCGGTGTTGCGAAGGAACATCACCCGCCCCGCGACCCCGACCACCGCGCCGGTGAACGTGTCCGCCGGCAGCCCCGGATGGGCGGCCCGAACCTCGGCCAGGGTGTGCGTCCTCGGCAGCTCGACCGGATAGGGCTCGACCCCCGCGGCCAGCAGCCGGTCCCGCTTGTCCCGACGAATCCGCATCTGCTCGGGAAGATCGTCGGGCGCGGGCTGGGGGAGCTCTTCGGTCATGATTCAAGCCTACGGAGAGCGCAGAAGGCCAGGCCAACGGGTATTGACCGGCTAGGTTCGGGGCATGGCGGAAGACCCGACAGCCGACCCGACAATCGCCGCCCGGCTGGCCACGTTCGGCCCCAACGCCGCCGCCTACGCGCAGCACCGGCCCGACTATCCGGCCGAGGCGATCCGGTGGGCGCTGGCCGGCGCGGCTCGTCCCGTGCGGCAGGTGCTCGACCTCGCCGCCGGCACCGGGAAGCTCACCGACGGCCTGCTCGCCCTCGGCCTTGCGGTGACCGCGGTCGAGCCCGATCCCGGCATGCGCGCCGAGTTCGCCCGGCAGCACCCCGACGTGCCGGCGCTGGACGGCACGGCCGAGGGGATCCCGCTGCCGGACGCGTCGGTGGACGCGGTGCTGGCCGGGCAGGCGTTCCACTGGTTCGACCTGGACCGGGCGTTCCCCGAGTGCGCCCGGGTGCTGCGGCCCGGCGGCGTGGTGGCCGGGCTGTGGAACGACGAGGACCGCCGGGTCGAATGGGTCGCCGAGCTGGCCCGGGTGCGCGCGGAGACGCACGGTGACCCGTGGCCGTACGAGTCGGGGATGCCGGCCTCCGCGGGGCTCGAGCCGTTCGAGGTGGCCCAGTTCGCGCACGTCCAGCGGCGCACCGCCGAGTCGCTGACCGCGACCATCGCCACCTACTCGCACACCGCGATGATCCCGGCGGCGCAGCGGGCGGCGATCCTGGCCCGGATCCAGGCCTTCCTGGAGTCCCGCCCGGAGATCGCCGGCGGCGAGTTCGACCTGCCGCTGCGCACCGTGGTGCAGCGCGCCCGGCGGACTGTTCCGCCTCTCCGGGATTAACTGCTGTTGTTGCGTTCCAGCCGATGGTGCGGTTGGCGGGTTGATTGTGGCCGGGTTGCGTCACGGTGCCCCTGAGGTTGCGTTGGGTGGGCCGAGGCTGTCTCGGTGATCCACCGGGCCCGCTAGCGGGTGTTGCGCTCGAAGACCAGCCGCAGCCCGAGCAGGGTCAGGTCCGGCCGGTGGTGCGCGATGGTCTGCGACTCGTCGATCACCAGGGGGGCCAGCCCACCGGTGGCGATCACGGTCACCGGACCGGCGTGCCCGGTCCGGGCCAGCTCGTCGGTGATTCGCCGGACCAGGCCGTCCACCTGCCCGGCGAAGCCGTACATGATGCCGGACTGCAGGCACTCCACGGTGTTCTTGCCGATCACCGAGCGCGGCCGGACCAGCTCCACCTTGCGCAGTGCGGCGGCGCGGGCGGCCAGCGCGTCCACCGAGATCTCGATGCCCGGTGCGAACACCCCGCCGAGGAACTCCCCCTTTGCCGAGATCACGTCGATGTTGGTGGAGGTGCCGAAGTCGACCACCACGCACGCGGTGGCGTACAGGTGGTGCGCGGCCAACGTGTTGATCACGCGGTCGGCGCCGACCTCCCTCGGGTTGTCCACCAGCAGCGGCACCCCGGTGCGCACGCCCGGCTCGACGATCACCCGTGGCACCGCGTCGTAGTACCGGCCGAGCATCACCCGCAGCTCGCGCAGCACGGCCGGCACGGTGGACAGCGCGGCCACCCCGGTGACCGCGTCGGCCTGCGGGCCGAGCAGGCCGCGCATGGTCAGGGCCAGCTCGTCGGCGGTGATCCGGGCGTCGGTGCGCATCCGCCAGTCGTGCTCGAGCGTCGCTTCGTCGCCCTGGCCGGAGTACAGGCCGAGCGCGACGTTGGTGTTCCCGACATCGATGGTCAGCAGCACGCGGGCTCAGCTCTCGGTGGACAGCAACGCGTCCAACCGGGCCGCGTCGGCCGTCTCGGCCGCCGGGCGTCCCGCGGCCGGCTCGCTCTTCAGGCCGGAGCCCGCCGGGGCGTGCCCCGGGTCGGCGCCGGTGGTCACCACCTGGTTGCCGGCGTCCACGAACACCACCCGCGGCCGGTGCGCGGCGGCCTCGGCCGAGTCCATCAGCCCGTAGGAGATCACGATCACCAGGTCGCCGGGGTGCACCAGATGCGCGGCCGCGCCGTTGATGCCGAGCACCCCGCTGCCCCGCTCGCCCGGGATCACGTAGGTCTCCAGCCGGGCCCCGTTGGTCACGTCGACCACCGACACCTGCTCGCCGGGCAGCAGGTCCGCCGCGTCCAGCAGGTCCGCATCGACCGTGAGCGAGCCGACGTAGTGCAGGTCGGCGCGGGTGACCGTGGCCCGGTGGATCTTGGACTTGAGCATCGTGCGGAGCATGACGACCCTCCTAGGCGGGCTGGTTGCCCAGCAGCACCGGAACATTGTCGATCAGCCGGGTGGTGCCGACCCTCGCGGCCACCAGGAGTCTCGCCTCACCGTGTTCCGGCGCCGGGCCCAGCACCGGGTCGCGCAGCTCGAGATAGTCCACGTCCGCCCCGGATTCGCCGGCCAGCACCGCGCCGGCCGCGGCCAGCACGGCGGCCGGGCCGTGCGCACCCGCGTGCGCGCCGGCGGCGAGCGCCGCGGACAGCACGGCGGCCGACCGGCGCTGCTCCGGATCCAGATAGACGTTGCGGGAGGACAGCGCCAGGCCGTCCGGCTCGCGCACGATCGGCACGCCGATCACCCGGGTGTCCAGGTTGAGGTCGCGCACCATCCGCCGGATCAGCACCAGCTGCTGGTAGTCCTTCTCGCCGAAGAACGCGAAGTCCGGCCGCACGATGCCGAGTAGCTTGGCCACCACGGTGAGCACCCCGACGAAATGCCCGGGCCGGGCGGCGCCCTCGAGCTGCGCACCGAGCGGTCCAGGGTCGACGGTCACCTGCGCGTCCGGCGAGTACATGGCCGACCGCTCCGGCGTGAACACCACCTCGACCCGCTCCTTCGCGCACATCTCGAGGTCGGCCTCGAGCGGGCGCGGGTAGCGGTCGAAGTCCTCGCCCGCGCCGAACTGCAACGGGTTGACGAAGATCGACGCGACCAGCACGGTGTTCTGGATCCGCGCGGCCCGGCGCAGCAGCTCCCGGTGGCCGGCGTGCAGCGCGCCCATCGTCGGCACCAGCGCCACCTTGCGGCCCACCGACCGCAGCGCGCGGGTCAGCTTGGCCACCTCGTCGGGTTCGCTGTGCACGTGCAGCTGGCCCCGGGTGAACTGGGCGGTCATTGTTTCTCCTCGCCGCTCTCGATCGCCGCGATCACGTCCGGGGCCAGGTCGGCGCGCAGTAGGCCGGCGTCCTGGGCCCGGCGGGCGGTGCGGGTGGCCAGCGCGCGGTAGGCCGGCAGCATCTGTGGGGCGTGTTTGGTCAGCACCGCGAGGTGCGCGCGGACCGTGCCGGCGTCGCCCCTGGCCACCGGACCGGTCAGGGCCCGGTCGCCATGTCGCAGCGCGTTGTCCAGCGCGGCCGACAGCAGCGGACCGAGCAGCCGCTCCGGCTCGCCGACGCCGGAGTCCCGCAGCAGCTCCGCGCTCTCGCCGACCAGCGTGATCAGGTGGTTGGCGCCGTGCACCAGCGCCGTGTGATACAGCGGACGGGCCGCGGGCGGGATGCGCACCGGCTCGGCGCCCATCTCCACCACCAGCGCCTCCCCGACGCTCCAGGCCGCCTCGTCGCCCTCGGTGGCGGTGACCCCGAAGCTGCAGGCGGAGATCCGGTGCAGATCCTCGGCCCGGCCGGTGAAGGTCATCACCGGGTGCAGCGCCAGCGGCAGCGCGCCGATCTCGGCGACCGGATCGAGCACCTCAACGCCGTACGCGCCGGAGGTGTGCACCACGATCTGGCCGGACCGCACCGACCCGGTGGCCACCAGCCCGCGCACCGTCCCGGCCAGCGCGTCGTCGGGCAGCGCCAGCAGCACCAGGTCGGCGCCCCCGGCCACCTGGTCCGGGGGCAGCAGCGCAACCCCGGGCAACAGCTCCTCGGCCCGCCGCACCGACTGCCGGGACACCCCGGACGCGGCTACCACGGTGTGTCCGGCCCTGGCCAGCGCGGCCCCGAGCACCGCCCCCACCCGGCCGGCGGAGACCACCCCGACCGCCAACCGCGCCGGACGGCTCATCGCGTCGTCGCGTTCATCCGCAGTGGCTCCTCACTCGTTCCAGTCCCGTTTGTCGTGGGTACCAGACGACGGCGCCGAGAGTAGCCGCCGCGCCGGGTCCACACGCAGCTCCCGTGACGGCTTTCACCGGTCCCGGTGAGCCGACGGTTCCAGCCCGGCCAACCGGACCGCCTCCTGACGGCGCGCGACCAGCACCGTGGCCAGGACCGCCTCCCGCTGCGCGCCGTCCGGTCCGGCCAGGCCCAACTCCTTGGCATGCCACAGAAAGGCCAGCTCGCTCACCGCGGCCTGGTAGCCGGCGACGGCGCCCGCTGCGGCCCGGCCGGACCGCCTGCGGGTCGCCGAGCGCCAGGACCGCCGCGCGGTCAGGCTGGCCAGCCAGCGGGCCTCGCCGGGCGCGATCAGGCGCTGGGTGGCCATCGCCGGCAGCGCCGCGGCGACGATCTGCTGCTCGCGCTTGCGATGCCAGTTCACGAACAGCACGGCCGCGATGAAGATCGGGACCATGACCAGGAAGTACACGTTGAGGAACGCGGTCCCGCCGCCCAGCGTCGCGGCGCCGTTCCACAGCGCGTGCAGCACCACCGCGGCCAGGTAGCCGGCCACCGGGGCGACCACCCGCAGCTGGGGCTTCGACGTGCGCGCCGCGATCCCCACGCCCACCCCGATCATGCAGGTGAACAGCGGATGGGTGAACGGGGAGAGCACCCCGCGCAGGATGAACGCGGTGATCACGCCGGACGTGGTGGTGTCGCCGAAGCCGTGCTCGGCGAACGCCCGGCCGAAGTAGTAGATGTTCTCGGTGAACGCGAACCCGGCGGCCACGAACCCGGCGTAGACGATGCCGTCGATCACCCCGTCGAACTCCTGGTGCAACCGCAGCATGATCGCCAGCACGAACGCGCCCTTGGCCGCCTCCTCGAACAGCGGCGCGGACACCACGGCGCTGATCCGGTCGCCCTTGCCCGAACCGAGCAGCAGGTCGCCGACCGCCTCGGCGGTGTTGTTGATCAGCAGCGCGGTGATCGTGGCGACGCAGGCACCCCAGCCGAACGCGAGCCACAGCAGCCGGGCCGGCTCCGGCTCCCACCGGTCCACCCAGAGGAACGCGGCCACCACCGGTCCGACCGGCAGCAGTGCCGCGGCCACCCCGACCAACTCGGCGACCAGTCCGACCCGCGCGGTGGACAGGGCGAGCAGGATCAGCCCGCAGGCGGCGAGCAGCAGCAGGCCGGCCACCGGGAAGAGCACCGTCAGCCGGCGGGGGGTGTGGCCACGTTCCCGGGGGGTGTGGCCGCGTTCCCGGGGGGTGTGGCCGCGTTCCCGAGGGGTGTGGCCGCGTTCCCGGGGGGTGTGGCCGCGTCGCCGGGGGGTTGGGCCGCGTTGCGGGGATCCGCGGTCCGCGCCGCTGGTGTTCACGTCGGGTGGTCCGGTTCGGGCTCAGTCCTCGCGCCGGCGGCGCCGCCGCGGCGGCTCGCTCTGGCTGGCAAGCAGGTCGGCAACGGAGTGCGAGCCGCTGGTGTGCGAGCCGGTCCGCTCGTTCCTGGTGCGGTTGCCGGGGGCGGCCTCCGGCTTCCAGGCGGCGACCTCCTGCCAGGCCGGCACGCCCTCTGCGCGACGCCTGCGGCCACCGGGTTCGGGGTCCTCGGGCCGGGCGTGGCGGCGGCGCTGCGGCTCGGGCTCCGGGTTGTCCGGCCGGTGCCGGCGACCGGTGGGTGCGGCCGGGGCAAACCCGCCGCTGCTGCTCTGCGGGTTCGGGTAGCCCGGCGGCTGCTGCGGGTGGCGCTGGGCCGGTGGGAACGCGGCTCCGCTGCTTTGCGCGGGCGGGAAGGCGCCGCTGCGCTGGGCGGGCGGGAAGGCGCCACTGGCCTGCGCCGGCGGGAACGCTCCGCTCGCCTGCGCCGGCGGGAACGCTCCGCTCGCTTGGGCCGGGGGGAAGCCGCCGCTGCTGCGTTGGGCGGGCGGGAAGGAACCGCTGGCCTGGGCCCGGGGATAACCGCCGCTGGTCTGCGGCGGGCGGGACCGCGGGTCGCGCTGCTCCCAGGACGGCGTCCAGCCGGGGTCGATCCGGTCCGGGCCGGTGGGGCGCTGCGGCTGGGGCGGCCTGGCCGCCGGAGCCGGGTCGACTACCCGCAGCGGCGGCGGATCCTGGCGGGGAACCGGTTGGACCGGGCGGGAAGTCGACCGTACGGAGTCGAACACCTCGGTCATCGGGTCACCCGGCCGCGGCCCGGCGCCGCCGCCGGCGGCGAGTCGCTTGAGCGGCCGCTGCTGCATCTCCTCGGGCAGAGCGCGCATCCGGGTGGCCCGCGCCTGTAACGCATATCGCTCGACCAGTACCTCGCCGCCGAGCAGGTTCTCCAACGTCTGCCGGAGCGTGCGTAACTCGTCGCGTAACGCCGCCACGTCCTGCCGCGCCTGGTCCTCGACCTGAGTGCGGATCTCCACCTCGAGCCGGGCCTCGTACTCCCGGCGGGCGGCGATCTCCCGCTCCAGCTCGAGCTCGTACATGGCCTGCAGGTCGGCCGCCCGGTCGTCGCGTTCGCCGGCCCGGCCGCGGTACCTGGCCGCGAGGAACGCGCCGATCAGCGCCGCCCACAGTGCCGCGATCACGCCGAACCGCAGCCAGCGCTGGTCGTCGCTGAGCACGAGGACCGCGGCGGCGCCGACGGCAAGAACCAGCCCGCCAGCAAGAATCAGGCGGCCCGCCTGAGAGCGGGTCGCCGGCTCGAAGTCCGAGGCTGGCATGCGCCGTACCATACCTGTCCGTTAATAACGTGGATGCCGGACAATCTCAACCCGCTGGACCGGGTTGCGTATTCGAACGCTGATCATCCTGGTCGTGTGGGGTCCGGCAGCAGTACTCCAGCCACAGCGCGGCGGCGATCAGCACGGCCGCGCACAGCACTCCCACCACCGCTCCCGGCAGATCGTCGGCCGCCGCCGCCAACTCGTCCTGCCGCGGCGCCACATACCCGAGCACCGCCAGCCACGCGCCCAGCATGATCGCCCCGAGCACCGACGACGCCTTCGCCAGCGCCACCGCCCGCGCCGCGGTCAGCGGCTGCACCGGCCGCCCGTCCCCCGGGTTCCGGATCCGGTTGCGCAAGGAGGATCCCAACGCCGCCTCGACCACCCCCAACACCAGCAGCGGCACCCCGCCCAACGCCGGAAACTTCGGCAGTTCCCCATACGCCAGCCGCACCACCAGATACACCACCACCGCGGCCACCAGCCCCACCCCGGCCAGATCCCGCGCCCTGGTGAAATGCATGCCGCCCACGGTACCCACCCAACCCCGATCACCCCGACAGCCGCGCTCGATCACACCGTGTCTGTCCACTGTGTACCTGGCCGGGCCGCTCAGAACCGGGGATCGACCGAACCGGCGAACACCCCGGAGCGCCGCGCCAACACCTCCCGCACCCGGTCATGGCCCCTGATGAAACGCCACGGCCTCCGGGGAGATGTAGCCGACGATGCGCAGAATCTTGTCGTAGTCGGCAAGATGATGCCGGCGGTGAATGGGTTCGAGATGAGAGATGCGGTTCCGCAACAGCCGGACCGTCTCCAACTCCTCGTGTAGCGCCGCCCGTCCGCCGGTGTACCGCGGAAACGCCAGGCGCAGCGCCGGCCGCCAGAGCCGGGTCTCATAGTTGAGACCTCGGCCGAGCAGCGCGACCCAGAAGCCGAGGTTGAGTTCGGCGACGACCCGATCGGCCGTCACCTCCTTCCGCCTCCGGTCGATCTTCGCGGTGGCTTCGGCGATGCTCTGCATGGCAATCGAGTGGAGGGTCAGACCGCGACGGGCCCACCAGTCCTCCCGACCGAAGCATGCGGTCAGCGCACGGTGCACGGCGTTCCGAAGGACGACCTCCAGGCAATGCAGTGGACCAGCGAACGCTGCCGACACCGCGACGTTCCAGGCGTACAGCCGGAACGCGACGCGCGTTGAGGTAAGGCTCCATCCGGCCCGGCGAAAAGTCCCGCAACAGGGCATGGACCTGCTGGTTCGGGTTTTCTCTCATCGAGCCCGTGCCCTTCTCGGGTGGTAACCTGCGATTTGTACGCCCCGTGTCAGCCTCTGCTTTTCTGCATGCTGCCCGGGGCACGGCTTTGTCGCCCATTCGCCACTCCGCGCGGCTCGAATCGACCACCTGATCGGATGAGGACGCCCGTCAGTGCAGGGTGAGGTCGTCGCAGCGGTGGATGCCGGTGGTGTCGAGGGTGGCGAGGAGGTCGCGCAGGGGGCCGTGGCCGGGGAGGGTGGCGGTGGGGTCGATTTCCAGCCAGGGAAGGAGAACGGTGGCGCGGTGGGGGGTGCCGGGGTGGGGGAGCAGCAGGTCGGGATGGTCGCTGGTGACGCCGTCGACGGTGACGATGTCCACGTCGAGCGTGCGCGGGCCCCAGTGCTGGGTGCGGACCCGGCCGGCGCGGCGTTCGAGGTCCTGGGCGCGGTGCAGCCAGGCCCAGGCGTCGGCCTCGGGGTCGTCGACCAGGAGCACGGCGTTGAGGAAGTCGGGTTGGTCGGTGACGCCCCAGGGCGCGGTCTCGTAGACGCTGGAGGCGGCCACCAGGTTGGGGGCCAGGCCGGCGGTGGCGATGCGGAGGTTGGCCAGCCGGTCGCCCAGGTTGGAGCCGATGGACAGGACCGCCCGGGTCAACGGCGGCCGCCTCGGCGGGAGCGGCGAACGGTGACGGCGACGTCGGCGAAGGTGAGCGGGATCGGGGCGGTGGGTTTGTGAATGGTCACCTCGACGGCATGCATGCGCTCGTCGGCCATCAGTTCCTCGGCGACCGAGGTGGCCACCGCCTCGATCAGGTTTCGCGGCGGGCCGCCGACGATCTCCGCGACCCGCACGGCGAGCGCGCCGTAGTCGAGGGTGTCGGCAAGATCATCGGTGCGCGCCGCCGTGTGCAGATCCAGCCACGCGGTCACGTCCACGAAGAAGTCCTGACCGTCGCGGCGTTCGTGCTCGAACACCCCGTGGTTGGCGCGCACCCGCAGCCCGGTCAGCACGATCCGGTCGGTCATCGACTCGCCTCCGCCCGCACCGCCGCGGCCACCGCGACCGCGTCCAGCGTCCGGTCCACGTCGTGCACCCGCACCCCCCACACGCCGGCCGCGGCGACCAGGGCGGCCACCGCGACGCTGGCCTCCTCCCGGCCGTCCGCCGGCCGCGGGACACCGTCCGGACCGGCGAGCAGGGCACCGAGGAACCGCTTGCGGGACGCGCCGATCAGCACCGGGAAACCCAACCCCAGCAACACATCCAGCCGGCGCAGCAGGGCCCAGTTGTGCTCGGCGTGCTTCGCGAAGCCCAGCCCGGGATCGACCACGATCGCGGTCGGGTCGACCCCGCCGGCCAGCGCCGCGTCCACCCGCCGGCACAGCTCCTCGCGCACCTCGGCGACCACGTCGGTGTACCGGGCCAGCGTGTCCATGTCGCGGCTGTGCCCGCGCCAGTGCATCAGGATCCATGGCACGCCGGACCCCGCCGCCACCGAGACCATGTCCGGGTCGGCCAGCCCGCCGGACACGTCGTTGATCACGCCCGCACCGGCGGCCAGCGCCGCGTCGGCCACTTGGGCGCGGGTGGTGTCCACGCTGACCAGCGCGCCCGCCGTGGCCAACGCCGAGATCACCGGCACCACGCGGGCGATCTCGGTCTCGGCGTCCACTCTGGACGCTCCCGGCCGGGTGGACTCGCCGCCGACGTCGATCAGGTCGGCCCCCCGGCGCCACATCGCCAGGCCGTGCGCCACCGCGTCGTCCCGGTCCAGGTAGCGGCCGCCGTCCGAGAACGAGTCCGGTGTGACGTTCACCACGCCCATCACCGCGCAGCGCCCCGGGTTGGGCAGCCGCACCGTCACCGGCTGCGCCCGTTGATCAGGTCCAGCGCCTCGGACCGGGACGACGCCGAGGTCTTCAACACGCCGCGCACCGCCGACGTGGTGGTCCGCGCCCCGGGCTTGCGGATGCCGCGCATCGCCATGCACAGGTGCTCGGCCTCGATCACCACGATCGCGCCGCGCGGCTCCAGCTTGCGCATCAGCGCGTCGGCCACCTGCGAGGTGAGCCGCTCCTGCACCTGCGGCCGCTTGGCGTACATGTCGACCAGCCGGGCCAGCTTGGACAGGCCGGTGACCCGGCCGGCCTCGCTCGGGATGTAGCCGACGTGCGCCATGCCGTACATGGGCACCAGGTGGTGCTCGCAGACCGAGAACATCGGGATGTCGGTGACCAGGATGAGCTCGTCGTGGCTCTCCTCGAAGGTCTTGTCCAGCACCGAGTCCGGGTCGGTGTACAGGCCGGCGAACATCTCCCGGTAGGCGCGCGCCACCCGGGCCGGGGTCTCCCGAAGGCCGTCCCGGTCCGGGTCCTCACCGCAGGCCAGCAGCAGCTCGCGGACCGCCTTCTCGGCCCGGTCCTGGTCGAACCCGGGCAGTTCGAGGGGCACAGCGGCACTCACGGGTACCTCCGACGGATGGGGTGGCTCAGCGGCCACTATCCCATTCGGACCCGCGGTCACGCCGCTCCCGGTCTTCCTCGGACGGCGCCGCGTCGGACACGTTCGGCGTGCCCGGCTGCGGCCAGTCCTGCCGGTGCGGGTAGCCGGACGGCGTGGTCGCCGGCGTCCAGCCGGGCGGCGCCCCGTAGTTCGGCGGACCGGCAACCCGGCCGTGCCGCTCGGTGTGCCGCTCGGTGCCGGGCGGCGGCGGGTACAGCGGCGGGCCGCCGTACGGACGCGGCGGCGGCGCCGGTTGCGGCAGGCCGTTCGGGCCGGCACCATTGCCGCCGGCCGGCTCCGGGCTGGTGCGCGGCGGACCGCCGGGCAGCTCGCCGGCACCGGGCGCGGTGGACACCGGCGTCGGCGCCGGCTCCTCGAGCACCGGCGGCCACGGCTCGCCGCGCTCCTTGGCCAGCTCGCCCGGGGTCTTGATCGGCGGCTTGTCCGACGGCGTGCGGCCGCCGAACTCGTTGAACGCCGTGATCCGGGGGCGCTTCTCCACGTTGGAGAAGATCCGCTCGAGATCCTTGCGCTGCAGGGTCTCCTTCTGGAGCAGCTCGCGCACCAGGTCGTCGAGCACGTCCCGGTAGGTGTTGAGCACGTCCCAGGCCTCGGTGTGCGCGGCCTCGATCAGCGCGCGCACCTCCTCGTCGATCTCGTGCGCCACCTCGAGCGAGTAGTCCACCGCGTGGCCCATCGACCGGCCGAGGAATGGATCGCCGTGCTCCTGGCCGTACTTCACGGCACCGAGCCGGGCGCTCATGCCGTACTCGGTCACCATCGCCTTGGCGATCTTGGTGGCCTGGTCGATGTCACCGGACGCACCGGTGGTCGGCTCGTGGAAGACCAGTTCCTCGGCCGAGCGACCGCCGAGGGCGAACACCAGCCGGGCGATCATCTCCGAGCGGGTGAGCATCTGCTTGTCGTCCTCGGGCACGACCAGCGCGTGCCCGCCGGTGCGCCCGCGGGGCAGGATGGTCAGCTTGTAGACCGGCTCCAGGTCGGGCATCGCCCACGCGGCGAGCGCGTGCCCGCCCTCGTGGTAAGCGGTGATCTTCCGTTCCTTCTCGGAGATGATCCGGCTCTTGCGGGCCGGTCCGCCGACCACCCGGTCGACCGACTCCTCGAGCGCGGCCCCGTTGATCAGCGTTCCGTTCTGCCGTGCGGTGAGCAGCGCCGCCTCGTTGATCACGTTGGCCAGGTCGGCGCCGGACATGCCCACGGTGCGCTTGGCCAGCGAGTGCATGTCGACGTCCGGTGCGAACGGCTTGCCCTTGGAGTGCACCTCGAGGATCTTCTTGCGGCCCATCAGGTCCGGTGCGGACACCGGGATCTGCCGGTCGAACCGGCCGGGGCGGAGCAGCGCCGGGTCCAGGATGTCCGGCCGGTTGGTGGCCGCGATCAGGATGATCCCGCCGCGGGCGTCGAACCCGTCCATCTCGACCAGCAGCTGGTTGAGGGTCTGCTCGCGCTCGTCGTGGCCGCCGCCGAGGCCGGCGCCGCGCTGGCGGCCGACCGCGTCGATCTCGTCGACGAAGATGATGCACGGCGCGTTCTGCTTGGCCTGCTCGAACAGGTCGCGCACCCGGGAGGCGCCGACACCGACGAACATCTCGACGAAGTCCGAGCCGGAGATCGAGTAGAACGGCACGCCGGCCTCGCCGGCCACCGCGCGGGCCAGCAGCGTCTTGCCGGTGCCCGGCGGGCCATAGAGCAGCACGCCCTTCGGGATGTTCGCGCCGAGCGCCTGGTAGCGGGCCGGATTCTGCAGGAAGTCCTTGATCTCGTAGAGCTCCTCGACCGCCTCGTCGGCGCCGGCCACGTCCGAGAACGTGGTCTTGGGCATGTCCTTGGGCAGCTGTTTGGCCCTGGACTTGCCGAAGTTGAGCACCCGGTTACCGCCGCCCTGGACGTTGTTCATCATCCACATGAGCAGGATGAGCAGCAGGCCGAGCGGGATGATGAAGATCAGGATCTGGGTGAGGAACGACTCCTGGGTCACCGTGGTCTTGAACTCGGTGTTGCCGTTGCGCAGCAGCGAGTCGTAGATCTGGTTGGTGACCTCACCCCCACCCGGGTACTGGGTGAGGATCTGCTTGGTCTGTTGACCGTCCTGGTCGATCGAGTTGCGCAGGATCAGCTTGAGTCGCTGTTCCTTGTCCTCCAACTCGGCTCGCTCGACGTTGCCCGAGTTGATCTGGGCCATCGCCTTGGAGGTCGGAACTTCCGTGTACCCGCGGGTGTCGTCGAACAGCGTGCTGATACCGAAGTAGAGCAGCAGCACTACCAAGATCCACAACAGCGGGTTGCGAAGCAGGCGCTTGCGGTCCATTCACTTATGGCCGCGGGGGCGGCCCGACCCTCCCTGACGTGCATGTGGGGCATTGACGGCCCATCACCCGGCCGGACGGCACGAACCGGATCACAACCAGCCTACCGCCCGCTAGGGCACCCTTACCTCACGAAGTGGGCGCAGCGTGCAACTCGGTCAACGGTCCGCACGGGCGGTAGGTTCCCTGGCCTACCGGCCACCGTCCGTGACGCCCGTCATCATCTCAGAGATGCGCTTGCGCAGCGCTGGCGCGTCGGCCGGTGCCACGGTGGTCCAGCCCTTGGTGGCCTGCCCGAGGTAGCGGCCGGTGTCGTCGTCGAACCAGGCCAGCACCGGTGAGCGGCGGCGCACCCCGGCCCGGCCGCGCCCGTTGGCGGCGAACTGCCCGCCGCGCAGCCCGCGCTGGGCGCCGAGCGGACCGAACTCCGCCGAGGGCACCGACACCGACCGCCGGCTGCCCCGGGGCGCCGCCGGCAGCAGCTCGACGATCGTCCAGACCAGCCCGGTCGGCTCGATCGGCCGCAGCGTGAGGCCGCCGGCGTCCTGCACGGCCAGCACCGCGGCCCGCCCGCGCGCGGCGACCAGCGCGCGCACCGGCTCGGCGCCGGACTCCGGCACGAACACCGCGTCGATGCTGACCTCGGCGCCGGCCAGCACCCCGAGCCAGTCCGGCACCCGCGGGTCCACCGGGCGGGCGTGCACCGCCCGGCGCAGCTCCGCGCGCTCGTCGTCGGTGTCCCCGTGGGAGCTGATCCGCAACGGGTAGGGCGGCTCCCCCACCTGCCGCGCCTCCCACAGGAAGTCCAGCTCCAGCGGGTCGAGCCGGGCGGTCAGGGCGAGTACACCTTCGGCTCGAGGGTGCCGATGTAGGGCAGGTCCCGGTACCGCTCGGCGTAGTCGAGGCCGTAGCCGACCACGAACTCGTTGGGGATCTCGAAGCCGACGTAGCGCACCGGCACGTCGATCTTGACCGCGTCCGGCTTCCGGAGCAGCGCGCACACCTCGAGCGAGGCGGGGTTACGCGAGGCCAGGTTCTTCAGCAGCCAGGACAGGGTCAGCCCGGAGTCGATGATGTCCTCGACGATCAGCACGTTGCGGCCCTCGATGTCCCGGTCGAGGTCCTTGAGGATGCGCACCACACCGGAGGACGAGGTGGCCGAGCCGTACGAGCTGACCGCCATGAAATCCAGCTGCACCGGCACGGTCAGCGCCCTGGCCAGGTCGGTCATGAACATGACCGCACCCTTGAGCACGCCGATCAGCACCAGATCCGCGCGGTCGCCCTGCTCCGGATAGTCCGCCGACACCTTGACGGCCAGCTCGGCGATCTTCTCGTTGATCTGGTCCTCGGTGATCAGCACGGAGGCGATATCGCCGTCGTACACGGTTCCCCTAACGTCGCGGCCCGGTCACCCGCAGCCTGCCATGCGCGCGTTCGGCCTCCAACCCGCCCGGCAGCCACACGCCGCCCTGGCCGCGCCACGCCCCGATCAGGTCGTCCACCGAACGCAGCTGCGCGTCGGTCAGCTCCCGGGCCCCGGCCTCGAGCAGCCAGGACCGCAGCACCCGGCGACGCAGCGCCGGCGGCGCGGTGGACAGCGCCGCCACGTCCAACTCCGCTCCGACCCCGGCCCGCACCGACAGCTCGGCGGCCAGCCCGTCCAGGGCCTCGGCGTCCTCGCGCAGCTGGGCGGCGGTCCGGGCGAGCGCGCCGGCCACCCCGCCGCGCAGCACGTCCTCCAGCAGCGGCAGCACCTCGTGCCGCAGCCGGACCCGGGTGAACCGGGCGTCGCCGTTGTGCGGGTCGTCCCACGGCTGCAGGCCGAGCGCCGAGCAGGCCGCGCGGGTGGTGGCCCGTGGCAGGTCGAGAAACGGCCGGGCCCACGGCGGGTCCAGCGGCCGCATACCGGCGATCGAACGCGCGCCCGAGCCCCGGCCGAGGCCGAGCAGCACGGTCTCGGCCTGGTCGTCCCGGGTGTGGCCGAGCAGCACAAGGGCACCGTCCGGCGCGGCGGCGCGCAGCGCGCCGTACCGGGCCCGGCGGGCGGCGGCCTCCGGACCGCCCTGCCCGGCCACCGTCACCGGCAGCACCCGCGCGTCGTCCAGCCCGATCCGATCCAGCTCCTTGGCGGTGGCCGCGGCGACGTCGGCCGAACCGGGCTGCAGGCCGTGGTCGACCACCAGCCCGGTGACGGTCAGCCCGAGCCGGTGCGCCACGTGCTGCGCCGCCGCGGCCAGGGCCAGCGAGTCGGCGCCGCCGGACACGGCCACGGCCAGCGTCCCGGCGGCCAGGTGCGCACCGGCCGGGCCGCCGGTCAGCAGCCGGCGAACCGCGCCCCGGGTTTCCGCGACCGCATCGTGCATCGGCAGCAGGATCCCACGAGCTATCCGACACCACCTAAGAACGCGCTGGACGCGGCCACCGCCGGGGCGGACGAGCCGGCGCTCTCGACCAGCACGGCGAACGCGAGGTCGCCGCGGTAACCGGTGAACCAGCCGTGCGCCGCCGAGCCGTCGCCGAACTGCGCGGTCCCGGTCTTGCCGAACACCGCCCCGCGCCGGCCGATCGCGGTGGCCGTGCCGGCGGTGACCACCTCGCGCATCATCGCTCGCACCCGGTCCAGCACCGCGCGCGGCGGCGGCTGGTACCCGGCGGTCACCTCGGTCGCCAGGTCCCGCCACAGCCGCGGCACGACCGCCCGGCCGCTGGCCACGGTGGCCGACATCAGCGCGACGCCGAACGGGCTGGCCCGCACCGTGCCCTGACCGATGCCGTTCTCCACCTTCTGCGCGTTGCCCTGCGCCGGCTCCACCGCGCCGGCCTCGGTGGTCAGGCCCGGGATGGTGAAGTCTGCGTTCAGCCCGAGCTGGCCGGCGGCGGTGCTCAGCGCGTCCGGTCCGAGGTCGGCGGCCAGCTGGCCAAACGTGGTGTTGCAGGACCGGGCGAAGGCGCTGTGCAGCGGGACGTCCCCGAGCGCGAACCCGTTGTCGTTGGGGATGGTCCGCTGCCCGATGGTGAGCGACCCCGGACAGGGCAGCACGGTGTCCGGGGTGGCCACGCCGGCCTGCAGCGCCGCCGTCGCCGTGGCGATCTTGAACGTCGAGCCGGGCGGGTAGAGACCGTTGAGCGCCCTCGGCTCCGCGCCGGCCGGGCCGTTCTGGGCCACGGCCAGGATGTCGCCGGTGGACGGTTTGATGGCGACCAACCGGGCGGGTGCGGCGACCGAGTCGACCGCGGCCTGGGCGGCCCGCTGCACCGGGATGCTCAGCACCGAGGCCAGCGGCTTGCCCTCGCCGCCCGACCCGGCCAGGCGCTCCAGCTCGGTGCCGGCGGCGTCGGTCAGCGCCACGTGCCAGCCGTTCGCGCCGCCCTGCTCCCGGGCGACCCTGGCCATGGCGGGCAGGAGCAGCGGGGCGAGCGCCGGGTCCACGACGGCCGGCCCGTCGGCCTGCCAGACCAGCAGCGGGGTGCCGTCCCGGTCGAGCACCGCCGGCTGCCCGGTGCTGCCGCGCAGCACCAGGCCGTGCCCGGCGGCGAGCTTCGGGTGGACCAGGGCCGGCGTCCAGCGCACCCGCCGCGCCTCGGTCAGCGACAGCGTGCTCGGGTAGGTCCAGACGCGCTGCGGGCCGAACGTCCAGGTGACCGTGAACGGTACTTCGGTGGCCGCCGGGTCCGGCGCGGCCCGCTCCGCGATCACCGACTGCGGCGCGAGTCCTCGCCACACCGAGGAAAGCGTGCCGGCGGCCGCCTGCGGATCGTCGGTGAGCGCGGCCGCCGCGGTGGCGTCCCCCTTGGCGAACGCGGCCAGGAACGCCCCGGCCACGTCGGACGTCGGCGGTGCGGGCGCCGTGACCGAGGCCGAGGTGGCCGGGCCGGTGTTGGCGCCGACCGGTTTCGTCGGCCACACCACGACCACGGCCAGCGTCACGATGACCGCGCAGGTGCCGACGAGTACGCCAAGGACCCAGCGTTTAGCCAGCGGTGTCATTGTCTTTCCCCAGGATCTTTCTTGTGCCTACCCGTGCACGCGGCGCAGCCAGGCGGGTGGATCGTTGATCTCCGAACGCAGCGGCAGGGTGTCCGGCGCGGTCCACACCGCGTTGAACCCGTCCATTCCGACGGCATCCACCACCTGCCTGGTGAACTCCGCGCCGACAGCGTACTGCCGCACCTTGGCGTCCACCCCGAGCAGCGTGCGCAGCGCCCGGTCGAGCAGCCCGCCGCCGCGCCTGCGCGCGGTGAACCGCTGCCGGATCAGCCCGACGCTGGGCACCACGGTCGGACCCACGGCGTCCATCACATGATCGGCGTGCCCCTCGAGCAGCGTGGACAGCGCGATCAGCCGGTCGAACACCGCGCGCTGCTGGGGCGACTGCATGATCTCCATCACCGCGATCGGACCGCCACGCTCGTCGGACGCCTTGCGCTCACGCATCCCCCGGATCAGCTCGGGCAGCCGGCTGAGCGCGGAGCCGGCGGTGTCCTCGAGACCGGCCAGGAACCGGCCGACCTCACCGGCGAAGTAGTCGCGCAACCACGGCACGGCGGTGAACTGCAACCGGTGCGTGCACTCGTGCAGGCACACCCACATCCGGAAGTCGGCCGCCGGCACGTCCAGAGCCTGTTGCGCGGCAACGACATTCGGCGCCACCAGGAGCAGCCGGCCGGCGCCCGCACCGCCGAACGGGTCGTACTGGCCGAGCACCCGCCCGCCGAGGTAGGCGAGCACAAGGCCGGCCTGCAGCCCCGCGCCGCCGGCCATGACCCCGCCGAGATAGCCGTTGGCGCCGGTGGGCAGCGCGCCGTCGGTGAGCGCCTCGAGACCCGCAGCGGCGGCCGCGACCCAGCCGTGCCGGTCGACCACCTCGCCGGGATGCACGGTCAGACCCGCGCCGAGACCGGTGAGCTCGCGTACATGGTTCTCCGCGACGCCGGTGACGTCGCGCAGCTCGGCGACGGTCCGCTCGGCCTCGGCCAGCGGGATCACCGGGCCCGGCCGGACCAGCCGCTGGGCGGTCGCCACGGCCAGCCCCCAGTCCACCGGCGCCGGTCCGGGCGCCGACCCGTTGCCGCCGGCCGCTTCGCTCACCTCACCGACGCTACCTGTGTTCTCGCGCGGATGTTGTGTCGGTTGGGTGGAGCTTCAGCGGCAACCGCATTGCCGCAGCGCAGCGGCGATCGCGTCCAGCGCGGGCCGGGCGGTGTTGGCCGCCGAGCCGTTGGTCATCAGCGCGAACACCAGCAGCCGGCCGTCGGTGTCGAGCACCACCCCGGCCAGCGAGTTGACCGGCGGCACGCTCAGCGTTCCGGTCTTGGCGCGCACCCAGCCCTTTCCGGGCGCGGCGGCCGGGGTCTGGTACCGGTCGGCCAGCGTGCCGCTGCCGCCGGCCACCGGCAGCCCGCCGAGCAGCGGGCGCAACTTGGCCGTGCGCGGGTCCTTGCCGTCCGGACCGGCGGCCACGGACAGGATCTGGGCCAGCAGCCGGGCCGGCACCCGGTCCTGGCCGGACAGTCCACTCGCGTCCGCGAGGTTCGCGCCGCTGAGATCGAAACCGTTGTCCCGTAACACCTTCAGCGTGGCCTGGCTGGCTCCGGTGAACGAGGTTTCGGCGCCCGCGACCCGAGCCACCTCGCGGCCGATCGCCTCGGCGAGCACGTTGTCCGAACGCTGCAGCATGGTGTCCACCAGCTCGACCATGGGCGCCGAGCGCACCTCGCCGAGCACCGCGGCGCCCTGCGGGGCGGTGACCGCGGCGGTGGCACCGACTGTGGCGCCGATCCGCCTGGCGAACTCGTCGGCCAGCGCCTTGGCCGGGTTGGGGCTGCGAGAGGAGTTCTCCGCGGTCGGGTCGGCCCGGCCGCCGTCCAGCATGGCCGGCACGATCGGGGCGATGTAGCCGCCGGCAACGTCGCGGGGATCCCACGAGGTCTGCAGCCCAGGGCCGGTGTAGCGGCCGAGGTCGACGTAGACGGTGCGCACGTCGCCGGCCGCGGTCTTGACCTTGGCGACCAGGTCGTCGAGCCGGGCGGCGCCCGGGTAGACCGACTCGGCACCGGCCTTGAGCGCGGACAGCGTCGGGTCGCCACCGCCGATGATCACCACCGAGCCGGGATCCTTGCCGGCCACCACGGTCGTGGTCAGCTGCTCGGTGTGGTCGAGGGCGAGCAACGCGGCCGCCGCGGTGAGGATCTTGCCGGTGGACGCGGGCACCAGTGCGGTGTCGGCGCCCTGCTCCCAGAGCACGGTGCCGCTGACCGGGTCGAGCACGGTGCCGGTCAGCGTGCCGAGCGCGGGGTTGGCCACCGGCCCGGCCAGCGCGGTCCGCACCCCGGCCGGGGTGGGCGCCGGGACCTGATCGCCGGGAGCCTTGAGCGCCGGGGCGAACTGGACCGGGGCCGCCGGCGGCGAGATCACCACCTCGGGCTCGTCGTCGGTAAGGCCAAGGGTCCGGGCCACGCCGGGCACCCCGAACACCACGCCCGCGCCGGCGCCGACCGCCACGACCAGCGCGGCGGCCACCAGCAGCGCGGTGCGCCTGCGTCCGGGGCGTGGCGGCGGCACCTGCAGCTCGGGCTGCGGCGGAATCCGCATCGGCACGGCCCGCTGCGGTTCGGGACCCCAGGCGGCCGGGATCGGGATCACACCGGTGAACCGCTGGTCCGGATGAGGCGCGGGCGGTGCCGACGGCCCGGGCGGTGGGATCGGGATCCGGTGGGTGACGTCGGCCACCGGCTGGGGCGGCCGCGGAACATGCCGGGTGATCTCGTCGGCCGGCGGCGGCACCGGAATCCGCCTGGTCGGCGCGTCGGCCGGCGCCGGCGCCGACTCGTCGTCGTCGACCTGTGGCCAGGCGGCGTCCGCCTGACCGTCCCCATCGTGTTCCGGCACGTGGTCCACACTAGTGAGGTTGGGGGAATGGCCGACACGAGCGAGGACTGCGTGGAGTTCGACGTCACCATCGAGATCCCGAAAGGGGTCCGCAACAAGTACGAGATGGACCACGAAAGCGGTCGCATCCGGCTGGACCGCACGCTGTTCACGGCCACCCAGTACCCGGCGGACTACGGCTTCGTGGAGAACACCCTCGGCGAGGACGGCGACCCGCTGGACGCCCTGGTACTGGTCCAGGAACCCACCTTCCCCGGCTGCCTGATCAAGGCGCGGGCGATCGGGATGTTCCGGATGACCGACGAGAAGGGCGGCGACGACAAGGTGCTCTGCGTGCCGGCGGCGGATCCGCGCACCGAGCACCTGCGTGACATTCACCACCTGGCCGAGTACCACCGGCTGGAGATCCAGCACTTCTTCGAGGTGTACAAGGACCTGGAGCCGGGCAAGAGCGTCGAGGGCGCCACCTGGGTGGGCCGGGTCGAGGCCGAGGCCGAGATCAACCGCTCCTACCAGCGGCTGCGGGACGCCGAAGGCCCCGCCCACGACTGACGTGGACGGGGCCGCTCCCTCCTCGGGTCAGCTCACCGGCGTCGCCGTCGCGGCCGGCTCACTCTTCTGACCGTCCTCGTCGGCGCGCCGCTCCAGGCCCGACTTCATCGACAGCGGCACCTCCTTGAGGAACCAGATCATCACGAACGCGACCAGGACGACGAACCCGCCGACCGTGAAGACGACGTCGATGCCGTGCGAGAAGGCGTCCAGGATCGGCCGCTTCTGCTCCGGGCTCATCTGCTCGAGGAACGACGTGTCGTTGAGGTCGATGGCGCCGGCCCGCGGCCCGGCGAGCCCGGCCAGCCGGTCGATCACCACGGTGAACAGCATGGACAGGAACACCGCGGTGCCCACCGTGCCGCCGATCGACCGGAAGAACGTGGCGGACGAGGTGGCCACGCCCATGTCCTTGGGCGGCACCACGTTCTGCACCGCCAGCACCAGCGTCTGCATGCACAGCCCGAGTCCGGCGCCGGCCAGCACCATGATCAGCATGGTGTGCCACAGCGGAGTGTCCGTGCCGATCTGTCCGAACAGGAACATCGACGCGGACATGATGCCCAGCCCGACGATCGGGAAGACCTTGTAGCGCCCGGTCCGCGAGATGACCACACCGCTGCCCATCGCGGTGGTCATGATGCCGACGGTCATCGGCAGGCTGAGCAGGCCGGCCTCGGTGGGCGAGGCGCCCTTGACGATCTGCAGGTACAGCGGCAGCGACATCATCATGCCGAACATGCCGAGGCCCATCACGAAGTTGACCGCGTTGGACAGTGAGAACACGGAGAACTTGAACAGCCGCAACGGGATCAGCGCCTCGTCGCCCATCCGGCGCTCCACGAACACGAACAGCGCCAAACCGATCACGCCGCTCGCGTACATCAGGATCGCCCGGCCGGAGTCCCATCCCCACTCGCGCCCCTGCTCGGCCACGATCAGCAGCGGGACCACGCCGAGGGTCAGGGCGGCCGCACCCCAGTAGTCGATCCGGTGGTCGACCCGGCGGTGCGGGAGGTTCAGGTACCGGGTGACCACGATCAGCGCGACGATCCCGACCGGGACGTTCACCAGGAACACCCAGCGCCAGCCGTCGATCCCGGCGAAGGTGTCGACGCCGGCGAAGAACCCGCCGACCACCGGACCGGCCACACTGGACAGACCCCAGACGCTCATGAAGTAGCCCTGGTAGCGGCTGCGCTCCCGGGGCGAAACCATGTCGGCGATGATCGCCAGTGCGAGCGACATCAGACCGCCGGCGCCGAGGCCCTGCACGGCCCGGAACGCGGCCAGCTCGTACATCGAGTTCGCGATGCCGGCCAGCACCGAGCCGACCAGGAACAGCAGGATCGCGGTCAGGTACATCGGCTTGCGCCCGTAGATGTCGGACAGTTTGCCGTACAACGGTGTGGCGATCGTGGACGTGATCAGGTAGGCGGTGGTCACCCACGCCTGGATGGTCTGCCCGTGCAGTTCGTCGGCGATCGTCTTGGTCGCCGTCCCCATGATGGTCATGTCCAGGGCGGCGAGCAGCATCCCCAGCATGAGGCCGTACACCACCAGCATGATCTGGCGATGGCCGAGCGCACCCTCCCCTGGTGCGTCCGGCTTCAGGGCCTGTTCCGACATCAGTTCTCCCCTTCGGAACGCGCCCACCGGGCGCATTCGTCGATCAATGTGGGCAGGTAGCTCTCGTGGTCGGCAACGAACCGCTCGAACAGCTCGACGAAGCGGTCGAGATCCTCCGGCGACCACTGCTGGACCACCCTGGCCAGCGAGACACCCATCCGCCTGCGTTGTTCCTCCAGCAACGCGACCCCGGCCGGCGTGGCGGCGAGCAGACTCGCCCGGCCGTCCTCCTGGTCGGCCTGGCGTTCCACCAACCCGTCCCGGACCAGCGCGGCGACCTGCCGGCTGATCGTGGACGGATCGGAGTGGACCGCCGCCGCGAGCGTGCTCGACCTGGTCGGACCCATCGCGACCAGGGTCTTGAGCAGGATGAACCCGGACCGGTCGAAGCCGCCCGTCTTGGCGAGTCGGGCACCGATGGTGGCCTGCTGCTTGCCCATCGCGAACATAGCCGCGGTCAGCCGCCGGCCGCACTCCAATTCCCGTTGGGTCAGCTGCGGGACCTGCGCCTGATCACTCTGCGCAACCACCGGGGCACTCCCTGCTTGCTTGTATCAACCAATTAGTTGTTCGGTACAAGCATGCATCCGTCCGGGGGCCACGCGCAACTCGATTCGGGTCACATCCGGCGAGCATGCCGGAGGCCACCGACAATCGGCGGGTTTGACCTGGTCAGGCCCAGCCGGGCATCGGGTAGTCGGCCAGCAGGTCGCGCACCTCGGCGGCGATCTTGTCGATCGTCGCCTCGTCCGCCGACGCGGCCGCCTGCACCGCCCGGTCGATCCAGTCGGCGATCTGGGTCATCTGCTCGACACCCAGACCACGCGTGGTGATCGCCGGCGTGCCCAGCCGCACCCCGGACGGATCGAACGGTTTGCGCGGGTCGAACGGCACGGTGTTGTAGTTCAGCTCGAGCCCGGCCCGGTCCATCGCCTGCGCCGCCGGCTTCCCGGCGATCCCCTTGCTCGTCAGGTCGATCAGGATCAGGTGGTTGTCCGTGCCGCCGGACACCAGGTCGAACCCGCGCTCGATCAGCGCCTCGGCCAGCGCCTTGGCATTGGCCACGACACCGGCGGCGTACTCGGCGAACTCCGGCCGGGCCGCTTCGGCAAGGGCCACCGCGATGCCCGCGGTGGTGTGGTTGTGCGGCCCCCCCTGCAGACCCGGGAACACGGCTTTGTCCAGCGCCTTCGCGTGCGCCGCGTCGGACAGGATCATCGCGCCGCGCGGCCCGCGCAGCGTCTTGTGGGTGGTCGTGGTGATCACCTCGGCGTGCCCGACCGGCGACGGGTGCGCCCCGCCGGCGACCAGGCCGGCGATGTGCGCGATGTCGGCGACCAGCACCGCGCCCACCTCGCGGGCGATCTCGGCGAACGCCGGGAAGTCGATCGTGCGCGGGATCGCCGTGCCGCCACAGAAGATCAGCTTCGGCCGCTCGGCACGGGCCAGCTCGCGCACCTCGTCCAGGTCGACCCGGCCGGTGTCCTTGCGCACGCCGTACTGCACCGCGTTGAACCACTTGCCGGTGGCGGACACGGCCCAGCCGTGCGTGAGGTGCCCGCCGGCCGGCAGGGCCATGCCCATCACGGTGTCGCCCGGGTTGGCCAGGGCCAGGTAGACGGCCAGGTTGGCGGGCGAGCCGGAGTAGGTCTGCACGTTGGCGTGGTCCGCGCCGAACAGCGCCTTGGCCCGCTCGATCGCCAGCGTCTCGATCTGGTCGATGAACTGCTGACCCTCGTAGTACCGCTTGCCGGCATAGCCCTCGGAGTACTTGTTGGTCAGGACCGAGCTGGTCGCCTCGAGCACGGCGGTCGACACGTAGTTCTCCGACGGGATCAGCCGGACCTTCTCGAACTGGCGGCGGGCCTCCCCCTCCACGAGGGCGGCGAGCTCCGGGTCGGCGGCGGTGAGGTGCGGAATGGCGGGCTCGTGCATGCCCAAGACCCTAGTCGCCTCCGCTCGAGAAACCATGGTCGACGTGGACACCCATGGACCGTGCGGTCCCGGCCACGGTGCGCATCGCCTTCACGAGATCACCGGTGTTCAGGTCCGGCAGCTTGCGCCGGGCGATCGCTTCGAGTTGCTCCCGGCTCAGCCGGCTCGATCCGTTGCCGGCCAACGCCCTGCGGATCAGGAACGAGGTCGGCGGCGTCTTGAACCGCAGCTCGAACCCGCGGTCGTCGAACACGGTCACCACGACCGGGACCACGTCACCGCGCTGGTCCGCGGTGCCCGCGTCGTAGGCCCGCTTCACCTCGACCAGGTTCACCCCGGTCGGGCCGAGCATCTTGCCCAGCTCCATCATGGCCGCGTCCCCGGCGACCAGCTCCAGCGTCTGTTGATACGTCTGCTTCTTCGCCACGCCGCGCGACGCTAGGCATTGCCGCAACGGCAACCGCAAACTCTTTACGACACCTCGGCGGTCCCGTCCCGGTGCCGCCGGGCCAGCTCCTGGTAGATCGCCGGGTTGTGCTCAACGAACAACCGCGCCGACTCCGACACCGGCAGGAACCGCTTGGCCGGCGCCCCCACCGCCATCACCTCGTCCGGCACCCGGGTCCCCGGCGTCACCACGGCGCCCGCCGCCACCATCGTGCGGGCCCCCACATGCGCACCGTCGAGGACCGTCGCCCCGTTCCCCACGATTGCCTCGGCGCCGATCGTGCACCCGTGCACCATGCACAGATGGCCGATCGTCGCCCCCACCCCCACCTCACAGCCGTACTCCCCCACATGGATCACCGAGTTGTCCTGCACATTCGCCCCCTCCCGGATCACCACCCGCCCGAAGTCCGCCCGCACCACCACCCCATACCAGACGGAGGCCCGCGCCTCCACGACCACATCCCCGATCAGACTGGCGGTCGGCGCGATCCACGCCTCCGGATGCACCATCGGACTCTTACCCTCAAACGAAAACAGCGGCATCCGTCCACATTAGCCAGCCCCGCCCCTACCCTCTGACAGTGACGTCCTTCCTCCACCGGTACACCCGCGGCGACCACGAGTCCGTCTGGCGGGAACTACGTGCCCTCGGCCCCGTCCCCCCGCGGCTCCGTGCGGACGTCACCGCCGTCGCCGACGCCACCATGCAGCGCGTCGCCCGGCACATCGCCCGCATCACCGCCGCCCTCCCCCACCTCGGCTTCATCCCCGAAGCCACCCTCCCCCTCCACCGTCCGCCCACCCCCACCGACCACACCGAGCTCGACACCCTCACCCACGAGATCGGCCCCCTCCCCGCCGCCCTCGCCAGCTGCCTCCGCCACATCGGCGCCGTATCCCTCCTCGGCGACTGGCCCCCATCAACCTCCACTACCACTCTCCCCCTCCCCGCACCCCGCACCCCGCATACCCCGACCCCCTCTACCTCCCCGACACC
>NZ_DASUCC010000071.1:0-3975 GCF_035762905.1 Actinophytocola sp.
GCTGTCGGGGCAGGAGAACCTGCAGCTGATGGTGGACCTGCACGGGCTGCGCGGCGAGGCGGGTACGGCGGTGATCGCCGATCTGCTCAAGCGGTTCGACCTGGTCGAATCGGCCGGCAAGCTGGTGGCCACCTACTCCGGTGGGATGCGCCGCAAGCTGGATCTGGCGATGACCCTGGTCGGCAACCCGCGGATCATCTTCCTCGACGAGCCGACCACCGGGCTGGACCCGCGCTCCCGGCGCACCATGTGGACCATCATCCGCGAACTGGTCGCCGACGGCGTGACCATCTTCCTCACCACCCAATATTTGGAGGAGGCCGACCAGTTGGCCGACCAGGTCGCGGTTTTGGACCACGGCCGCATCGTCGCCTCCGGTACGCCGGATGAGCTCAAGCGGCAGGTGCCCGGCACGCATGTGCGGCTGAAGTTCGCTTCGGTGGCCGAGTTGGACGCGGCGGCGCGGGTGCTTTCGGATGCCACTCGCGACGACGACGGTCTCGCGTTGCGGGTGCCCAGTGACGGCGGCACCCGCTCGCTGCGGGCGCTGTTGGACCGGCTGGATGAGTACTCGATCAGCGCCGAGGAGTTCTCGGTGCACACTCCGGATCTCGATGACGTGTTCCTCGCCCTGACGGGCCAAACCACGGAGGTGGCGGCGAAATGAGCGCCCAGTCCCACTCGTTGGTCATGCTGCGGCGTAATGCCAAGCACATCGCCCGCAACCCCATCTCGGTGTTCAACGCGGTGCTGATGCCGATCGTGCTCATGCTGATGTTCGTGTACATGTTCGGGGAGGCATTCGATGTGGGGGTCGACTACATCGACTACGCCACGCCGGGGTTGATCCTGATGGCCGTCTGCTACGGCCTGAGCTCCACCGCGGTGGCGGTCAACTCCGACATGACCAAGGGCATCATCAACCGGTTCAAGGTCATGCACGTCTCTCGGGGCGCGGTCTTGAACGGGCATGTGGTGGCTACCGTGCTGACGAACCTGGTCGCCATCGCCGCGTTGGTAGGCGTGGCCTTCCTGTTCGGCTTCAGCCCGGCGGCCAGTGCTCTGGATTGGCTGGGCGTGGCCGGTCTGGTCCTGGTGCTCGGGGTTGCCGCCAGTTGGCTGACCATCGCCCTCGGGCTGGCCGCCAAGTCCCCGGAAACCGCCGGGCTGGCCTCCGTGCCCCTTGTCATGCTGCCGTTCTTCAGCAGCGCCATCGTGCCGGCCGACAAGATGGGCCCGGGCCTGCGCCAGTTCGCCGAGTACCAGCCCTTCACCCCGATCATCGAAACCCTGCGCGGACTGCTCAACGGCACCCCGTCGGCCAGCCACGCCCTCGCCGCCTTCGCCTGGTGCCTGGGCATCGCGGTGGTCGGCTACCTGTGGGCTTCCCGCAGCTTCACCAAGCGAGCCTGACCGCAATCAGTTCAGCCCAATCCGGCTGCGACTCGTCCCGAACCGCCTCGGCGAATCCCACTCGCCGAGGCGGTTTCGCGTCAGGTCACCGGTTGCTGTCTTCGGCCGCATTTCGGTCTGGAAAAAAACGTTGCTATGTGCGTACGTCCAGCTCGTCCAGTTCGTCCAGCCCGGCGTGCTCTTCCTCCGCCGCATCGGGTATTCCCGCGAGCTCGGCGTCCAGTTGATCGGCGCTCGGGAGTTTGTCGATCATATTCATGATCTCGGCCAGTTCCGCCGGTATCTCCTCCGCCGTCGCCTCCGCTCCGGCCGAAACCGCCTGCGCCGGTTGTTCGGTCGGCGTCGCGATCGTGACGCCGTAGGAGGCGAAGGTGGCAACCCGTTCGCTCGCGGGCTGGGACTCCAGGAAGTCGAGCAGGGCCGTTGTCACAGTGCCGAACCCCTGCTCGGCGGCGTGGTATTCGAACCACTGACGAAACGCCGGCCACGACTCGGCCGAGCCGTCCCAGGAGGGCCCGTTGGTCGCCAGGAACGTGTGCCACGCCTGCTCGTCGTAGTCGGTACCGGCATCCGGTTCGGCTACCTGTGTCACCACCAGTTCGTACGCCGTGGCGTCCAGTTGGTCCGAGTCCAGCGTCGTGGTCCGTTCCTCGTCGGGCAGTTCGTCCAGCCAGTGCAGCAACGCGGCCACCGCGGGCTGCTCCGCGGGGTCGGGCAGGCCCAGTTGTTCGAGGAACCTCGCCCGGCGCTGGGCCCACGACTGGTCCGCCGTGCTCCGCAGATCCTGAAGAGCCGGGTGCAGCCAGTTCCACACGTCCTCCTGCACGCTCATCTTTCGCTCCAATCCTCTGCTCGCACGTGACCATTGTTAACGTTGTGCACGGTGCCCACATCCGCCAATAAGCTGCCCTTTTGGAGTAGTCGATTCATCTCTTTGGCATCCAATGAGCCTGATAGAATCCGGTCATGCCTCTGGTCCAAGACAAGCTCAATGTCGTGGGGGAGTTCCATAGCGAGAGCGGTCCGCGCAGGGCGATGGAGGCGCGGTTCTGCTTGGCGAAAACTCGCAGCCCGAACTACTGGCGTGAAAATGAATTTCCCGATTTGCACCAGGAGGTCAGCAGCCGGGCCCGGCGCGGACAGGGGCATGGCGGGGCGCAGGGCGCCGACCTCATGGAGCTTCGCGCGGCACACGCCGCGTCTTTGCTGGTCGAGAAAACCACCGAGCTGAGCGCAACCGCCGCCAAGTTGGCCGGGGTCGCCAGGGTGATGACCCCCAAGATTTACCGCCTGTTCAACGAGAAGATCAACGCTGTGCACCGGTTCCGGGTCCGGGCCGCGGGCGGTTGGCGGCCGACCAGGACCACCGAGTTGAACACGGCTGCCGCGGCGATATTCGACGGCACCGAGCACGCGTGCCAGGCGTATCTCGACGCGACCCCCGACCTGTCGACGCTCACGTTGTCCGCGCAAAGCGCGGCCGCCCAGGCGTTTGCCGACGGCCTCAACGCGGTCAGCGGCCAACTGGATGTACTGAAAAACGCGGTCGGCGCGACCGGATTGGGCAACGATCCCACCGCACTGGCCGCGCACGTGCAAGCGCAGCGTTCCGCGTTCATGGGGTTGGCCGCTGGGATGTCGTCGCAGCTCGGCGTCTGGAAGATCGGCCAAGGCCACATCGACGACCTGACCAGCGGCCGGTCGAAAATAGACATGAGCCGGGCGAACTTCGTCACCAGGGACGACTTCATCCAGGAGTTCACGGACTGGGTCCGCGAAGAGGTAGCCCGGAAGCGAGCCCGAGAGCAACAGGCCCAGCAGCCGACCCAACAGATCACCTGAGCGTTCCCGGCAGCGGGTCAGCGGTGCTTGGATCACCGCATGGGTGACGCCGAACAGATGTGGATCACTGCTGTGCCAGCGCTGGAGGACGGCGCGGCCGAACTGGTCGTGATCGGGGTCGATCCGACCGCGGACGACCCCGGCCCGCGGCTGGTGGACATGCTCCTGGACCGTGGCCACGAGGGCGAAGAGGGCGTGCTCTACCTGCTCCCGTTCGACCTGGGAGTGCGCTACGAACGCACCGGCGACCGACTGTCGGTGCTCGTACTGACCTCACCGCAGGTCCTCGACCACACGGTGTCGTCGAGAAGCAACGAAGACCTCACCGCCGCCGCGGCCCACCTGCGTGCGGCCACCCTGGTCGACGGCGGCGTGCCCCTGCTGCGCCGGGAGATCCCCACCGACTTCGACCACACCACCGACAACGACGACCACCCCGTGGTCCTGCTCGTCCAAGAAGGACCGGCGACAGAGCAGACCCTCTTCGCTGCCTTCGACGAAGACGAGGCGGCTCTCGCCGTCATCGGCCCGTGGTCCGACACCGAAAGCACGGTGTGATGCCGCCCGCCGGGCGGACAGCACTTGGCGAACCGGTGCTGGAGCCGCACTTCAGATGCTCGGGACGGGAACTCGCGAATAGTGCACTCGATGGAGTCGGCCACCGCTGAGCCGAACCGGCCGGAGGCCGGCGCCGCAGGCGCCGGCCTCCGGCCGGTTTCG
>NZ_DASUCC010000072.1:0-22177 GCF_035762905.1 Actinophytocola sp.
CACCAACGGTTCCATCGCGGGTGTCGCCCTCGTCATGGCGCGCACCGGCGGGCCGGGCGCGCGCGGGGTGTCGGCGTTCCTGGTGCCCACCGACCGGCCGGGCTTCTCCGCGGTGCCGCTGCACGGCAAGCTCGGGCTGCGCTCCTGCGACACCGCCGAGCTGGTGCTGGACGGCGTCGAGGTGGGGGAGGAGGCCCTCCTCGGTGCCGAGGGCGAGGGCATCAAGGTGGCGCTGTCGGCGCTGGACGACGGCCGGATGTCGATCGCCGCCTCGTGCACCGGCGTGGGTCAGGCGGCGCTGGACACGATGGTGGCCTACGCCGGGTCGCGCGAGCAGTTCGGCAAGCCGATCGCCGGGCACCAGCTGGTCCAGGAGATGATCGCCGACTCGGCCGTCGACGTGGACGCGTCGCGGCTGCTGACCTGGGCGGTCGCGGACCTCAAGACCCGGGGCGAGCGCTACTCGCTCGCCGCGTCGAAGGCCAAGCTCTTCGCCACCGAGGCGTCGGTGCGGGTGGCCAACGCGTGCATCCAGGTGCACGGCGGCTACGGGTACGTCGACGAGTACCCGGCCGCGAAGTACCTCCGGGACGCCCGGGTCACCACCCTCTACGAGGGCACCAGCCAGGTGCAGAAGCTGCTCATCGGCCGGGCGCTGACCGGGATCAACGCGCTTCGCTGATGACGGCGTACGGGTCGTAGGTGCCGAACGACCACAGGTTGCCCTCCGGGTCCCTGGCGCTGTACTCGGTGGAGCCGTAGTCCATCTCCGCCAGCTCGCGCACGATGGTGGCGCCGTGCGCTCTGGCGTCTTCAAGGTGGGTCCGGGGGTCGTCGACCACGACGTAGACGCTGACCGTGCCGGCCAGCGGGTCCGGCGTTCCCCCGCCGAGCCAGCCGGACTGTTGACCACCGCCGAACATGATCATGCCGGCGCCCAGGCGGAGCTCGGCGTGCGAGATCGAGCCGTCCGCACCGCGGTGCACGCTCACCTCCTCGAACCCGAAGGCCTTGGTCAGAAAGTCGAGTGCGGCCAGGCTGTCGCGGTACTTCAGCGCGGGGAAGATGTTCGGTCTCATGATCGCGACACTAGGTCGCGGGGACCCCGGGGTATTGGACGGATGTGACCTGCCCGGCGAGGAACCCGGTCGGGGTGGTGCCGGTGAACGCGCGGAAGTCCCGGATCAGGTGCGCCTGGTCGTAGTAGCCGCACTCGGCCGCCAGCTCGGTCCACCGGACGGGTCCGGCACCCAGCCGGCTCACCAGGTGCCGGAACCGGAGCACCCGGGCGACAGTCTTGGGCGGCAGGCCGACCTGCCGCTGGAACCGGTCGACCAGGTGCCGGCGGCTCCAGCCGACCTCCTCGGCCAGCGCACCCACCGGCCGCGTGCCCCGGCTCTCGGTCAGCCGGCGCAGCGCGACGGCCACCTCGGGCGCGGGGACCGGACCGCGACCGGCCCGGTCCAACAGGAACGCGTCGAGCACCGCCCGCCGGTCCGGCGCCCCGGCCAGCCGGTCGGCCAGGTCTTCGATGCCGGGAAGGACGTCGACCAGGTCGATGACCCGATTGGTCAGCTCGTGCATGGGCGTGCCGAGCAGCCGGTAGGCGCCCAACGGGGTGAGTTTCAGGTCGAGACACTCGATCTCCCCGCCCTGGTCGACGGTCGCCGGTCGGTCAGTGAGCCCCGCGACGAAGCAGCGCGGCAGCCCGCCCCAGGTCGGACCCAGGTTGAGAATCAGGGTCACCGTCGGCGCCGGCGTGGCCAGCCAGCGCTCGTGCGCGGTGGCCGGCTGGGCGAAAGCGACGTAGCCGCGCCGAAGCAGCGGACCGAGACGGGGATCGGGCGCCAGCACCGCGTTGTGCTCCATCGCTCAGCCGTACTGCGCGATGGACAGTGTGTTGCCGTCCGGATCCTTGAACCACAGCACCCGGACGCCGTCCGGGTTGGCCCACACGCCGTCGTCGTCCTGCTCCACCCCCTCGTACCGGACGGCCGGGATCCCCGCGTCCGTCAGTTCCCGGGCGGTGGCGTAGATGTCCGGCACCGCCCAGCCGAGCACCGTGAACCGCTGTGGGTCGAACCCGGACACCTTCGTCACCCGCAGCATCGTTCCCGCCGACCGGAACACACAGGCGAACTCGTTGACCGACTCGAGCTCCAGCCCCAGGGTGCCGCCATAGAAGGCGCGCGCCCGCTCCAGGTCCGTGGTCGGCACGAAGGCAGTCAGTTCCGCGGCGGCGAGCATGGCCGGACTCTACGACGTTTGCGTGCCGCAGGGTCGGGTAGCCGACCCGCATGGCAGCCGAACCGTTGCGCATCTATCTGACCGACCACCTGGCCGGGGCCACCGCGGGAACCAACCTGGCCAGGAAGATCGCCGAGGAGAACACGGGTACCCAACTCGGGGACGTCATGAGCGCCCTGGCCGCCGACATCGAGACGGACCGCACGACCCTGGAAAATTTGGTCGCCAAGCTCGGCTTTGGCCGGAGCACCCTGAAGGAAGCGGCCGGCTGGGTCGCGGAAAGGTTCACCCGCCTCAAGTTCTCCGAGCCACTGGCCGGCTCCCGCCACCTCAAGCTCCTTCTCGAACTCGAGACCCTGTCCCTGGGCATCGAAGGCAAACTCGCCATGTGGCGCGCCCTGCAAACCCGCACCGAGCCCCTCCCCGCCGACTTCGACCTCGACGACCTGATCAAACGCGCCGAAGAACAACGCGCCACCGTCGAACGCCACCGCCTCGAAGCCGCCAGCCTCGCCTTCACCCCCTGATCCCAGCCACCCAAAGCCCCGCGCGCGCCACCACGCCCACCCCCGCGAGTCACCGTCTCCAGCAACCGACCCGCCGGTACCGGCCCAAGCGAGTCACGGGCTCCGGCCTGATGAGTCACCAGTCCGGCCGCAACCCCTAGCAACGCCCGGCGCCTGCTGCGCCGGGCCGCGCCGCAGGCGCGGCCCGGGACGCCATCACGAGTGCCAGTCCCGGTCGCACCGGCGGTTCGTGTGCCTTGAGTTGGTGGTTGGGGTGTCCTGAGTCGGCGACTCGCCGAACGTGGTCGCGATTCTCGGCGAGTTGCCGGTTGCGGCAACCGAGCTGCCGGTTCCGGGTCGGTGAGTCGTCGGTTCCAGCACCCGAAATCACCGCTTCCAGCACCCGAGCCGTAGCTTCCAGCACCCGAGCGGTTGCTTCCAGCACCCGAGTCGCCGGTGCCGGTCCGTTGAGTTGCCAGCCTGGGCCCAAAGCCCAGCAAGCCCGGCTCGGCGCCTGCGGCGCCGGGCCGCGCCGCAGGCGCGGCCCGGGCGCTGACCGCGTCCGGTTCGAACCCGGGGTTCGTGGGCTCGAGGTGGTGACTCGGGTGCCCGAGATGGCGACTCGCCGAACGTTGCGGCGATCCTCGGCGAGTCGTCGGGTCCGGCAACTGGGTGGGGCTTCGGCGGGGGTGAGTTGACGTGCGGGCACGGGGGGTAATCGGGAATTCCTCCTTGTGTGGCACGGAATCCCTCGATGGCCGGTTGGCGGATCACCCGTCGTGCTGGATTGTCGTAGACGGCGTGCGATCGTGAGTGCACCCCGGGAGGTGTCGCCGGTGGACGGTTACGGCGGGGGGTACGCGTTGGTCGCGGTGCTGCTGGTGGTCGGCGTGGTGATCTTCGTGGGGGCGGTCGGGGTGAACCGGGTGTGGCGGCCGGACCGGTCCACCGCGCGGAGGGTGCTCAGCGATGAGTGCGGGGTGGATCTGATTGGCGGGGGCCGGGCGCAGTCCTATGTGCGTTACTACGTTTTCACCTTTTTCTACCTGGTGTTCGCGGTGGACGCGGTGTTCCTGTTCCCGTGGGCGACCGTGTTCGGGTTCGGTGGCGGCACGCTGGTCGCGATGTTCGTGGTCCTCGGGTTCCTTGCGGTGGGGATCCTCTATGCCTGGCGCACGGGGGTGCTGTCGTGGGGGTGACCCGGCGCTGGACGCCCGACATGCGGCCCGACGAGTCCGAATGACCGGAGCGGAGATCGTGTTCGGCCTGCTCGGCGTGGCCACGCTGGCCGCCGCGGTGCTCGTGGTGACCACCCGGCACCTGGTCCGGGCCGCGCTGTGGCTGGTGGTCGCGCTCGGCGCGCTGGCCGGCTGCTTTCTGGTGCTCACCGCGGAGCTGGTGGCCTGGGTGCAGGTGCTGATCTACGTGGGCGCGGTCGTGGTCCTGCTGCTGTTCGGGATCGTGCTCACCCGGGCGCCGATCGGTCGATCGTCCGATGTGGACAGTAGGAACCGGTGGGCCGCGCTGGTGGTCGCGCTGAGCACCGCCGGCGCGCTGGTCACCGTCGTGGTGTCCGGATTTCGGGACGCCTACACCGATCTCGGCACCCCGGCGGGCAGCGCGAGCACCATGAGAGCCGGCATCTTCCGGTACTGGGTGCTGCCGTTCGAGGCACTGTCGGTACTGCTGCTGGCCGCGCTGGTCGGCGCGATCGTGCTGACCCGGGTGGACATCGGACAACGCGGTCCGGGCGGCGGAGATGCGTGATGCACCTGATCTACCCGGTGGTGCTCGCCGCGCTGCTGTTCTCGGTCGGGATATACGGCGTGCTGGCCCGTCGCAACGTGATCCTGGTGCTGATGTCGGTCGAGCTGATGCTCAACGCGGTCAACCTCAACCTGGTGACGTTCGATGTGTGGCTCGCCGACGTGCTGCGCTCGGGGCAGACCCTGGCCCTGTTCACGATCGTCATCGCGGCCGCCGAGGTCGGGTTGGGTCTGGCGATCGTGTTGCTGGTGTTCCGTAATCGCAGCACGATCGCCGTGGACGCGCTGCGCGAGCTGGCCGACCGCGACGCCGGTGAGGTGCTGAACCGATGACCGTCGGGACCTTGGCGGCGCTGGCCGTGCTGGCCCCGTTCGCCGCGGCCGCCCTCGGGTTGCCACTCGGCCGGGTCCTCTCGGCCAGCGCGCTCGCGCTGTCCGGCACGTTCCTGGCCGCGGCGCTGGGGATCCTGGTGGCGTCCTTCGCCGCGGCGGCACCGGCCCGGGTCTGGGAGACGGCCGCCGTGCTCACCCCGACCGGCACCATCCCGGTCACACTCGGCGTGCTGGTGGACGGATTGTCCGGCACGGTCGCGGTGATGGTCGCGCTGGTGGCGCTGGCCGTGCAGATGTACTCGGTGGGCTACCTGCGGCACGACCCGCGCTACCCGTCCTACGCGGCGCTGGTGTCGCTGTTCACCGCGGCCATGCTGACCGTGGTGCTCGCCGCCGACCTGCTGGTGGTCTACGCCGGCTGGGAGGTCATGGGCATCTGCTCGTACCTGCTGATCGGGCACCGCTGGGAGCGGCAGGCGAACTCGGCCGCGGCGGTGAAGTCGTTCCTGATGACCCGGTTCGGCGATGTCGGGTTCCTGTTCGGGATCTTCGTGCTCGGGGTGGCCGCCGGCTCGTTCCGGATCTCCGACGTGCTGGCCGCGGTGCCGGAGCTGCCGGCCGGCACGCTGCTGGCCGCGACCCTGCTGCTGGTGGCCGGCGTGGTCGGCAGGTCGGCGCAGTTTCCGCTGCACACCTGGCTGCCCGACGCGATGGCCGGGCCGGCGCCGGTGAGCGCGCTGATCCATGCGGCGACCATGGTGGCGGCCGGCGTGTACGTGGTGGCCCGGCTGTTCCCGGCGTTCGAGGCGGCGCCGGTCAGCCTGAACGTGCTGGCGGTGCTCGCCGTCGTGTCGATGGTCGGCGCCGCGCTGGCCGCGCTGACCGCGGGCGACCTCAAGCGGGTGCTGGCCTACTCGACGATCAGCCAGGTGAGCCTGATGTTCGCCGCGCTGGCGATCGGTGCCCGGGTGCCGGCGGTCGGGCACCTGCTGTCCCATGCGGCGTTCAAGGCGCTGCTGTTCCTGTGCGCCGGTGCGGTGATCATGATGGTGGGCAGTTCGCTGCTGACCGACCTCGGCGGGCTGCGCGAGGTCATGCCGGTCACCTTCGTCACCATGACCATCGGGTTCGCCGCGCTCGCCGGTCTGCCGCCGACCAGCGGATTCTTCATCAAGGACGCGCTGGTCACGGCGGCCGAGCAGGCCGCGCGGGGTGGCCCGGCTCCGGTCGGCGCCGCGACCGCCGTCCTGGTGCTCGGCGCCCTGCTGCTGACCGGACTGCTCACCGGCGCCTACGTCACCCGGGCCTGGCTGCTGACCTTCTTCGGCCCGCCGCGCGCTCGGTTCCAGCCGGTGCACCCCGAGGCGCCGCCGGTGATGACACTTCCGCTGCTGGCCCTGGCCGTGCCCGCGCTGCTGCTCGGCTTCGGCGGCCTGAACTGGGAAACCCTGCGCCCGCAGCGGGACAGCGCGCTGTTGTCGGTGCTGCTGGCCGGAATCGGCGTGGTGGCCGCCTACGCCGGCTGGCGTGCGGACCCGGTGCGCGACCCGGCCGTCGCGCTCGGCCGGCTGCGCGGCCTGTTCGCCACCGCGCTGCACACCAACGACCTGTACGAGCGCACCGTGGCCCGCGCGGTCCGCAGGCTGGCCACCGTCGTGGCCGGAGTGGACGATCGAGTGGTCGGCCGCGCGGTTACCGGCGTCGGCCGCGGCGCCCGCCGGCTCGGCGGCGTGATCAGGTTGACCCAGAACGGAAATCCGCAGTTCTATCTGACCGGATTGCTGGCCGGTGTCCTGCTGCTCGCGGTCGGCGTGGTGCTCCTCACATGAACCTGCTCACCGTACTGGTGATCCTGCTGCCGCTGGCCGGATGCCTTGTGGTGCTTGCCCTTCCGGAGCGGGTCGCGGTGGGCTTCTGTGTCTACGTCAGCGGGTTGACGCTGGCCGCCGCCGTGGGGATGGTGACCTGGTTCGACTACGGGCGTGCCGATCAAGTGCAGCTTTCCGTTGACCTGCCGTGGATTCCGGCGCTCGGACTACGGCTTCACCTTGGCGTGGACGGTATCTCGCTGCCGCTCGTGGTGCTGACCGCACTGCTGTGCGCGTTGTGCGCGGTCTACCTGACCCGGCCGGCCGGTTCGCCGGACCGGCCAAGGGCGCTGGTGTCGCTGCTGCTGCTCGCCCAGGTGGGTATGACCGGCACGTTCCTCGCCCTGGATCTGTTGCTGTTCTTCATGTTCTTCGAGGTGGTGCTGGTCCCGATGTACGCGGTCATCGCCGGGTGGGGCGGCGGGCCCGGCCGGGTCGCGGCGGCGCGTCAGTTCATCCTCTACACGCTGCTCGGTTCCGGGGTGCTGCTCACCGGGCTGCTGGTCATCTACACCAGTACGTCCACTTTGGACATTCTGGAGCTGACCCGGCGCGGCGGCGCCGGGATCGGTGCGACCGTCCAGGTGGTGGCCTTCCTGCTGGTGGCCGGCGGCCTCGCGGTCAAGGTTCCGGTGTGGCCGCTGCATTCCTGGCTGCCCGACGCGCACACCGAGGCACCCACGGTCGGCTCGGTGCTGCTCGCCGGGGTGTTGCTCAAGATGGGCAGCTACGGCCTGGTGCGGATCGCCGTGCCGGTGCTGCCCGCGGGTGCCGCCGAGATCGCGCCGGTGCTCGGGGCCCTTGGCGTGGTGGGCATCGTCTACGCGGCGCTGGCCTGCCTGGCGCAGCGCGATCTCAAGCGGCTGATCGCGTTCTCCAGCGTGGGCCACATGGGGTTCGTGCTGCTCGGGATCGCCACGCTCACCCCGGCCGGACTCAATGGCGCGCTGTTCGCCAACCTCGCGCACGGCCTGATCACCGGTCTGCTGTTCTTTCTGGCCGGTGGGTTGGCCCAGCGCTGCGGCGACACCGACATCGCCGGCCTTGGCGGCGGCCTGCTCGGCCGGGCGCCGCGGCTGGGCGGGCTGCTGGTGTTCGCCGCGATCGCCAGCCTCGGGCTACCCGGCCTGGCCGGGTTCTGGGGTGAACTGCTCGCCCTGCTGTCGGCGTTCCAGCCCGCAGGCGCGCTCGACCGCGAGCTGTACCTGGGGTTCATGGCCGTCGCCGGGCTGGGTGCGGTGCTCACCGCCGGCTACCTGCTGGTGATGTTGCGCCGGGTGGCGCAGGGCCCGGTGGGCGAGCCGGTCGCCGACGTCTCCGCGGTGGAGTGGGTGGTCTGGGCGCCGTTGGTGGTCTTGGTGGTCGTGGCCGGGCTGTGGCCGCGGCTGGTGCTCGGCGTGACCGACGGGGCGGTGCGCACGCTGCTGGGTGGTGGCTGAGCCGTGCCGCCCGAGCAGAGCATCGACTACCTGGCCACCGGACCGCCGCTGGTACTGATCGCCGGCGCGCTCGCCGTGCTGGTGGCCGACGCCTTCCGGCCCCGCTCCGGGCTCGCAGCCGGCGGCGCACTGACCGCCGTGCTGGTGGCGCTCGGCGTCGAGGCGGTGCTGGCCGCGAACGCGCCCCTGGCGACGTTCTGCGTCGGAGCGTCCTGCTCCTACGCGGTGGACTCGTTCACCGTGCTGTTCCAGGTGGTGCTGCTGCTTGCCGGCCTGGTGGTGCTGCTGCTGGCCCGGGTCGAGATCCGGCAGACCCGGCTGCCGGCCGGTGAGTTCCACTTCCTGCTGCTGGCCGCGCTCGCCGGCGCGCTGACCCTGGCCGCCGGGCGGGACCTGGTGATCCTGGTGGTCGGGCTGGAGGTGGTGTCGCTGCCGCTGTTCGCGCTGGTGGCGCTGCGCCGCTACGACGGCCGCTCGACCGAGGCCGGACTGAAGATGTTCCTGGTGTCGGTGACCTCGACGGCCGTCATGCTATTCGGCATCAGCCTGGTCTACGGCGCGACCGGCACGATGTTCCTGGACGCGATCGGCGCCGCGCTGCGCCGGCCGGACACCCCCGGTGCGGTCGCCGCGGCCGGCATGGTGCTGGTGCTCGTCGGCTTCGGGTTCAAGATCTCCGCGGTGCCGTTCCATTTCTGGACGCCGGACACCTACCAGGGCGCGCCGGTCACGGTGGCCGCGTTCCTGTCGGTGGTCTCCAAGGCGGCCGGGTTCGCCGGGCTGATCCTGGTGCTGACCGTCGCGTTCGGACCACTGGTCGCCGTGTGGGGTCCGCTGGTTGCGGTGCTCGCCGCGGTCACCATGACCCTTGGCAACCTGGTGGCGCTGCGCCAGCGCACCGTGATGCGGTTGCTGGCCTGGTCGTCGATCGCGCAGGCCGGCTACATGCTGGCGCCGCTCGGGATGGCCGCCGGGGTGGCCGGAACCCGGGTGCCCGAGCTGGTCGCCGCCACGGTCGGCTACCTGGCGATCTATGCGGCGATGAGCCTGGGCGTGTTCGCCGTGGTGAGTTACGCCGGCTGGATCGGCGGGCGGGGCGGGGGAGAGGTGGACGACTATCGCGGCCTGGCCGGGAGCCATCCGGTGACCGCGCTGGCCCTGGCGTTCTTCCTGGCCTGCCTGGCCGGGCTGCCGCCGGGGCTGGCCGGGCTGTTCGCCAAGATCGTGGTGTTCCGCGGCGTGCTGACCGGCGGCTTCGGCGCGCTTGCCGTGCTCATGGTGGTGAACACGGTGATCGGCCTGTACTACTACCTGGCCTGGGCCAGCCGGCTGTTCGCCCGCACCGGATCGTCCGTCCATTTCGGACGGATGCCGCGGCCGGTGGTCGCCGCCGTGCTGCTGTCCGGAGTCGCCACGGTGCTGATGTCCGTGCTGCCCCAACTGGTTCTCGGCATCGCGCCGGCGGGCGGGTGATGGTGATCATCCGGGTGTCGCCTCACCTCCGTTGACGTTCAGGCCGAGGTGCTTCTCCAGCCGCTCGATCCGGGCCTGCAGGCTCCCGTAGCCGCCCATCGGCAGCGGGCCGGTCTTCACCCGCATGTGCTCGTATCCGGACAGTGCCGCGACCACCGCCCGGCGAGTGGCCCGCAGCTCGGCGCCCAGCCCACGCAGCACCCGCCCACCCGTCCCGTCCGGTTCGGCGATCAGGCCGAGCAGCAGGTGCTCGGAGCCGACGTAGTTGTGGCCGAGGGCGACCGACTCGGTCACGGCCAGCTCAAGCGCGCCCGCCGCCGCGGATCCGAACCCGGTGGCGGGATGATCCGGCGCCCGGCGCGCCGGCTCGGCCCTGGCCAGCTCGTGCGCCGCCCGTTCCGGCTCGACCTCCACCGCCGCGAGCACCTGCAGGGCCAGGTTTCCGCCTTCGGCCAGCAGGCCGTGCAGCAGGTGTCCGGTGCCGACCTCGGCGGCCAGCTCGGTGCGGGCCCGATCGATGCCCAGCCGGACCACCTGGCGGGCCCGCGCGGTGAACTGAGACAGCCGGGCCGTCGGGTCGTCCGCGCCGAGCGCGTCCAGGGCGATGCCCCGGATCGCCGACATCCGCCGGATCGACTGCTCGAGCGCCCGCTGGCAGATCGCCGACACCGGTAACCCGGCCTCCCGGACGGCCTCGGCCAGGTCGTCCGGCAGGTAGACGTTGATTTTCGGCATACCCCCATATATAACCCCTCTACGGGTTATTTGTCGATGTCATCGGGTCGGGCGGTCTGCTCGTTCCAGCCTCCCATTGGTCGGCGCCGGGCCGGTGAACGTCCACAGCGGACAGATCCAGCACCGCCGCAAACGCGCGGGCAAAGGCGGCCGATGCGTCCACAGAGGTGCCGTGCGGCCAGACCGTCCGCCCGGATGGCCATACCTGTTCGGGCCAGGAGACCGAACTGTCCAGGTACGCTGGGGTGGTGGACCAGGAAAGGGTGCCACCGCGCGGAGAGCCGATCGAGGTTCTCCCGGTCGTGGTTCTGTCCAAGACCTTCCCGGCCCGCCCGTCCTCGATTCCCGAGATCCGCGAGTTCGTCCGGCAAAGCATGGCCGACTCGCCGTTGACTGACGAGGACAACCGCGAGGTCAGCCAGACCGTGTTTCGCGCGCTGCTGGACGCCGCCGGCCCGACCGGGACCATCCAGGTGTCCTTCCGGATCTTTCCTGAGCACGTCGAGGTCGACGTGCTGCACTCGCACTCCGGTGAGCCGGGTGAGCCCACCCTGGCCGAGCTGCGCGAGGTGCACCCGCCGACGGTGCGCGCGGCGGAGCCGAGCGACGCCACCTTCGCCGAGTGGATGACCGAGGTGCTGCGCCGGGAGGGCCTGACCCAGGAAGCCGCGGCCCGCCAGCTCGGCGTGTCGGTGAAGACGGTGAGCCGGTGGGTGGGCGGCGAGACTGAGCCGCGGCTGCGCGATCTGCGCCGGATCCAGGAGCGCTTCGGGGAGCTGCCGCTGCCCTGAGCGTGACCCGATACCGTCACCGCCGTGAAGTTCCTGGTGATGTGGCGGATGGAGCTCGCCCTGCTGTCCAGCGAGATGGCCGCGGCGGTGGCCAGGATGCCCCGCTACGCCGGGCCGCTCGAGGAGCGCGGTTCGGTGATCGCCCGGTACCACCTGGTCGGCCAGCACGGCGGCGCGTGGATCTACGACGTCGGCTCCAATGAGGAGTTGGAGCGGCTGCTGGCGATGTCGCCGGTCTACAACTTCGCGCGCTACGAGGTGCATCCGCTGGCCGAGATGCCGGATCAGGTCAGCTGAGTTGACGGCGCCGGGGCACCGGCGAACACTTGTGTCGCTGTCGAGTGACAGAGGTGTCCGATGAGTGCGCCGCCGCGACCTCACCCCGCACGGGAACGCCACTGGGTCTGCGCGCAACGGCTACGCGAACGCCGCCTGGAACTGGGCCTCACCCAGCGCGAAGTCGTCGCCCGCCTGGCCCGCCGAGGCAACCCCACCACCAACCGCGCCCTGTCCGCCATGGAGAACGGCCGCGGCCTCGACCTCGGCCTGCTCCCCGAACTCGCCGAGTGTCTGGACTGCACCACCACCTACCTGCTCGGACTCACCACCCGCGCCCACTCCTGGCTCCCCGACGGCCACCTGCACCCACCGTTCACCCCCACCCCACCCCCGGCAGCCCTCCCCGCGCACCCGACCCCCACCACCGGCATCCTCGGCCCCCACCTCCCGTCCAACTTCACCGCCCCCACCCGCGCCCGCCGCCGCAACTAACGCCCCGTCCCGCCCCGGGAGTCACCACCCCCAGACACCGAGTTGCCGTCGCCGGCAACCGAGTCGCCATGTCGCGCAACTGAGCTGCCGCCACCGGCACTCGAGTTGCCAGATCGGGACCGGTGAGCCCCCGATTCGGACTCGGGTCGCTGGTCAGCGAGGCCGGGCCAGGTCGGTCCGCGCCTGCGGCGCCGGCCGGCGCCGCAGGCGCCGGGCGGAGTCCTTGGCGGTGTGTCCGGTCTGGCCGCTGCCCGGGCCGGAACCGGCGACTCGCGGGCCCGGGACCGCGGTCGGTTGCCGGAAACGGGGACTCGCGGATGAGTTGGGGACTCGCCGGGCGGGAACCGGTGGATTTGGTTGCCGGAAACGGGGACTCGCGCGGGAGTTGGGGACTCGCCGGCCCGGAATCGGCGGTGTGGTTGCTGGACTCGGGGACTCGCGGGTGGGTTGGGGACTCGGCGGCGGGAGTGGGCGGTTCGGTTGCTGGAGCGGGGGACTCGCCGAGAGGGGTGGCCGCGTTCGGCGAGTTGTCGGCTCGGGCACTCCGAATCGCCAGCTCGGGGTAGATGAACTGCTGGTTGGGGGCCAGAGGCTGGTCAGGCGGCCAGGCCGCGCCTGCGGCGCGGCGCCGCAGGCGCAGCCCGGCCGGCGCCGCAGGCGCCGGGCCGGGCTTGGCGTGTGCCCGGTTCGGCAACTCCTCGGCCCGGAACTAGGGACTCGCCGGGCCGGAATCGGTGGTTCGGTTGCCGGAACCGGGGACTCGCCGAGGTCAGTCGGTGTACTCGGTGAGTGTGAAGGAGTGGCCGGGAGACGGGGTGACGGTGACCAGGACGGTGCTCCCGTCTGCGAAGCGCAGGTCGAAGACGGGATCGAGGTCACAGAGGAACTGGAAGGCGGCGCGGGTGGAGTCGTCGACCAGGTGACCGCTGGCGTCCCAGCCGGCGTCGACGGCCTTGATCACGACGGCGACCTCGATGCTGTCCAGCAGGGTGCCCGAGTTCGCCCACCAGTCCAGCCAGCAGCGGCCCGTGAACCGGTCCATGTTGCCATCTTGCGTGCGGGGGCAAGCCGGTTGTTCTGTCGTGCCGAACCTAGGGTGTGCCATATCAATGTTGTTGCAAGTGTCTGGTGATAGCGGGAGGTGGGCACCTAGCATGAGCGACATGTCATCGGTAGCCATGCACATGAGCGACGGGCTGATCAACGCGCCGGTGTCGGCGCTGTTCGGGGCGGTGGCGGTGCTCGGCGTGACGGTGGCCGGGGCGCGGGCGCGGCGTGATCTGGATGAACGGATGGCGCCGATGGCGGGGTTGGTGGCCGCCTTCATCTTCGCCGTGCAGATGCTGAACTTCCCGGTGTTACCGGGGGTGAGCGGGCACCTGCTCGGCGGAGCGCTCGCGGCGATTCTGGTCGGGCCCTGGGTGGGCGCGCTGTGCATCACGATCGTGCTGGTGCTGCAGTCGCTGGTGTTCGCCGACGGGGGACTGACCGCGCTCGGCTCCAACATCACCAATATGGCGCTGATCGGGACGGTGATCGGGTTTCTGGTGGCGCTGGCGTTGCGGGGGGTGGCGGCGCGCGGAAAGGCGGGGCTGCTCGCGGTGGCGTTCGTGGCGGCGTTCTGCAACACGGTGGCGGCCTCGGCGGGGTTCGTGCTCCAGTTCGCGCTCGGCGGGGATGCGGCGTTCTCGACCGGGGCCGTGGGTGTCACGGTGCTCGGGGTGCACTGCCTGATCGGGATCGGGGAGGGCATCATCACCGCGCTCACCGTCGCGGCCGTGGCGGCGGTGCGGCCCGACCTGGTCTACCTGCTGCGCGGCACCGAGCGGCCGCTCGAGCTGCGCACCGTGCCGGTCCAGGCAGCGTGGGTCCGGGGAGGGACGAAGTGAACGACCGCAGGCGACAGCTGCTGTTCTTCGTCGGGTTCGTCCTGGTGGCCCTGGTGCTGGCCGGCGTGGCGTCCTACTTCGCCGACGACGACCCGGACGGGCTGGACGCGGCCACCGAGGAGATCGCCGCCAAGAACGGGCAGCCGCACGCCCTGGAGAACGGCCTGTTCGCCGACTACGCGGTGGCCGGGGACGACCGCTTCACCGGGGTCGCGGGCGTGCTGGGCGTGCTGGTCACCCTGGTCGTGGCGGGTGGGTTGTTCACCGTGCTGCGCAAGCGCTCGAGGAGCTGACCGGGCATGGCTGCCGGGCACGCGCACCTGCTGTACCGGCCGGGCGACTCCCCGGTGCACCGGCTGCCGCCGCAGGTGAAGGTGCTTGCCGCGGTGACCGCCGTGGTCTGCGTGGTGCTCACGCCGCGCACCGAGTTCTGGGCGTTCGGCGGATATCTCCTGGTCCTGCTCGCGGTCTGGGCGGTGGCCCGGATCCCGGTCCGCTGGTTCGCCGTCCGGGCCCTGATCGAGCTGCCGTTCGTGATCCTGGCCGTGGTGATGCTGCTGGTCGGCGGTCCGGAGGGGGCGCTGGCCGGGTGGAACATCCTGGCCAAGGGCACTCTCGGCCTGCTGGTCTCGCTGACCCTGGCCGCCACCACCACGCCGCAGGAGCTGATCGCCGGACTGCAGCGGCTGCACGCGCCGGCCATGCTGACCACGGTGGCCACGCTGATGCTGCGCTACCTCGCGGTGATCGCCGCCGAGGCGCGGCGGATGCGGATCGCCCGGATCGCCCGCGGCCACGACCCGCGGTTCCTGTGGCAGGCAGGCGCCACCGCGCGCGGCGTCGGCGCGCTGTTCGTGCGCAGCTACGAGCGCGGGGAGCGGGTGCACCTGGCAATGGTGTCCCGCGGTTTCACCGGAACGATGCCGGACCGCGACGCCGGTCCGGTGCCGGGACGGACATGGCTACGGGGACTGCTGCCCACGGCGGCGGCGGCCGGGATCATGGCGGTGGCGTTGTGGGGCTGAGCCTGCTTGTCGAGCAGTTGACCTATGCCTACCCGAACGGCCGGCAGGCGCTGTTCGGCGTGGACCTGCGGGTCGAGCCGGGGGAGCGGGTCGCGGTGCTCGGACCGAACGGGGCCGGCAAGACCACGCTGGTGCTGCACCTCAACGGGGTGCTCGCCGGCGGCACCGGCCGGATCGAGGTGGCCGGGCTGCCGGTGACCAAGGCCAACCTGAAGGAGATCCGGCGCCGGGTCGGAGTGGTCTTCCAGGACCCGGACGACCAGCTGTTCATGCCGACCGTGGCCGAGGACGTGGCGTTCGGGCCGGCCAACTTCGGGGTGCGCGGCGCCGACCTGGACGCGCGGGTGCGCGCCGCGCTCGACGCCGTCGGCATGGCCGAGCACGCCGACCGCTCGCCGCTGCACCTGTCCGGCGGGCAGCGCAGGCGGGTGGCGCTGGCCACGGTGCTGGCCTGCGACCCGGAGATCCTGGTGCTGGACGAGCCGTCGGCCAACCTGGAGCCGGTGGCCCGCCGCGAGCTGGCCGAGGTGCTGCTCGGGCTGGGCCGCACCATGCTGATGGTCACCCACGACCTGCCCTACGCCGCGCAGCTCTGCCCGCGCAGCGTGCTGATCGACGACGGCGTGGTGGTCGCCGACGGCCCCACCCGGGAGATCCTCGGCGACGCCGAACTGCTCGCCGCGCACCGCCTTGAGCTGCCCTACGGCTTCCGGCTGCCGTGACCGGCGGGCACTACTGTGGCCCGCATGAGCGAACCCTCACCGCTGCACGACGTGCACCAACGGCTCGGCGCGACGTTCACCGACTTCGCCGGCTGGTCGATGCCGCTGAAGTACGGCAGCGAGCTGGCCGAGCACCGCGCGGTGCGCGAGGCGGCCGGGATGTTCGACCTGTCGCACATGGGCGAGATCGAGCTGACCGGGCCGGAGGCGGGCCGCGCGCTGGACTACGCGCTGGTCGGGCACCTGTCCGCGGTGAAGGTGGGGCGGGCCCGGTACACGGTGATCTGCAACGCGGACGGCGGCGTGCTGGACGACCTGGTGGTGTACCGGCTGGGAGAGGACCACTACCTGGTGGTGGCCAACGCGGCCAACGCCGCCCTGGTGGCCGGCGAGCTGCGCGACCGGGCTTCCGGGTTCATGGTCGAGGTGGCGGACAGGTCCCGGGAGTGCGCGCTGATCGCGGTGCAGGGCCCGCGGTCGGTGGAGATCGTGGGTGCGGTGTGCCCGGCGGACCTGGCCGCGCTGCCCTACTACGGCAGCACGCCGACCGCCATCGCCGGGCACGACGTGCTGCTCGCCCGGACCGGTTACACCGGCGAGGACGGGTTCGAGGTGTACTCCGACTCCGGTGACGCGCCGGAGGTGTGGGACGCGCTGGCCGCGGCCGGCGCCGGTTCCGGGCTGGTGCCGACCGGGTTGGCCTGCCGGGACACGCTGCGCCTCGAGGCCGGGATGGCGCTGTACGGCAACGAGCTGACCGTGGAGACCAACCCGTTCGAGGCGGGCCTCGGCCGGGTGGTGAAGTTCGACAAGCCGGCCGACTTCGTCGGCCGCGCGCCGCTGGAGCGCAGGCGGGCCGCCGGGGTGGAGTCCGCGCTGGTGGGGCTGGTCGGGACCGGCCGGCGGGCACCGCGGCACGGGTATCCTGTGGTCGGCGAGGACGGCGCCCGAGTGGGCACGGTCACCAGCGGGGCGCTTTCGCCGACGCTCGGTGTGCCGATCGCCATGGCGTACGTCCCGGTCGGGATGAGCGAGCCGGGCAGCAAGCTCGCCGTGGACATCCGCGGCACGATCGCCCCCGTCGGGGTCGTCAAACTGCCGTTCTACAAACGGTCCACCTGACAGATGGAGTCGGCTGGAGTCTCATGGCCCTGAGTGTGTTCGATCTGTTCAGCATCGGTATCGGGCCGTCGAGCTCGCACACGGTGGGTCCGATGCGCGCGGCGCTGCGGTTCGTGTCGGGATTGCGGGACCAGGGACTGCTGGCAGGCACGGCGCGGGTGCGGGCCGAGCTGTTCGGGTCGCTCGGCGCCACCGGACACGGGCACGGCAGCGCGCCCGCGGTGCTGCTCGGCCTCGAGGGGGAATCTCCGGAGGACGTGGACGTGGCGCAGGGTCCGCTGCGGGTGGCGCGGATCCGGGCCGACCGGCGGGTCCGGCTGCTCGGCACGCACGAGATCGACTTCACCGAGGACGAGGACCTCGTCCTGCACCGGCGGCGGTCGCTTCCCTTGCACCCCAACGGAATGCTCTTCACCGCCCTGGGCTCGGACGGCGCCGTGCTGGCCGAGCGGACGTACTACTCGGTGGGCGGCGGGTTCGTGCTGGACCAGACCGCGGCCGAGGGGCCGACGATCGCTCCGGACAGCACGCCGGTGCCGCATCCGTTCCGCACCGCGGCCGAGCTGCTCGACCAGTGTGCCGCGACCGGGCTGCCGATCAGCCAGATCATGCTGCGCAACGAGCTGGTCTGGCGCACCGAGGCGGAGGTGCGGGCCGGGCTGCTGGAGATCTGGGCGGTGATGCGGGACTGCGTCCGGCGCGGCTGCGCCCAGGACGGCGTGCTGCCCGGTGGGCTCAAGGTGCCGCGACGGGCCAAGGCGTTGTACGACAAGCTGATCGCCGAGGACGGGGCGACGAAGGACCCGCTGCACGTGATGGACTGGGTGAACCTGTACGCGCTGGCGGTCAACGAGGAGAACGCGTCCGGCGGCCGGGTGGTCACCGCGCCGACCAACGGGGCCGCCGGGATCATCCCGGCGGTGCTGCACTACTACACCCGGTTCGTCGAGGGTGCCACGGACGACGACGTGGTCGCGTTCCTGCTCACCGCCGGGGCGATCGGCGTGGTCCTCAAGGAGACCGCGTCCATCTCCGGAGCCGAGGTCGGCTGCCAGGGCGAGGTGGGGTCGGCGTGCGCGATGGCCGCCGCCGGGCTGACCGAGGTGCAGGGCGGCTCGGTGGAGCAGGTGGAGAACGCCGCCGAGATCGGCCTCGAGCACCATCTGGGCCTGACCTGTGACCCGGTCGGCGGCCTGGTGCAGATTCCGTGCATCGAACGCAACGCGGTGGGGGCGACGAAGGCGATCACGGCGTCGCGGATGGCCCTGCGCGGCGACGGCACGCACATCGTGCACCTGGACAAGGTGATCAAGACGATGCGGGAGACCGGCGCCGACATGCACACCAAGTACAAGGAGACGGCGCGCGGCGGCCTCGCCCTCAACGTCATCGAGTGCTGACTGTGGATCATCGGGTGAAGTCTCGGGCCGACCAACGCAACCTCAGGGGCACCGGGACGGCACCCAGCCACAATCACCCCGCTCACCGCACCACCGGCTGGAACGCAACAACAGCAGTCAAATCCCGGAGAGGCGGAACAGACGCACCTCGTTATGCTGCGCCCGCGCTCCGTGCCGCCGCCACCGCCTCGGCCAGTTCGTCCCGGCTCATCTTGGAGCGGCCCTTGATCTCGAGGTCACGGGCCATCTTGTCCAGCTCGGCCTTGCTCAGGCTAGCCAGGTCCGGCCCCTTGTCTCGGGAGGCGGAGCGGCGTTTCGCGACCGAATCCTCGGCTCCCTCGCGGCGCTTCTTGCGGCCCTCGACGCTGCGGCTGAGCGCGTCGAACAGGTCGACCACCTTGGTCGGCTGCGCCGGCTCGGACTCGGTGACGATCTCGCGCCCGGCCGACTTGTCCTCGATCAGCTGCTCCACCCGCTGGGTGTAGGTGTCGTGGTACTTCTCCGGCTCCCATTCCTCGCTCATCGAGCCGATCAGCGAGACCGCCATGTCCAGCTCCTTGCCGCGCGCCGCGGTGATCTCCGGCATCGACTTGAGCTCCTTGGCCGGGTCGCGCAGGTCCTCCGGAAACAGCAGGGTGGTCAGCACCAGCAGCCCGTCGCCGGCCCGCAGCGCGGTCAGGTATTCCTTGCCACGCATGACGAACGTGGCCACGCCGGCCTTGTTGGTCTTGGCCATCGCCTGCAGCAGCAGGCTGTACGCCCGGGCGTACTCCTCTTTGGCCGGCGCCAGCCAGTAGGTCTTCTGGAAGTGGATCGGGTCGATCGCGTCCAGGTCGACGAACGCGTCGATGTCGATGGTGCGCGACCGCCCCGGCGCGATCGCGTCCAGCTCGTCCGGCTCGATGATCACGTAGTCGCCGCCGCCGATGTCGGCGCCCTTCACGATGTCGGAGAACGGCACCTCCTCACCGGTGCGTTCGTTGATCCGCTTGTACCGGATCCGATCGGACGTCCCCCGCTCGAACTGCCGGAAGCTGATCGTGTGGTCCTCCGTCGCGCTGTACAGCTCGACGGGTACCGTCACCAGCCCGAAGTTGATCGCTCCGTTCCAGATCGGTCGCGCCACGGTTCCCTCCCGAGTGCCGTTTCTCGCTCACGGATCATCATGACTCACCGTAACCCCGTTCGACCAGCGGGATGGGTGTTTACCTGGTTCAATACCCGGGTAAAACCGCCACATGGTTGACATGACTCGGCTACCAGGCCCCGTCGCCGACACGTGGGACTGGCAACGTCTTGGCTCGTGCCGGGGCCAGGACAGCACGATTTTCTTCCACCCCGAGGCCGAGCGCGGCCTGGCCAGGGCCGATCGGGTGCGCAAGGCGAAGCAGGTTTGCCTGGGTTGCCCGGTCATCGTCCAGTGCCGGCACCACGCGCTGACCGTGATGGAGCCCTACGGGATCTGGGGCGGGCTCGACGAGGGCGAGCGCAGGGCCGCGTTCGCCCGCCGCAAGCAGATCCGCAAGACCGAGCACGCCGCCTGACGGCGTGCTCAAGATGAAGGGCCGAGCTCCCCCCGGGACCTCGGCCTTTCTCATGCGCCCGATCCGCCTCAGCCGTCGTCCTCGTCGCCCTCGGAGAGCAGGCCCTGCCGCAGCCGCTCCAACGTCCTGGCCAGCAACCGGGACACGTGCATCTGGGAGATGCCGACCCGCTCCGCGATCTGCGTCTGGGTCATGTTCATGAAGAACCGCAGGGTCAGGATCTGCCGCTCGCGTTCCGGCAGCTGCTCGATCATCGGCCGCAGCGACTCGTGGTTCTCCACGTTCTCCAGCGCGGAGTCCTCTTCACCGAGCGTGTCGGCCAGCGGGTCGGAGTCGGAGTCGGCGGACAGCGCCTCGTCGAGGGAAACCGAGTGGTAGGCGTTGCCGGCCTCAAGGCCCTCGAACACCTCTTCCTGGCTGAGCCCCAGGTGCGTCGCGATCTCGCTGGGCGTCGGGGCCCGGCCGAGCCGCTGGGCCAGTTCGCCGCTGGCCGAGCTGATCGCCAGGTTCAACTCCTTGAGCCGGCGCGGCACCCGCATCGACCAACTCGCGTCCCGGAAGTGCCGGCGGACCTCGCCCATGATCGTCGGCACGGCGAAGGACAGGAAGTCCGACCCGCGGCTCGGCTCGAACCGGTCCACGGCGTTGATCAGGCCGACGGTCGCCACCTGTACGAGGTCCTCGCGCGGCACACCGCGGTGGCTGAACCGGGTGGCGATGTGCTCGGCGAGCGGGAGGTGTCCGGTGACCAGAGCGTCGCGCAGCCGAGGCCGGCGCGGATCCCCGTCGGTCGCACCCGCGAGCTCGTGGAACAGCGGAGTCAGGTGCTCGTACTCGTTGTGCGAGTCGCCACGCCAGGAGCCGGAGGGCCGGGAGCTGACTGGCTCGCTCACTCGCCGAGGGTCTTCCGCTTGGCGAGTTCGATGTGCACCAGGGGTCCCCGGCCGTCGGGGGAGGACCCGTTCATGTCCACCCATGCATCCGCCCGATCGGTCAACGTGGTGAGCACCCGCCAGCCGAAGGAGTCCCGGCTGGGTTCGTGGTCACTCTTGGACAACACCATCGCGGCGAACCGGATTTCGTTGGGGCTCAAGAAGAACCGGCAGCTCAGCGTCGCACCCTTGGCGGCGCGGGTGATCAGGGTCGAGCACGCCTCGTCCACCGCCAGCTTGAGGTCGGCGATGGCGTCGAGGTCGAAGTCGGCCCGGATGGCGAGGTTCGCGGCCACGGAGCGAATGATCGGCAGGTGTTCAAGTCTGGCCGCGAGCCGAAGCTCGATCCCGTCCGGGTCGTGACTGTCCGGAGAGGTTGGTTCGGCCTCCTTGCCAGGCAGGAACTCGCTCACACTCACCTCGGTGATCCTCAGCTGCTGATGCGCGCGACGGTCATGCCGCGCGTTTACCCAGTGTGTCAGCACCCAAAACGCAGCCGGACGGCGCCCTGGTCCGGGCATTTTGGTGTGATGGACGTTACTATCGGGTGTCATGCCGACCGATCACGTCGTGGTCACGTTCACCACGGACAGCAAGCAGCTCGCGGACAGCATGTGCGCTGAAGTCATCGGCGCCGAGCTGGGCGCGTGTGCACAGATCGAGGGGCCGGTCACCAGCGTGTTCCGCTGGCACGGCGAAGTGCACACCGAACACGAGTGGCGAGTGGAGATCGAGACCACGGCCGACAAGGTGGAAGCGGTTGTCGATCACATCAGGGCCAACCACGGGGTGGAGGTGCCGGAGGTCAAGGTCAACGACCTCGTCACCGACATCGTGGCCGACGGCGTCGCCCTCGCCTGACGGGTCGGGCCCGGAATGCTGACTAGGGTGTTCCGGTGCTGACCATGCAGGAGGCGCTGCTGGCGCTGACCCGGTACTGGACGCAACGCGGCGCGATCCTGGCGCAGCCGTTCAACACCGAGGTGGGGGCCGGCACGCTCAACCCGGCCACCGTGCTGCGCGTGCTCGGTCCGGAGCCGTGGCGGGTGGCCTACGTCGAACCGAGCGTGCGCCCGGACGACGCGCGGTACGGCGAGAATCCCAACCGGCTGCAGACGCACACCCAGTTCCAGGTGATCCTCAAGCCCGACCCCGGCGATCCGCAGGAGCTCTACCTGAGCAGCCTGGCCGCGTTGGGCATCGACATCCGGGCGCACGACGTCCGGTTCGTGGAGGACAACTGGGCCTCGCCCGCGCTGGGCGCCTGGGGCCTCGGCTGGGAGGTCTGGCTGGACGGCCTGGAGATCTCCCAGTACACCTACCTGCAGCAGGCCGGCGGCCTCAACCTGGACCCGGTGTCGGTCGAGATCACCTACGGCATCGAGCGGATCATCATGGCGCTGCAGGGCGTCACCCACTTCAAGGACATCGAGTACGCCCGGGGCGTCAGCTACGGCGAGGTCTTCGGCCAGGCCGAGTACGAGATGTCCCGCTACTACCTCGACGACGCCGACGTGGCCACCAACCGGCAGCTGCTCGAGCTGTACGCGGCCGAGGCGCAGCGGCTGATCGACGCCGGTCTTCCGGTGCCCGCCTACACGTACGTGCTGAAGT
>NZ_DASUCC010000073.1:0-17118 GCF_035762905.1 Actinophytocola sp.
ATATTGGGTTGAGCATGTAGAGGCGTGGCGAGCTCATCCGATGGCCGGCGGACAGCAGGGTCCCTGGTTGTTCGCGGCCGATCCTCGCCGTCAGCGGATTCTGCCGGGCTGTCTGAGCCACCGGTTCAATCGACTCGCCGAACAGGCTGGTGTCGCCGGGGCCAGTCTGCACCGGTTGCGGCACACGGTGGGCACGGTGCTGGTCGCCCAGGGTGAGATCCTCAAGGCGTCTGCCCGACTGCGCCACCGCGATCCACTGGGAGGACATCGGCAACGTGCCCGACCGGATCTCCGACGGCGTCGGCGACTTCGTGGACTCATCGCCGCTCCGCTGCAGGGCGCGGCACGTCGGGATGGGGTGACGGTGTTCCTTGACTTGGCCACGATGGAACCGCATGAGGACCAGTGGGCGTTTCTGTCATCGCTGGGGCGGATGAGTCCCGGTGAGGTGAACCGGGTCGCCCGCCGGGCCGGCCGGATCGTGGTCGGCCCGGGGGTGGACCGGCTCGGCACAACGGTCTCCACGAAGATTCGCGTGACACCGGCACCGGTGGTGCGGGCTCGGCTGGCCGCTGGGATTCGGGTGGAAGCTGATGATCTGGTCCCGGCGTTGCATGCGACGCTCAAGCATGCGGCGTCGATGCCGAACCCTTTGTTCTACGAGCGGCAGCGGCTGCGGATGTCCACCTGGGACACGCCGCGGTTCCTGCGTAGCTACGACGAGACCATCGACGGCGGCCTGGTGCTCCCGCGTGGCCTGGCCGACACGGTGGCCTCCCTGGTCGAGCAGGCCGGCAGCCGCCTCGAGATTGTCGACGAACGCGCCGCCGGAGTCCGGCAGACATTCACCCTCACCGCCACACTTGCCACTTCGCAGAAGCACGCGGTGGATGTGGTCTGCGACCACGACCTGGGTGTGCTGGTCGCGCCGCCCGGGTCGGGCAAGACCGTGATGGCTTGCGCGGTCATCGCCGCACATGCCACCTCGACGCTGGTGCTGGTCGACCGCAAGGCCTTGGCCGAACAGTGGCGAACACGAATAAGCGAGTTGCTGGGGGTGAAAGCCGGACAACTGGGTGGTGGCCGAGCCAAGACCCGCGGAGTGATCGACGTGGCAATGCTGCAGACCCTGGCCCGCAAGGCTGACATCGCCGCGCTCACCAACGGCTATGGTCTGATCATCGCCGATGAATGCCACCACATCCCCGCTGCGGCGTTCGAGCACGCGGTCAAGCAGATCCCGGCGCGGCGATGGCTCGGGTTGACCGCCACACCGTATCGGCGTGATCAGCTCGACGACTTGATCGCGCTGCAGCTCGGCCCGGTCCGGCACACCATCACCCACGACCGCGCCAACCCGGCCGGTGATGACAGTGCGCCAGCACTACCGTTCGTCGCCGCCGGCTATCGACCGGCCACGGTGCTCCAGGTCCACGACACCGAGTATCGCTACACCGGCGGTGCCGACCCGACCGCGCCCGGTGGCATGGCCGCCATCTACCGGGATCTCGTCGCCGACGAAGACCGCACCCGCCTGGTGGTCGCCGACGTGACGGCCGCGCTGGACCGCGGCCGACACTGCCTGCTGCTCACGCAGTGGACCGCGCACGTTGAGCGATTCGCCGACGAACTCCGGGCAGGTGGCCATGACCCGGTCGTGCTGCGTGGCGGGATGAGCGCCACCGCACGCCGCGCCGCGCTGGACCGTCTCCACCCGTCCGCGGACGGGTCACCGGTGTTGGTGGTCGCGACCGGATCGTTCATCGGTGAGGGATTTGACTGCCCGTTCTGGACACGCTGTTTCTCGCAGCGCCGATCGCGTTCAAGGGCCGGCTGGTGCAGTACGTCGGGCGGATCCTGCGCCCCTATCCAGGCAAGTCCACCGCCGAGGTACACGACTACCACGACGTCCACACTGGAGTTCTGGCGTCCTCACTGGCCAAACGGGCACCCGGCTACACCGGCCTCGGTTTCCCCGATCCGCGCAAGTCCCCGCGCTGACGGCTGATCAGCATTGTGCGGGGAGGGCGTAGCCGAGTTTGCGTAGCGCGGTGCGGAACTTCTTTCCTGTTGTGGCGCGACCGCGAGTTGGCGGTCACCCAGTGGGCGGCACAGGTCGCGCAGTGTCCGGTCGTGGCTGATGAGTGCGGCCAGCGCGGGGTCGGAGCATTCGATCACGCGGAGGTGGCCCAGGTCGGTCAGCGTCGATGTTCGGCGGGTGACGTCTTTGACGTGGATGGTCAGGGTGGTGGGGAGTTCGTGGTCGGTGTGATGGGCAAGAAAGGGTGGTGAGTTCGGTCAGGTCTCGTCCGGTGTCGATGGCGGCGAGCAGGCTGGCGGAGCTGAGGATCCGGACCCGGTCGGCGGTCTGCTCGGCGTAGACGGACAGCAGGAGCTGGTCGCTGGCGGCAAGGTCGCCGGTGGCGACGATGTCGAGGGTGGGCAGGACCTTCAGTGACGGAACTGTCGCAGTGGTGTTAGCGGGTGGGTGTTAAGTGTGTCGGTCAGGCCGAGGGCGTAGCGGCCGAGTGCGGTGAGCCGAACGGCCTGCAGGCCGTCGTAGCGGCTCAGGCGTCGAGGTCGTCGCCGCCCCACTGGTCGCGGAAGTCGTCGCGTTCGCCGTGGGGGTGGACGTAGTCGAGGTCGATCAGGCCGAGGGTGACGGCGTATTCGAACAGCACCGCCAGGGTGTAGCGGCCTTCGAGGATGTCCCAGCGGTGATAGCCGTCGTAGCCGAGGCTGCCGTATTGGGGGTCGACCGATACAGCTTCCACAGGGCCCGGTCGGTGCGGGCGATGGTGGGGTTGAGGCGGTTTCGGCGCATGGTGGCGAACAGGGCGTCCACGCCGACCCACTCACCAGACGGTAGTCCGGTCAGGGTGTCGGCGACCACCTGGCGGCGGGGTTTGACCGCGCTGAGCGCGTTGGCGGCGCGTTGGCCCTTGATCTGCCCGATCCGGCTGAATTCGTCGATCACCCTGTGGCTGAGCCAGCGCCGACACAGTGCCGTCCGCCAGGTGTTCGGCCGCGGTGCGCAGGGTGGCCGCGGACGGACGGCTGGTCTTGCCGCTGCACCGCAGTCCGCCCGCCGCGCGCAGCTCCAGCACCGTGCGCACGTTGGCCAGCGCCTCCAGTTCGGTCATTCGCAGCCGGTGCTCCCCGACGGTCTGCAGCGGCCCGGACTCGGTCATGGCCGCAGCCACCGGCGGTACGCCTCGATCCACTCCGTACCCCGCGGCGCGGGTGTCGGCAATGGCAGGTCGAGGATGGGGATGCGCTGCCGGTCCCGACCCCGAACACAGACCGCGAAGATCCGGTCGTCGTTGGACAGATCGACACGCTGCACGGTGACCTCGACGCCCAGCACCGTGGTATGAAACGGCGTCGGGAGATGGTCAGTCGGTATGCCCGGATCGATCGCGCCGCCAGTGTGGCTCCCTCGGCGGATGGGAGTACATCACGCGGGTGGGCGGCTTGAAGGTGGGGCGTATCCAGGTGATCGAGTAGCCGGTGAGTTCGATGGAGCGGTCACCGAACTCGGCCTCACGGGCGTGCTCCATCGTTCGGCGGCTTGTCGGCGTGACGGTGCCTGGCGCAGGGAGGGGTGGGCTGGCTGCCTATGCTCCCGGCCGTGCCTGTGTCGCGGAAGCGGAAGAAGAAGTCCGGCAGGTCCGGGCGGTCCCGAGTGCCGGCCCGCGTGAATGTGCTCGGCGCTGGTGCTGATCTGGGTGAGCAGGATCGGCGTGAGTTGGCGGACGCCTGGCGGGGTCTGGCCGCCTACCGGGAGCAGATCGGGGCGCGGCGGGCGTCGCTGGCCGCCGCCGCGGCGACGAATCTGCTCGCGAATCTCGTGGTGGCGGTAGCGAACCAGCCCGACATGGTCGTGGAAGACGCGTTGTGCCTGCGGTTGGGAACACTGTTGGGTGAGGCGGCGCAGTCCCCGGTGGACGACCGAATGGGCCCGCATGACGTGGCCCAGGCGTTGGTGACCGCGGCCATGGCCGAAGTGGAGGCGACTACCGGGCAGGCGGACGCGTGGCATGCGCCCTGGCGGGTACTTACCGCGGTCGCCGGTATTCTGCCGTATCCGGACAGCGAGGCTGCGGTCGACGCGATCGCGCGGTTGCGGGACACGGAAGGCGGGCGGGTGTTGCCGGCCACGCCACCCGGTCCGGCCGTGACCGGGCCGGTGCTGTGGACCCGTGACCGGTACGGCAGTCGGTTCGCCGTCACCGCGCCGATCACCACGGTGGGTGCGCCGGTGCGCTGGTACTTGTGGGACATCGATGCCTGCGGGCACCAAGCATTCACCGTGCACAGCGGCTTCTACCCCACGCCGGACGCGGCGTTGACCGACTGGCAGGCCGCGGTCGGCCAGGTCGCCGCGGCGGGCACGGCGCTGGCTCCGGTGGACGACCCGTGGCTGCTAGCCGAGTTGTTGCCGGTCGAGCTTGGCATGATGCGTCCCGGTGGGGAAAGCGTGGAACAGTTCGCCGAGTACCACCGCGGTAAGCGCTTGGCCGCGGTCGTCAACCAGGCCATGCCGCAGCGGGACACCCCACCCGACGGCGGTCTGGACGCGGCCACCGCGGCGGTCGAGTTCACCGCGTGGCTGCGTGCCCGGCATGCCGACCAGCAGGAGCCACCGACGGATATGGACGAGTTGGTCACGGAACTGGCCAATTCCTGGTCCATCAACGACATCGGCACGGTATTCGCGACGTGCTCCCCACATCGGGTGGCCCTGTGTGTGCTGCACATCCGCGATTACTACGACGACGAGTTCGCCGACCAACTGGTGGCGCTGCTACCCGACTGGACCCGGTGGCTGGCCACCCGCAACGGCACCCCAGCGGAACTGGCCGACCGCTGTCTGCCCTACGCCCAGGGCCAACCGCGCCCGCAGATCATGGACGACGTCGGGCCCGACTACCTCGCCCGCGTCACCGAATAGGCCCGACCCGTTCAACACGCCGCCGAATGACCCACATCCGGTGCGGACCCGCGTTCTGTGAGTCGCATGGACAAGGGGCAACAGGTGGGTAACCCTTCCCCGTACGCTGCCCGGCTTGATCTTTCAGCGTCCATATGCCAACGGACCGGCTGATCGGAAGCGTTAGGCCCAGGTGTCGATGAGGTCGTCTGGGCCGAGTGTGGATATGCCGGGTGTTGTGGTTCCGGCTCGGGTTACGGCGATGAGGGGGGTGTCGTCGTCGGCGCCGGGTAGCCGGGATCGGTGGATCGTCAGTTGGGCGAGGTCGTGGGTGTCGAAGGGACGGTTGTTGTGCCATTTGATGGATCCGACGGCGGTGATCCGGGTGGCGATCGGGGCGTGGTCGGCGCCGACGATGTCGATCTCGGGGTCGTTGGTGCGGGTCCAATAGCCGCCGATCGCGGTGGTTGCGGCCGGGAGGATGCCGTCGGGTAGGCGGCGGAGTGATTCTCTGATCACGGGTTCGATGGCGCGACCGCGCCAGGTGGTCCAGGAGGTCTGGATCCGGTCGAGGACGAGGTCTCCCCGGCCGCGTTCGATGTCGGCGAAGCGGGGGCCGAGGAAGGTCAGCCAGAACCGCAGGTAGGGGTCGGTGACCACGTATCTGGTCTCTTTTGAGGGCTGGGTTGACAGCGGGGTCGTGGCGTCGACCAGGCGTTTGGTGGTCAGCAGGTGCAGTGCGCGGCTCAGCGAGGCGTGCGGCAGGTCGCCAGCGGCCCGTCCGATCAGCGTGAAGGTTCGTTCGCCGGAGCCGATCGCGCCCAGGACGCGGCGGGCTTGTGCCTCGGTGGGGAACTCGGCGGCCAGTGCGCGTTCGGCGCTGACCAGTAGTGCTGAGGTGGGGTCGGTGACCGCGTCGGTGAGGTAGTCGGTGAGGGAGGCACCGTCGGGCCATTCGTCCAGGATCAGTGGTAGGCCGCCGGTGACCAGGTAGGCGTCGAACGCATCCGCTGCGGGCAGGTCGAGCATGGCGGCCACGTCGGCGGGGTTCAGCGGCGGGATCACCATCTCGGTGGCGCGTTGGTGGAACGGTCGCCCGTACTCGTTGAGGGCTTCCATCATTGCGAGGTCGGAGCCGATACACAGCAACAACATGGGCCGCCGCGACAGCTCACGATCGAACAGCGTCTGCAACGCGCCTTCGAACCCGGGGTCGTTGGCGATGAGGTAGGGCATCTCGTCCAACACCACTATCGCGGGTTGATCCTGGGGCAGCGCGGCCGCCAGCAGCCGCAGTGCCGCATCCCAGGTGGCGGGGGTTTGGTCGCGGAACACCTCCGCGCCAGGGAGGTCCGAACTGATGGCGGACTCGGTGAACAGGCCGAGGTCAGCCGCGACGCTGGATTGCGCCGACGCTGTGAAGAACAGGTGCGGCACCCCTGCTCGCTCCACGAACTCCTCGGCCAGCCGCGACTTGCCGACCCGTCGCCGACCGCGGATCAACAGGGCCCGACCAGGTCGTCCGGCGCGCCCACCCGCCCGCACCCTGTCCAACGCGCGGTCCAGTGCCGCCAACTCGCGCTCACGCCCGACAAAACCCGCCATAGCTCCATTCCTGACACTCTCATCCATGAGACACTCAACAATGAGTGTATCTGGCGTGGAGCCCGGCGTCGGGGGGACGGTCATCGGCGCCGGCAACCTCGCCGCCACGATGCCCGCCGCGGCATCGACCGCCTACGCCCGCAACATCAAGGCCACGCTCGACCAGCTCGGCCTGCACGAGATGAACTCGCCCGCCACCGCGCGTCGCGGCAACCTGCTCTCGGCCGCCGGGATGGCGGCGGCCGTGCTGGCCACCGTGGTCCTGCTGGCCGCGCACGGCGGCGTGACCACTACGGGCTGGATCGTGCTGGCCGGCGCGGTGCCCGGTGCGGTCGCGGCGTTGCGGGTGCGGATGACCGCGATGCCGCAACTGGTCAGCGTGTTCAACGCCGTCGGCGGCGGCGCGGCCGCGCTGCTCGCCACGGTCGACCTGATCGAGCACCGGGCGGCCGGCGGGTCCGGCACGACCGCGGTTGCCGGCGCGGCCGACATCGTGATCGGCACCGTCACGTTCACCGGATCCCTTGTGGCGGCGGGAAAGCTGCAGGGCTGGGTGCCCGGCCGGCCACTGCTGTATCCGGGTGCGCGGATCGTCACCGCCCTGCTGGCCGTGCTGTTCATCGCGGGCGGGGTGTGGCTGGTCGCCGATCCGGCGAGCAGCGCCGCGCTCGCCCTCGCCCTCGGCGCGGCCGCGGCGTTCACCCTTGCGGTAGTGCTTCCGGGCCACCGCGACGACCAGCCTCAGGTTGGCCCGGATCATGTGCTCCTTGGCCCACCGGCCATCCTCGACCACGGCCCGCAGCCGCAGGCGAACGGCTTGAGTGCCGGGGACTTTGGGCTCTGGTCGCCCCGCACCGTCGGCAGATCATGGGAGCGGGGAACGGTTTTGCCGGGAGGTGTGCGATGACGATCGAGCAGACCGAGAACGAGACGGTGCGGGACAGCGCCCGGAAACGGCTGCGGGACCGGCGTGATCTGTGGACGCACTGGTTCGTGTATGCGGTGATCAACGGGTTCCTCGTGGTGGTGTGGCTGCTGACCGGTCAGGGTTACTTCTGGCCGGGTTGGGTGCTCGCCGGGTGGGGGCTCGCGATCGTGTTCCACCTGTGGGACTACTACTGGAAGTGGCACCGGCCGATCACGGAGGCGGTCGTCGACGCCGAGGTCCGGCGCCGGGCCTGAGCCGCCGGTCATGGGAACGCCTACTGGAAGGCGTTGTGGATGTCGCGTTCGGTGGCGGTGTTGCTGACCACGAGGACGGTATCGCCCGGATGGAAGCGGTAGTCCTGGTCCGGGACGAGCGGTTGGGTGTCGTGGATGACGGCGGCCACGATGGTGCCCGGCGGCAGGCTCAGGTCGGTGCGGGTGCGGCCGGCGGCCGTGGAGTGCTCGTCGATGCGGGTCTCGATGAGGGTGACGCCGGCCGCGGCGAGTTGGACCAGGCCGACGGTGTCGGTGGCGCCGGAGGCTTCCTCGATGAGGGAGATCAGCGGGGTGGCGGCGGGCAGGGCGACGTCGACGCCCCAGCGGGCGTCGAACAGCCAGGTGTTGTCGGGGTCGTTGACCCGGGCGAGGGTGCGCGGCACGGCGAACTGGCGCTTGGCGAGCAGGGCGATGACCAGGTTGTCCTCGTCCTCGCCGGTCGCGGCGAGCAGCAGGTCGGTGTTGAGTACGCCGGATGATTCCAGGATGGACGGTTCGCAGGCGTCGCCGTGGACCAGCCGGTGAACGTGCTCCTCGGCCAGTTCGGCCAGCCGGGTGCGGTCCCGGTCGATGACGGTGACCTGGTGTCCGGTGGCGGACAGCAGGTGGGCGGCCTGCTCGCCGAGCCGGCCGGCGCCGGCGACGATGATCTTCATGAGCCGAGCTCCTTGCCGAGGAACGAGCGCAGCCGATCCAGCGCGGTCGCGGCCACGGCGAAGCTGACCGCGTCTCCGGGCTGGGCGAGGCTGTCGCCGGTGGGGAGGAAGGAGTGACCGCCGCGGGTGACGGCGACCACCCGGATCTGGTGGTCCACCTCGAGGTCGAGCAGGGGCCGGCCGGCCAGCCAGGCCGGGAGAACCTCCCGCACCAGCAGGGTTTCGCCGTTGCCGAAGGTCACCTCGGGGTTGACGTGGCGGTGCCGCAGCAGCTGGTTGATCCGGGTGACCGTCCACCGCACGCTGGCGACGGTCGGGATGCCCAGATCGCGGTAGATGTCCGCGCGGCGGGGGTCGTAGATGCGGGCGATCACCTGGGGGACCAGGTAATCGTCCTTGGCGATGCGGGCGCCGACGATGTTGGTGTTGTCCCCGGAGGTCACCGCGATGAACGCGTCGGCTGTGCCGATGCCGGCCTGTTCGAGCAGACCCCGGTTGTAGCCGTTGCCCACCAGGAACTCTCCGGTGAAGCCGGCGGGCAGCAGTTCCCGGGCGTCCGGGTCACGGTCCAGCACGCACACGTCGTGCCCGTCGGTGCACAGTTGGTGGGCCAGGGTGGCGCCGACCCGCCCGCAGCCCATGATGATCGCTTTCATGTCGCAACCTCCTTGCGACGCAGTAGGGCCTTGCGGATCTCGTCGCCGACGAGCACGAGCGAGCCGAACGCGATGACGAGCGCCCAGTCGGCGAGGGACAGTGCCGCGGTGTGGAAGAGCTCCCGCAGCAGGGGGACGTAGCTGATCGCGCAGATCATCGCGACCCCGACGAGCTGGGCGCCGAGGTAGGCGGGGTTGGACAGCAGGCCGAGCCGCACGACGCTGTGCCGGTCGCTGCGCACGGCCAACCCGACGAAGATCTGGCCGATGACGATGGCGGCCTGGGTCATCGTGAGTGCCTCCCGGTAGACCGGGTTGTCCAGGGTGAACTCCGCGAGCGGGATGCCGGCGGTGTGCAGGTGCCAGAAGAACAGGGCGGTGGAGCCGATGGCCTGGATGCCGCCGAGGAAGAGGAACCGGCGCACCAGCGACAGGGAGAACAGGCGCTGCTTCGGGCTGCGCGGCGGGGTGTTCATCACCCCGGGCTCGGGGCGTTCGGCGCCGAGTGCCAGGGCGGGCAGCACGTCCGAGCCGAGATCGATGGCCAGGATCTGCAAAGCCGTGATCGGCACGAACGGGAACCCGGCGAACGTGGCGACCAGGATCGGTACCAGCTCGCCGACGTTGCTGCTGAACACGTAGACCAGGAACTTGCGGATGTTGGCGTAGACCGAGCGACCCAGCTCGACGGCGGCGGCGATCGAGGCGAACGAGTCGTCCAGCAGCACCATCACCGAGGCTTCGCGGGCCACGTCGGTGCCGGAGGCGCCCATGGACACGCCGATGTCGGCGCGTTTGAGCGCGGGGGCGTCGTTGGCGCCGTCCCCGGTCACCGCGACCACCTCGCCGAGGTCCTTGAACGCGGCGACCACCCGCATCTTGTGTTCGGGTTTGACCCGGGCGAACAGCACGTCGCCGGGCGCGGCGAGCAGCGCACGCAGCCCCTCGTCGTCGAGCCCGTCCAGTTCGGCGCCGGTGACCGTGCGGGGCGGGCCGGGCTCGGTGAGGATGCCGACCCGGCGGGCGATGGCCTCCGCGGTGAGCGCGTAGTCCCCGGTCACCATGACCACCCGGATCCCCGCGCCCCGGCAGGTCCGCACCGCGTCGACGACATCCGGGCGGGGCGGGTCGAGCATGCCGATCAGGCCGAGCAGCGTGAGTCCGCTCTCGGCATCGGCTTGACCCACGCGGGCGTCGGGAACCTCACCGACGGCTACGGCCAGCACCCGCAACGCCGAGGAGGCCATGGTGTCGTTGGCCGCCAGCACCTGTCCGCGGGCCGGATCGTCCATTGTGGAATCTGTGGTGGCGGTGCGGATGCGGGTGCAGCGGGCCAGCAGTTCCACCGGGGCGCCCTTCACCAACGCCCAGGTCCGGCCGTTTCGGGTGTGCAGGGTGGTCATCAGCTTGCGGGTCGAGTCGAACGGGAACTCGCCCACCCGCGGCGCCGCGGCCAGTTCGGCGTCCATGTCGAGGCCGGCTTTGGCGGCGACGGTGAGCAGTGCGCCCTCGGTGGTGTCGCCGAGCACCCGCCACCCCGCCTCGCCGTTGGGCGGGAGCAGCCGGGCATCGCAGCACAGCGCGGCCACCCGCAACAGCTCGTGCACCGGCGCCGGGTCGTCCACCGCGCCGTCGGGGGCGTAGCCCACGCCGTTGACCCGGTGGATCCGGCCGGCCGCCCAGACCTGCTGCACGGTCATCTCGGCCCGGGTGAGGGTGCCGGTCTTGTCCGTGCAGATCACCGTGGTCGAGCCCAGCGTCTCGACCGCGACCAGCTTCTTGACCAGCGCCTGGCGCCGGGCCATCCGCCGCACCCCGATCGCCAGGGCCACCGACAGCGTCGCCGGCAACCCTTCCGGCACACAGGCGACCATCACCCCCAGGGCGAAGATGAACGTCTCCACCAGCGGATCACCGGCCGGCAGCCGCACCGCGAACAGCAGCACCCCCAAGGCGAACGCCGCCGCGGCAACCCGCCGGGCCATGATCGCGATCTGGCGTTGCAGCGGGCTGCGGTCCGGGGCGGTCTCGGCGGTCAGCCGGTAGATGCGGCCGAACTCGGTGGCGGTCCCGGTGCCGGTGACCACCGCCTTGCCGGTGCCGGCGGCCACGACCGTGCCCATCCAGGCCAGGTTGCGCGCCTCCAACCGGGCCACCGAGCCGGCGACCGGCTCGGCGCTGCGTCCGGCGGGGTCGCTCTCCCCGGTCAGCGCGACGTTGTTCACCGCCAGCTCGTGCGCCTCGACCAGGCGACAGTCCGCCGACACCGCGTCGCCGGCCTCCAGCACCGCCACGTCGCCCACGACCAACTCGGCGGCCGGCACCTCGACCCGCTCGCCGTCGCGCAGCACCCGGGCCCGGTGCGGCACCATCGCCCGCAACACCTCGGCGGTCCGCTCGGCCATGTACTCCTGGCCGAAGCCGATCGCCGCGTTGAGCACCACCACCGCCAGGATCGCCACGGTCAGCTGCAGGTAGCCGATCTCCCGGGGATCGCCAAGCAGGTAGGCCGACAAGGTCAACAGCGCGGCGACCAGCAGCACCACGGCGAACAGATCGGTGAACTGGCCCAGGAACCGCAGCACCGGCGACCGGCGCCGCGGCCCGGGCAGCTCGTTGCGGCCGCCGGCCGCCAGCCGCCGGCCGGCCTCCGCCGAGCTCAGCCCGCGCGGCGAACAACCGTAGGCCGCGAACACCGCTTCCGGTGCGAGCGCCTGCGCCCCGGCGGGCTCCCGGTCGGCGGCCGGCGTCGTGATCGTGCTCAGCACGGCCACCTCCAGCTCCCGTCGGCACCCTCTGTTTCGACGCTAGGGCGACCCGGTGCACCGGTGCAGTGGCGCACGTCCCGCACCGGCCGGGACTTCGTGCCCGGACCGACCTATTCGGACCGCTGGCGGTAGGCGTCGATGGCGGTGGGCAGGGTCGGGAAGATCAGGTCGGGGCCGATGCGGTCGAGCAGGCCGGTGGGTTGCAGGTTGGCGCGGAGGTCCTGTTTGACGCGGGCCATGGCGAAGGTGATGTCGCGCCGGGCGAGTTCGCGGCGGAGGTCTTCGAGGGTGTCGGCGGCGGTGATGTCGACTTCGACGTTGGCTTCGGCGTTGAGCAGGAACCACCGCACGGGGGTGGGGGAGTCCTCGACCGCGGCCAGGGCGCGGGTGCGGAAGTTGTCGGCGTTGGCGAAGCACAGTGGGGCGTCGTAGCGGTAGACGAGCAGGCCGGGGATGGTGGTGGCGTCGGGGAAGTCGTCGATGTCGTGCAGGCCGGCCAGGCCGGGCACGGTGCCGAGGATGCCGTCGTGTGGGCGGGCGAGTCGGCGCAGCAGGTCCAGGATGGACAGTGCGATGGCGGCCAGGATGCCGTAGAGCACGCCGAAGAGCAGGACGGCGGCCGTGGTGGCCAGGGCGAGGATCAGTTCGCTGCGGCGGAAGTGGCCGATGCGGCCGAACTCGGCCAGGTCGATCAGCCGCACCGCGGCGTAGATCACCAGGGCGCCCAGTGCGGCGGTGGGGAACAGGGCGAGCAGGGGCCGGCCGAACAGCAGGGTGAGCGCGACCGCGGCGACCGCGATCAGGGAGTGCAGCTGGGTTTTGCTGCCCAGCGCGTCGCCGATCACGGTGCGGCTGCCGCTGCTGCTGACCGGGAACCCGCGCAGCAGACCGGCGGCGGCGTTGGCCACGCCGAGGGCGAGCAGTTCGGTGTTGGCGTCGATCCGGTCGGAGCGGCGGGCGGCGAAGGCGCGGGCGGTGAGCACGTTGTCGTTGAAGCCGACGATGGCGACCCCGAGCGCCGGCAGGAGCAGCGCGGCCAGGTCGGCGCCGGACACGGCGGGCAGTGCCGGCACCGGGATCCCGGCCGGAACGGCGCCGATCACCTGGATTCCGTGCTCCCGCAGGGAGAACACGGCGGTGGCCGCCGTGGCGATCAGCACGCCGAGCAGCGGCACCGGCAGCCGGGGGAACAACCAGGATCCCACCAGCAACACGGCCAGCACGCCGGCCGCCAGGACCGCCGTGGGCAGGTGGATCTGCCCGAGCTGGCCGGCGAAGGAGCCCAGGTCGTCCAGCACCGAGTCGCCGTGCACGGTCACCCGGCCGATCTTGCCGAGCTGGCTGACGATCATGATCACGGCGATGCCCGCCATGTAGCCGACCAGCACGGGCCGGGACAGCAGGTCGGCCAGCACGCCCAGCCGGGCCGCCCAACCGAGCACGCAGATCACCGCGACCAGCAGCGCCAGGGCGGCGGCCAGGGCGGCGTACCGGGCGGGATCGCCGCCGGCCAACGGGGCGATCGCCACGGCGGTCATCAGCGCGGTGGTCGACTCCGGACCGACCGAGAGCTGCCGCGACGAGCCGAACACCGCATACACCAGCAGCGAACCGATCACCGCCCACAGCCCGGCGACCGGCGCCAGGCCCGCGACCTCGGCGTAGGCCATCACCTGCGGTATCAGGTAGGCGGCGACCGTGACCCCGGCCAGCAGATCGGGCCGCAGCCAGGACCGCCGGTAGCGGCGCAGGACGCCCAGCCCGGGCAGCATCCGGCCCAGCTTGGTGTCGGTGTCGCGGATCACGGGGGTATCCGACCAGATGAGCCGGCGATCGCGGTGGGTCGGTCGGCGAGCGGTGCGCCCGTCACCTGAGCGTGCCGCTGGTGATCGTGCCGGCCAGCTCTTCGACACCTCGGCCGCGGGTCAGCCCCCTCGACCACCCAGCACCCCCACAGCGGCCGGTCCCGGTCCACGCGGCCTCGTCACCCGTCCACCGTGGAGGATCGCTCGGCCTCGACCGCCACGGTCCGGACGATGGCCCCAGCCGGGCTCGGCGAACACCGGGAAGTCCGCGGCGGGCACGTCACGCCAGGTGATCGCGGGCTGCCAGAACCTGCCCACCGCACCTCGACCCGGTTGCGGCCGTGAACCCCGCCTGTCACCGGGCCCATTCCCTGGGTGCCATGCCGGCAGATCGATAGCACGGCGGGCGGTCCGGGGATCGGGTCCGGTGCTGTCTTGTGCGGGGACCAAGGCCCCGGAGTTCGTTCAGGCAAGCGGTGTACGGCGACGCAGCACCAGACCGATGCCCGTAGCGAGGGCGAGCAGGCCACCGATGGCCAGCCAGACCACGTTGGCGCCGGTGTAGGCCAGTCCGGTCTGGTCCACGTCAACAGCCTGCGCGGGTGTCACCCCGCCCTGTGCCGGCGGCGGGGTGCCCGGCTCGGGTGCCGGTTCCGGGTCGGGCTGTTCGGGTCCCGGGGACAGGTAGAACAACCCGATGTCGGGAAGATCCGCCATGACCCAGACGCCGTTGTAGGGCGTGGGGTAGGGGTACATCGACAGGATCTTCCACGGGCCGACGATGCCCAGGTCGTAGCGGCCGGCGGGCACGTTGGTGAACACGAACTGCCCGTTGGCATCCGACCCGGCGCGCGCCACGACCGCCCGGCTGACCGGATCCCTGAGGTAGACCCTCGTGTCGGGAAGCGGAAAGCCAGGATCGCCCATGATCGTGACCTGGGGCAGCCCGATGGCCTTCAATCGGCCGACCACGCGCGGCACCACCACGCCGGGCACCCGCGCGAACGCGGAGGCCTGCACGCTGCCCGATATTCCATCGCCGATGTAGCAGACCACGTTCACCCCGCCCCGGCCGGGCGCGTCCGGCGGGATGGGGATGGACACGTCGACCTCGACGGTCGAGGACGCCGGGACGGTCACACCTGGCCCGCCGGCGGACAGCGCGCCCCATTGGCCCTCGGTCTCCGACCATGCGGTCAGCCCGGGGATGGGCACGGCGCCCCGGTTGGTGAGCCGCACCAGCAGGTGCGCGGTTTCCCCGACCGTGTAAGCGTTCCTGGTGAAGGCCAGCGCGACCGTCAGGCTCTCGGACACCGGCCGGGCCGCCCTGATCACGACGTCGGGATCATGTGTGCCGTCCACAGTGACCAGCGGAACCGCCGTCGCCCAGCCGTCGATGGAGAAGGAGAGGAACTGGTAGGTGCCGGCTGGCAGGTCACGGAAGGCGAACCGGCCCTGCTGGTCGGTCCGCTGGCTGTAGTAGCCGCTCGGTACGCCGCCACTGATCTCGATGTCGACGTCGCTCCACGGCTCGCCCGGATCCATCGCGGCGTTGCCGTTGCGGTCGGCATACAGCACTCCGGTCACGTCGCCGCGAACGACGGTAACCGCGGCGGTGGTCTCCGCACTGTTGTCCGCCGGGTTCAGGTCCGGCTCGGCGGAGCGCACCGTGACCCCGATCCGGGCCAGCTGGTCGGCGTCCAGGCTCCGCAACGACCCGGGCCTGGTGACTTCGGCCCGTTCACCCGGTTCGAGCCGCACACCCGGCGGGTTCAGGCTGTCCCACCAGCCGATGTCCACGTTTCCCCACATGGTGTCGACCCACACGTCGGTCGCGGTGCCCGGGCCGGCGTTGGTGACCGTGAGCCCGACGCCGATGGTGTCGTGGGCGTCGTAGACCGGCTTGTCCAACGCCAGGGACACCCGCAGATCCGGCAACCGCTGCTCGGTGTCCTTCGGCGGGACGACCGGAGCCGGCGCCGGCTGACCGCTCGCGGCGGGCGGATCGGTTTGGACCGGTGGCGCCGTGGAGCTGGCCGGTGCGGGCTTCGCGGTGTCGTCCTGATCGGCTGCCGGAGCCGAGGATTCCGTTGGAGGTGTCGGCGTTTCACTCGGCGGGACCGGATCGCTCGGTCCACCCGAGTCCGGTGTGGTGTCGGTGGGCGCTACCTCGACGACCGGCGTTGCCGGTGCCGCGGGTTCGTCGGCGAATGCCGGTCCCGCCGACATTCCCGCGGCGAGGGCCACCGCCAGTGTCAACGCCCCGACCGGTACCGCGATCTTTCTTGCTAAACGGGTCATGTGAAGCCTCCCTGAGTCGGCTCTCGTGCTCGGACCCGTCTTCCTTTCCGAGCCCGGCCGCCAAAAGCGACCGCAACCCCAAAATCACGCGGCATTAGCGGGGACGACACCGGCGAAAGACCTCACTTCGCACCGTCGAACGACAGGGATACCTCGCCGGAGGTGACCGTGTTTCTGCTGGCTGGTCAGTGCTCGTGGGTGATGTCGACGACCATGGAGTCGGGGACGTGCAGGTGGGTGTCGTCGTGTTCGTAGGTGAGGTTGGAGTGGACGGTGACCACGCCGTCGACGCGGTGGGTGAGGGCTTCGGCGATGGGGATTTGGCTGCGGCGTTGGAGTTGGCCGTGTAGGGAGACGACTCCGTCGTGGACTTCGATGGTGACGGTGGCGGGGTTGACCACGGTGTCGAGGTTGCGTTGGAACACTTCGCGGGCGATTTCCTGGGCGATGTCGTTGTCGGTGCGGAGGAAGACGCCGAGCAGGTCGCGGCGGCTGACGATGCCGACCAACTGGCCGTCTGCGTTGACCACCGGGAGGCGTTTGATGGTGTGGTGGTCGAGCAGTTTGGCGGCGTCGATGATGGTGGCGTCCGGGGCGATGGTGATCGCGGGGGTGCTCATCAGCTGGCCGGCGGTCGTGCCGTGCGCCCGGGTACGGCGGCGGCGGTGCCATGGCCATCGGGATTCGGTGGGTTGCTGGGCCTGCTGGGTGGGCAGCAGGTCTGCCTGGGACACCACGCCGATCACCCGGCCGGTGGTGTCGAGCACGGGGACCGCGCTGATCCGGCGCCGGTCCAGGAGTTGGACGATGTCTTTGAACGGGGTCGACTCCGTGACCGTGGCCACGTCGGTGGTCATGACATTGCCGATCTTGCGGTGCTGCATCACGAACCTCCTGTCGTGCTGATGGGGGATGCCCGGCCGGGGGGCCGGCCGGGCGTGTCGGGGGTGGTTTCAGATCAGCCAGCGGTTGCGGCGCACGATGTCCAGCCGTTCCCAGCGGCGGCCCAGGCCGTAGTAGCGGCCGGCGTAGAGGGCGGCCAGGGTGAGCAGGACCAGGGCGTAGATGATGTGGTCGTCGAGGATCGGGTTGGTGGAGCGGGTCAGTTCGCCGGTGGCGGTGTGTTGGGCCAGTGGCCATTCGGCGGCCCACATCAGCAGCAGCATCAGCGAGCCGGAGACCGCGGCGATG
>NZ_DASUCC010000074.1:0-4250 GCF_035762905.1 Actinophytocola sp.
ATCGCCGGCGGCGGAATCTCGAAGCTCGCCGGCGACCCGGTCATGGTGGACATGTTCGCCGACATCGGGGCTGGCCAGTGGCTCCGGTACCTGGTCGGAGCGCTGGAGGTCGCGGGAGGGGTTGGACTTCTGATCCCGGCTCTGGCGGGCCTGGCCAGTCTGGGGTTGGCGGCATTGCTGACCGGTGCTGTCATCACCGATCAGTTCGTGCTCGAGCAGAGCCCTTGGCTGCCGCTCGCCCTTCTCGTCGTGGCGGCCGTGATCGCAAGGGCGCGGTGGTCGCGCACCGAGGCCGTCGTCGGCACGCTGCTCAGGCGCTGAGACAAACCTCTCGAACGGAGATGTGAGATGAACGAGATGGCCTTTCGCGTGACATCAAACGATGGCACCACCATCGCCTACGACCGGAAGGGAAGCGGCCCGGCTGTCGTCCTGGTAGGCGGCGCACAGGACGACGGAGCCGAGAACGCTCCCTTGATACCTGCTCTCGCCGAGCACTTCACGGTTTACAACTATGCCCGTCGGGGACGCGGCGCGAGCGGCTTCACCGAGCCCTACGCCGTGGAAAGGGAGATCGAGGACCTGGATGCGTTGATCGCGGAGGCGGGCGGCTCGGCACACCTGTTCGGGGCGTCCTCTGGTGGCGCTCTGGCGCTGGAAGCCGCCGCGGCCGGGTCAGCCATCGACACGATCGCCGTGTGGGAGGTGCCCTACGCGGTCGGGGACGACATACGCCCGCGATTCGAGGAGTACGTCGCGGACACCCGACGCGCCTTCGACGCCGGGCGAGACGAGGAGGTTCTCGAACTGTTCATGCGCATGACCGGCGCCTCCGACGACAACATCGCGGCCAGGAAAGCGGCAGGCAAGCAGACGGCGCATTGGGCGGATTCGGTCGCCCTCGCGCCCACGCTGGTCCACGACAGCGTCTTCCTCAATCGCTACCAATTGCCGGCCGATCGACTGGCAACGGTCACCCAACCGGTCCTGGTCACCACCGGAGGACCGATCACGGTCCCCTACATGGCAGGCCTGCCCTCGGACTTCTTCGACCGCGCAGCCGACGAGCTTGCAGACCTCCTACCCCACGCTCAACGGGAGACCCTCGAGGGGCCGGATCACGTCGTCGACCCACAGACCGTCGGCCCGCTGTTGCTACGGTTCTTCAGCACCGAACACTGAGGGGCCCGCGAGGTGTTGCGGGAATACCGATTGGGCACCGCGCAAGCAGATCTTCGTCGCGCCAGGGACACGGGGCGGACAGGTGGTGTCGAGGTTTGATGTCGTCGGCGGCATCACAGGCCTGATCCAGGGCGTGCTCGTCACCAACGTCTTCGTCACCACGCAAGGCCGGGCCGTCGTACTGACCTGGGCTTCAGTGGGACTCGACCTGGCCTACTCGCTGCTCATCGGCTCCGTCGTCGGTCGTACCCCGCACTCCGGGCCGACTCAGTACCGCCCACCGAAGCCCTGCGCAGCACATGACCAGGCACCTCGGTAGGGCCAGTCATTCCGGGCTGTGGTCGCATGCGGTCACCGTTCCCAGGCGGTGGCCCGGTGCCGAAAGTCGTGCCCACGGCGTGCTCACGTCAGGAGTGCCACCGATGACGCAGCCGCGTTCCCGGGTCGACCTGTACGCGGCGATCCGACGGGATGCCCGATCTGGGATGTCCAACCGCGCGCTGCAGCGCAAGCACGGCGTCGGCTTCCGAACCGTGACAGCGGCGCTGGAATCTGCATGGCCGAAGGAGAGAAAGCAACCGCCCAAACGCGGCTCACGGCTTGACGCGTACCGAGTGGTGATCGACGACTGGCTGCGCTCGGACCTCGACGCGCCGCGGAAGCAGCGACACACGGCGAAGCGGATCTTCGATCGACTGCTTGACGAACATGACGGGGCCGGGGTGGTGTCGTACTGGATGGTCCGCGAGTACGTCGCCACCCGACGCCGCGAGATTCGCGTCGAGGTCGGACGGGAACCTGCCAACGCGTTCATCCCGCAAGAGCACCTCCCGGGCCGCGAGGCCGAGGTTGACTTCGGCGACGTCGCCATCCGCCTGCGCGGCGAGCTCGTAACCTGCGCGCTGTTCAGCCTTCGGCTCTCCTACTCGGGCAAGGCCGTGCACAGGGTCAGTGCCTCGGCTGGGCAGGAAGCCTTCTTCGAGGGTCACGTCCACGCCTTCAACGTGCTCGGCGGGGTGCCGACCGGGAAGATCCGCTACGACAACCTCAAGGCCGCCGTCGCGAGCGTGATCGGGTTCTCCCGCCAGCGGGTCGAGGCCGACAGGTGGACCGCCGTCCGTTCCCACTACGGCATCGAAGCCTTCTATTGCCAGCCCGGAATCCAAGGTGCGCACGAGAAGGGCGGCGTCGAGGGGCAGATCGGCTGGTTCCGACGCAACCACCTCGTCCCCATCCCAGAAGTCGACTCCCTCGCCGAGCTCAACGCTATGGTCGACGCCTGGGACGAAGCCGACGACGCCCGGCGGATCGGGTCCCGCGCCCGCACGGTCGGGGAACACTTCGCCACCGAGCAGCCACTCCTCGCGCCCCTTCCGACCGAGCCGTTCGAGACCGGCCGCTGGTTCACCCCGCGCGTGGACCGGTACGCCCAGGTCACGGTCCGGATGAACAAGTACTCCGTGCCCGCGCGCATGGTCGGCCGTCAAGCCCGGGTGCTCCTGAACGCCAGCGACCTGGTCGTGTTCGACGGCAGGACCGAGATCGCCCGCCACGAACGGCTCATGACCAAGGGCTCGACCCGGGTCGACCTGGACCACTATCTCGAGGCCCTCCTCCGCAAACCGGGCGCGCTACCCGGTGCGAAAGCGCTGGAGCAGGCCAGGGCATCCGGGCGGTTCACGCCCGTTCACGACGCCTGGTGGGCCGCGGCCTGCAAGGCCCACGGTGACGCCGACGGCACCCGTGCCCTCATTGAGGTCCTGATGATGCACCGGCACCTTCCACACGACCACGTCGTCGCCGGACTCGCGACGGCGCTGCGTGCAGGCGCGCTCACCGCGGACGCTGTCGCGTTGGAAGCGCGCAAGTACAACGACACAGCAGATGGCGGAGCCGACGACACGACAGCGGACCACCAGTCCCTGATGAGCGGCGACAGGGCACGCGGAGAAGGCGAGATCCCTGCCGTGCGATCGCTGACCGAGCGCCGGCTCCGCGCCCACATCCCGGCCGACACTCGGCCGCTGCCGAGCGTGGAGAAGTACGACCAGCTGTTGGCCAGCCGACGTGACACCCCGAACGAAGGAGCCGCACCGTGACCACCAAGCGCCGTGGAATGACCGAAGAAGCAGCCGACGCCGCGATCGACCAAGCGTGCCGGATGCTGCGAATGCCCACCATCCGCAACTCCTTCACCGACTACGCCGACCGGGCAGGGCGTGAGCAGATGTCTTACCGCGGGTTCCTCGCCGAACTATTGCTTGCCGAGTGCGACGATCGCGCCCGACGCCGGTCCGAACGCCGGATCAAGGCCGCCAAGTTCCCCCGCGAGAAGTCCCTGCGGGCCTTCGACTTCGACGCCAACCCCAACATCGATCCCGCCGTGATCCACACCCTCGCCAAGTGCGAATGGGTCCAGAAGGGACAGCCGCTGTGTCTGATCGGGGACTCCGGCACCGGCAAGTCCCATCTGCTGATCGCACTCGGCACCGAGGCCGCCATGGCCGGCTACCGGGTCAAGTACACCCTGGCGACCCAGCTTGCCAACGAGCTCGTCGAGGCCGCCGACGAGATGACGCTGGCGAAGACCATCGCCCGCTACGGCCGCGTCGACCTGCTGTGCATCGACGAACTCGGCTACATGCAACTCGACCGCCGCGGCGCGGAACTCCTCTTCCAGGTCCTCACCGAGCGTGAGGAGAAGGCCTCGGTCGCGATCGCGTCCAATGAGTCCTTCGGCGGCTGGACCAAGACCTTCACCGACCCCCGGCTATGCGCAGCCATCGTCGACCGACTCACCTTCGGCGGCACCATCCTCGAGACCGGCACCGACTCCTACCGTCTGGCCCAAGCCACAAAGCAGCGGACAACCTGACACCCGTCGGGCGCGGAAGCGGTGTCGACGCAAACCAACATCCGCGGCACCGACACGTGCCCGGCGGTGTCAGAACTCGCCAACAAGCGGTGTCGGACGAAACCTCCGCAGCCAGGGCGATCCTCGACGCCACGGTCGCGGCGTTCCTGCTGGCCAATGTGCGTGAGGGGCTTATGCCCGGAGCGGAGGGCTG
>NZ_DASUCC010000075.1:0-38127 GCF_035762905.1 Actinophytocola sp.
GGGACACCGTGGTCAGGTGTGAGCGGGTTCAGGTGCGGGGGGGGGGTGGACCTGGGGCGGCTCTTTGATTCGGGCTGTGGGGACACCTTTGGTCAGATGTGAGCGGGTTGGCGCACGGGGGCATTGACATGGGGGCGGCGCGGACCGGGGAGCGGGGTTGATGCGGGGACACCCTTGGTTGATGGTCGGCGGGCGGGTTGGTGTGCGGGGGCATTGGCCTGGGGGTAGTTGGGTGGTTGCTTGGGGTGGTTGGGCGGAGCAGAGTTGGTTGACCTGCCTGGTCAGGCGTGGGTAACTTACCGATACTCCGATGTGTCGGTGAGAATCTTACGGAGGCTGCGGTGACCAAGTCGCTCCGTCGAAGTGTGTCCGTGGGGCTGGTGGCGTTGGTGGGCAGCGCCCTGTGTGGAGCCGTGCCGCCGGCGAGTGCGGGGGTGAGTGCGGCGGCGCTGGCGGGGCAGCTGCTCGGACGGATGTCGCTGGAGCAGAAGGTCGGGCAGATGTTCGTGGTCTCGGTCTGGGGGAAGTCGGCGGACGAGGTGCATCCGACCAACCGGACGAACTATGGCGTGGACACGCCGGCGCAGGTGGTGGAGCGGTACAACGTCGGGGGGGTCATCTACTTCAACAACTCCGGCACGGACAACGTGGACAACCCGCGGCAGGTGGCGGAGCTGTCCAATGGGTTGCAGCGGGCGGCGATGCGGTCGGGGTTGCGGGTTCCGCTGATCGTCGCGATCGACCAGGAGGGTGGCAACGTCACGCGGCTGGAGGCGCCGGCGACCGAGTTCCCCGGGAACATGTCGGTGGGCGCGGGGCGCAGCGCGAACGATGCGCGGTCGTTGGCCACGATCAACGGGCACGAGCTGCGGGCGATCGGGATCAACCAGAACTTCGCGCCGGTGGCCGATGTCAACTCCAACCCGTTGAACCCGGTGATCGGCGCGCGATCGTTCTCGTCGCGGCCGGAGCTGGCCAGTGAGCTGGTGCGGGCGGAGGTGCGCGGGTACCAGGACTCGGGACGGGCGCGGGAGACGGTTTCCTCGGCGGCCAAACACTTCCCGGGGCACGGCGACGCGGCGACGGACAGCCATACGAGCCTGCCGATCATCAACCGGACCGAGGAGGAATGGCGGCGGATCGACCTTCCGCCGTTCCAGGCGGCCATCGCGGCCGGAGTGGACGCGATCATGACCGCACACATCGAGATTCCGAGCCTGGAGCCGTCGGGTGCGCCGGCGACGATGTCCCGCCGGATCCTGACCGACCTGCTGCGCGGCGAGCTCGGGTACCGGGGCGTGATCGTGACCGACTCGCTCGGCATGGGCGGTGCCAACGTGTTCCCGCCGGAGGAGATCCCGGTGATGGCGGTCGAGGCGGGCGCCGACGAGCTGTTGATGCCGCCGAACCTGGAGCTGGCGAAGAACGCGGTGATCAACGCGGTGCGCTCCGGACGGCTGACCGAGCAGCGGATCGACCAGAGCGTGCTGCGGATCCTGTTGCAGAAGTTGACCCGCGGGATCATCACCAACCCGCTGGTGGACGTGAACCGGGTGGACCGGGTGGTGGGCACGCCCGCGAACCTGGCCGAGGTGCAGCGGGTCAGTGACGCGACCACGACGGTGCTGCGCAACGACGCCGGCTTGCTGCCCCTGCGCACGCGGCCGAGCAACGTGCTGGTCACCGGGGTCGGCGACACGGTGCTGCCGGCCCGCACACCGACCTGGCTGGCGAACAGCCTGACCCAGCGCGGCGTCACGGCCACGGCGCTGCCCACTGGCACCAGCCCGAGCGAGGCGGTGATCACCCAGGCGGTGACCGCGGCGCAGAACGCCGATCTGGTCGTGGTGCTGACCAACAGCCTGGGCACCCGGGCACAGTTGCGGGCACTGCTCACCCGGCTGCAGGCCACCGGAAAGCCGGTGATCGCGGTCGCGACGCAGATCCCCTACGACCCGGGCTTCGTCGACAATCCGACCTGGCTGGCCACCTACTCGTGGCGGGCGATGTCCATGGAGTCGCTGGCCAAGGTGCTGCTCGGCGAGATCGCGCCGCACGGGAAGCTGCCGGTGGACATCCCCGCCGGCACGGATCCGGCCACCATCCTTTACCCCTTCGACACGGGACTGACCTGGTGAACGGCATCGGACGGCGGCGTTTCCTGGCCGCATCGGCGATCTCCGCGGCGACCGCGACCGCGAGTGCGAGCACGGCGGCGCAGGCCGCACCACAGGACGCGGACCGGCACCGCGACGGGGTCACCCCGGGCGCCGACGTGCTGGCCGCGCAGGGCTGGCGGTCGCTGGCCGGCCGGCGGGTCGGCGTGCTGACCAACCCGACCGGCGCGCTGCGCGACCACACGCACATCGTGGACTCGATGGTGGCGGCCGGCGTGCCACCGGTGGCCGCGTTCGGCCCGGAGCACGGCTTCCGCGGCACCGCGCAGGCCGGCGGCTCCGAGGGTGACTACCTCGACCCGCGCACCCAGATCCCGGTCTATGACGCCTACCAGGCCAACGCGGACAAGCTGGCCGGAATGTTCGGCCGGGCCGGGGTGGACACCGTGGTGTTCGACATCGCCGATGTGGGCGCCCGGTTCTACACGTTCATCTGGAGCATGTACACGGCCATGCGCGCCGCGATCACCACCCGGGCCGCGTTCGTAGTGCTGGACCGGCCGAACCCGGTCGGCGGCTCGGCCCGCGGCCCGATGCTGAACCCCGCGTTCTCCTCCGGCATCGGGCTCAAGCCGATCGTGCAGCAGCACGGGATGACGATCGGCGAGCTGGCCCGGTTCTTCGACGCCGAGCTGCTGCCCGGCGACACCGGCGGGGCGCGGCTGGCCAGCCTCGACGTGGTCCGGATGCGCGGCTGGCGACGCGACGAGCTGTTCGGCCGCACCGGCCTGCCGTGGCGGCTGCCCAGCCCGAACATGCCGAGCGAGACCACCGCGCTGGTCTACCCGGGGACCTGCCTGTTCGAGGGCACCGTGTTCTCCGAGGGGCGCGGCACCACCCGGCCGTTCGAGATCATCGGCGCGCCCAACCTGGACTGGCGCTGGGCGGAGCGGCTCAACGAGCTGCGGCTGCCCGGCGTTCGGTTCCGGGAGGCGTACTTCTCGCCGACGTTCAGCAAGTGGGTGGGCCAGGTGTGCGGCGGCGTGCAGCTGCACATCACCGACCCGGACGACTTCGAGGCGATCCGCACGGCGATCACGATGATCGTGACCGCCCGGCAGCTGTACCCGGCGAACTTCGCCTGGCGTCCGGACAACTTCATCGACAAGCTGTCCGGCTCGGACCGGCTGCGCCGCATGGTGGACGCCGGGGCCGGGGTCGACGAGGTGATCGGGGCCTGGCAGGAGGAGCTGGCGGCGTTCCGCCGGCAGCGGGAGCCGTATCTGATCTACCGGTGAGGGTGGAAACATGCGCGGGCGACGGGTGTTACTGGCCACGATGGTGCTCGCGCTGGCCGCGAGCAGCCAGGTAGCCATGGCCGACGAGGACAAGACCGGGCCGGGCGGCCGGTTCGACCGGGTGTACCAGGGCTTCGCCCCGGCCTGGACCAGGCTGCGGGACGGCACGCCGGAGCGGGCCGGGCTGGAGCCGGCGCCGATCGCCGAGGCACTGTCGAAGATCAGCGCATGGACGCGGCCCAACCCGGCCACCGGCCGGCCGCTGTTCTCCGGCGCGGTCACGCTGATGGCGCACGACGGCGTGGTGGTCAGCCGGGCCGCGACCGGGTCCGCGGTGCGCTACGCCGACGCGGCCGGCACCGAGCTGCCGGCCGAGGCGCAGGTGCCGATGCGGCCGGACACGATCTTCGACATGGCCTCGGTGACCAAACTGTTCACCTCGATCGTGGTGATGCAGCTGCACGAGGACGGCCGGCTGAACGTGACCGAGCGGGTGGCCACCTACCTGCCGGAGTTCGGTGTGAACGGCAAGGAGTCGATCACTGTCGAGCAGCTGCTCACGCACACCTCGGGCCTGGTGGCCTGGCTGCCGCTGTGGCGCGACCAGCCGGACGTGCCGGCCCGGATCAGGGCGGTGATGGACGTCGCGCCGGTGAACCCGCCGGGCAGCACCTACGTCTACTCCGATCTCAACCTGATCACCCTCGGGGTGCTGGTCGAGCGGCTCACCGGTCAGACCCTGGACACGGTGGTCCAGCAGCGGATCACCGGCCCGCTCGGCATGACCGACACCGGGTTCAACCCGCCGGCGAGCAAGCTGGACCGGATCGCCGCCACCGAGTACATGGCCACGCCGCCGCGGGGCATGGTGCGCGGGTCGGTGCACGACGAGAACGCCTGGTCGTTCGGCGGGGTCGCCGGGCATGCCGGGATCTTCTCCACCGCGGGTGACCTGGCCGTGCTCGCCCAGACGATCCTCAACGGCGGCAGCTACGCCGGCCAGCGGATCCTGCGCCCGCAGACCGTGACGCTGATGCTGACCGACCACAACCAGGAGTTCCCCGGGCACGCCCACGGGCTGGGCTTCGAGCTGGATCAGCGCTGGTTCATGGGCGGGCTGTCCGGGCCGCGGACCGCCGGGCACACCGGGTTCACCGGCACCGACATGGTGATCGACCCGATGTCGCGGTCGTTCACGATCCTGCTCACCAACCGGGTGCACCCGAACCGGAGCTGGGGGTCGATCAACATTGCCCGCGAGACCGTGGCGCTGGGCCTGGCGAAATCGCTCGCGGTGCGCCCGAAGCACGGAAGGGACGCCTGGTACACCGGCATCGGCGACGCCAGTTCGTCCACTCTGACGACTGAAGTCGTCCATTCGGCCGGGCCCGTTCGGGTGGAATTTGCCGCCTTTGTGGACAGTGAGGACACCGATCGCCTTGTCCTCGAGTCGAGCACCGACGGGGTCACCTGGCAGCCGGTGGAGCTGACCGCCCGCGGTCCGGGCGCCCCGGACGGACCTGCGCAAACGCTGTCGGGTGCCGGACACCGCGCGTGGTGGACGGTGCGCGCGGAGGTACCGCAGGCTGCGGACATCACGATGCGCTGGCGATTCAGCACCGACAGTCGTTACACCGGTCGAGGCGTCTCCGTGGACCGGATTTTACTCACCGACGGTAATCGCGTGTTGCTCAACGGTGAGAAAGAACCCCACATGTTGCACCCACAAGGGTGGCAGCTCAAATCTCGTTGACGTTGAAACGCTAACAACTAGGGGCCGACCAGCGATTCTGCTGGCAAGCCCACAAGGCGTCCCCTGAAGTTTCGGCCAGGTTTAGGTAGCGTAGCCGGCACAGGTCACGCTTCACCTTGTCGTACCATTCGACTGTTAGTAAGTTTCCCACGTGAGCGCGAGTGCCATGACAACAGAGCACATAGAGTCAAGTCCCCTGGTCCGCATCCGGTCGCTGCTGCCCGGTCTCGCCCGGGCCGAGCAACGGGTCGCCAAGGTGGTGCTGGACAACCCGTCGAGCGTCGCTCGCCGCAGCATCACCGAGGTCGCCGACGCCGCCGGCACCAGCGAGACCACCGTCACCCGGTTCTGCAAGGCGATCGGGGTCGGCGGATACCCGGAGCTACGGATCGCCCTGGCCGCCGACACGGCGCGCACCGAGGCCCGCATCGACCGTGACCTCGGCGGCGAGATCGACCCCGAGGACGACCTGGCCACCGTCGTGGGCAAGGTGACCTTCGCCGACGCCCGGGCCGTCGAGGAGACCGCCGGCCAACTCGACATCGAGATCCTGCAGCGGGTGGTCGCGGCGATCGCCGCGGCCGGCCGGGTGGACGTCTACGGCGTCGGCGCCAGCGCGTTCGTCGCCGCCGACCTGCAGCAGAAGCTGCACCGCATCGGGCGGGTCAGCTTCGCCTGGAACGACACGCACATCATGCTCACCTCCGCGGCCGTGCTCGGCCCCGGCGACGTGGCGGTGGGCATCTCGCACACCGGCGCGACCACCGACACCGTCGAGTCGCTGCGCGAGGCCCGCCGGGCCGGCGCCACCACCGTGGCCCTGACCAACTTCCCCACCTCGCCGATCACCGAGGTCGCCGACCTCGTGCTGACCACGGCGGCCCGGGAGACCACGTTCCGGTCGGGGGCCATGGCCAGCCGGATCGCCCAGCTCACCGTGATCGACTGCCTGTTCATCGGCGTCGCGCAGCGCCATCTCGACCGGTCCATGCGCGCGCTGGACGACACCCGGGAGGCCGTCGGCTCGCACCGGCTGGAGACCCGGCAAGACGGCCGGCGAAAAATCCGGGAGACCGGGAAATGACCTTTGCCGGTCCCGACCGAGGGGGGAGCGAAATGACCGTGCCACGCCAGGCGGTGCACGTGGACTCGCCGACGGAGCGCCGCAACCCGCGCACCATCGACATCGACGAGATGTCCACGCTGGAGATCCTTCGGGCGATCAACGCCGAGGACCGGCTGGTGCCGGACGCGGTCGCCGCCGCGCTGCCGTCGCTGTCCACCGCGGTCGACATCGCCGCCGAGGCGCTGCGCGGGGGGCACCGGGTGCACTACGTCGGCGCCGGCACCTCCGGCCGGCTGGCCACCCTGGACGCGGCCGAGCTTCCCCCCACCTACAACGTCCCCGCCGACTGGTTCGTGATGCACCACGCCGGCGGCTCGACGGCGCTGCGCGCCGCGGTCGAGAACGCCGAGGACGACGACGACGCCGGAGCCGCGGAACTGGCCAGGGACGCCGCGCCGGGCGACTTCGTGCTCGGGCTGACCGCCTCCGGGCGCACCCCCTACGTGCTCGGGGCACTGCGCGCGGCGCACCGGCTCGGTGCGTCCACCGCCCTGATCTCCAACAACCCGCTCGCCACCCGGTCCATCGACGTGGACGTGATGATCACGGTGGACACTGGCCCTGAGGCCATCGCCGGGTCCACCCGGATGAAGGCCGGCACCGCGCAGAAGCAGGTGCTGACCGCGTTCTCCACGGCCGTGATGGTCAAGCTCGGCCGGACCTACTCCAACCTCATGGTCAGCCTTCGGGCCAACAACGCCAAGCTGCGCGGGCGGACCGTACGGATTCTGCGCGAGGCGACCGGGCTCGGACAGCAGGAGTGCTCCGACGCGCTGACCCAGTCCGCCGGTGACCTCAAGGTGGCGCTGGTGCATCTGCTGTCCGGAGTGGACACCCGCCGGGCCGCGGCCGCGCTCACCGACACCGGCGGCCACGTCCGCCTCGCCCTGGCCACGCTGGACGCGAAGGCCGTCTGAACGTGGGAAGGCGGGCCGAGATGCTAGGAATCTCGGCCCGCGCTTCTGGGGATCCCACGTCGCGAGGAAGGGGGGACTCGCAATGACCACGTTAGGCACCCGGTCCGGAGGACGGCTGAAGGACCGCTAGAAGCCGACGTCCGGACGCCCGGCCCGCTGGTAGGCGCCGGGCGTGAGGCCATAGCAGCGGCGAAACCACCGGGTCAGGTGCGCCTGGTCGGCGAAGCCCGACCGGGTGGCGGCCTCGGCCACCGGATGGCCGGCCCCGATCAGCCGGCGCGCGGCCCGCAGCCGAAGCAGCCGCTGGTAGTCGCTCGGCGCCAGGCCGTAGCGCGCCCGAAACGCCCGGTACAGCGCGAACCGGCTGCAGCCGGCCGCCGTGGCCAACTCGTCGGCGCCGATGTCGTCCAGGTATGCCTCATCCAGCACGGCCCGGGCCCGGTCCGCGGCCGTTGCCTGCCCGTCGTGGCGCAGCCGTGTGGCCGATGACTCCAGCGGGGCCGCGGTCGCGCCGCGGTGCACCATCGCGGCCACGGTGGCGGCCAGCGCCTCGTCCCGGGCCAGCGCACTCGCCTCGTCGCCGAGACTGGCGTGCAGCCGGGCCAGGGCCGCGGCCAGCACCGGGTCGTGCAGCACCGGATCGGCGAACAGCGGCAAGCCGGTCGCCCGGCCCGCCTTGTCCGACAACAGATCCGCGACCAGCTCCGGTCCGATGTGGACGATCCGGTAGGTGAAGCCCTGTGCCCCCGCCGCGCGGCCGTCGTGCGGCTCGTCCGGGTTGAACGCCATCACCAGCCCGGCGGAGCTGGTCCGCGCCTCGCCACGGCAGCCGAACGCCTGCGCGCCGAACTCGGTCAACCCGAACGAGTAGGTCTCGTGGCTGTGCATGTCGAAGGAGTGCCGCTCGAAGTGCGCGTGCATGGCCTCCACCGGGCGGTCCGGCAGCCGCCGGTAGCGGACCCACTCCATCCGTCCATTGTGCCCACTCCACCGGTCAAGGCACCGGTGCGGGCGGCCGGCGCGGCGCTGATGCTCGCCGGGGCGTGGCTCGCGACTCTAACGCCGCGCGGCACCGCACCGATATTGCCGGTGTGGCTCAGATCACGCAGCACCAACCGGAACTCGGCCGCGGACACGGACTCGGCACGATCCGAACCATGCCGGAGTTCCGCGCCTTCGCCACCCAGCGGGCGCTGACCGACGCGGGCCGGCGCACCCTCGTCGACCAGGCGGAGATCCTGGTCGAAGGGCTCTACGTGCACCTGCCGCTCAAGCGCGCGATGCACGCCGTGGACCCGGTACAGCGGTTGCGGCTGCTGCGGCACCGGCCGGCGCTGCCCGAGGACCGGTTCCACGCCGAGCTGCTGCGGATCTTCCTGTCCCTGTCCGACCTGCACACCAACTACATCCTGCCGGACCGGTACCGGGGCTTCGCCTTTCTCGGCGTGCTGATCGAGCAGTACGAGGACGACAGCGGGCCGCACTGGATCGTGTCCAAGGTGTTCGACCACCTGGTCGGCGACCCGAACCTGACCGTCGGCGCGGAGTTGACCCACTGGAACGGCATGCCGATGGCGATCGCGGTCGAGCGCAACGCCGAGCGCGAGGCCGGCAGCAACGAGGCCGCCCGGCTGGCCCGCGGTCTGGAGAACATGACGCTGCGCGCGGTGCGGATGTCGCTGCCACCGGACGAGGACTGGGTTGAGCTGGCCTACACCGCTAACGGAACCGCGCACCAGACCCGGATTCCGTGGCGGGTGTTCGACAGCGCCGACGAGGTGACCGCCGGGGCGCCCGCGCTGCCGGCCGGGTTGTCCGTGCCCGGCACACAACTGGTCGGGCTGGACCTGCGCACCGAACTGGTGCGGCGGGCCAAGCGGACGCTGTTCGCACCGACCGTGGCCAAGGAGGTCGCGCGGGTGGCGCGCGGCCGGTCCCGGGTGCCCCGGGCCACCGCGGCGCAGGTGGTGGCCGGGGTGGTGCCGACGACCCGGCCCGAGGAACTGCTGGCGCGCACCGTGGACACCGCCGACGGCACGTTCGGCCACCTGCGGATCTTCACGTTCCACATGGCAGACGGGCAGGTCGGGGCGTTCGTCGAGGAGGTCGCCCGGCTGCTGTCCGTGCTGCCGCCGGACGGGCTGATCCTGGACGTGCGGGGCAACGGCGGCGGGTACCTGATCGCGGCCGAGTTCCTGTTGCAGTTCCTCACCCCTGGCCGGGTCCGGCCGGAGCCGATGCAGTTCGTCAACACCGAGTTCACCGCCGACCTGTGCCGGCGGGCCGCGGACTTCGGCGCGTGGCGGGCGTCGATCGAGGAGTCGGTGCGGACGGCGGCGCAGTACTCGGCCGCGCTGCCGCTGTACTCCGAGGATCTGGTGAACATCGTCGGGCAGATCTACCACGGGCCGGTCGTGCTGATCACCGACGCGCTGTGCTACAGCGCGACGGACATCTTCGCGGCCGGGTTCCAGGACAACGGCATCGGCCCGGTGCTCGGAGTCGCGGACAACACCGGAGCCGGCGGGGCCAACGTGCTCACCCACGCGGATCTGCGCGCGCTGTGGACGAAGGGCCCGCTGCGGGCGCTGCCCGGCGGCGCCGAGTTCCGGGTGGCGCTGCGCCGGTCGCTGCGGGTCGGCACCCGGTTCGGCCAGCCGGTCGAGGACCTCGGCGTCGTGCCCGACATCCGGTACCGCCTGACCAGGCGCGACCTGCTCGAGCGCAACGCCGACCTGATGGCGAAGGCCGGCGAGATCCTGTCCGCCGGCACCCCGCGCACCCTGGCCGCCTCGGTGGTCTCCGCCACCGCCGACACGCTGACCCTCGCGGTCACCACGAAGGCGTTGTCCAGCCTGGACATCTACGCCGGCCCGCGCCCGGTGCTGACCACCCCGGTGCAGGACGGCGCCAACCAGATCGCCCTCCCCGCGCCTCCCACGGGCAGCACCCTTCGCCTGGAAGGCTTCGACGGCGACACCCTGGCCGCCGCGCAGGTCCTTCCGCTCAGCTGATCCGCTGCCGCGGCTGCCTGGTGGCCTCGGCGATCGTCGCCAAGGGAACCTGGGAAAGGCTGTCCGATGAGTGGTTACTCCGCATATCACGACCGGTTGCCATACGGGGAGCGGGTGGCGGTGGAGCCGGTGCTCGGGGACCCGTTGTTTCCCTTCGAGGGGGAGATCACGGTTCGGGCGCTGGAGCGGCCGATCGTGCCGGAACCGCCGCGTCGGGGGGAGCCGGACGGTGCGCGGTGCGGTACGTGCGCCGATCCGGGGAAATGTCTTGTCTGGCGCGACGAGCGGTGGGCGGTCTACGCCGGGTTCGAGCCGGTGGGGCTGCCGATGATGGCGCTGCTGACGCCGGTCGAGCACGTCAGCCTGCACAGCATGGGCCCGGACTTGGTGGCCGGACTCGGGGCGATGATCCAGCGACTCGCCGTGGCGATCGGGCGGATCGACGGGGTGGGGCGGACGCACTTCAGCCGGTGGGGCGACGGGGCGGAGCACTTCCACATGTGGTTCCTGGCCCGGCCGCTGGGCATGATGCAGCTGCGCGGGGCCATGCTGGCGGTCTGGAACGACCTGCTCCCCCGGGTTCCGGACGCGGAGTTCGCGGCGAACGCGCGGACCGTGGCCGCCGCGCTGGCCGAAGGTGGGGGGCGGGCGGTCAGCCGGTGAGGGCGGCGTCGGCGATGGCGGTGGCTTCGCGGGAGCCGGCTTCGAGGGCTTCGCAGATGAACAGGAGCCAGGCGGCCACGGCGTCGCGGTCGCCGGTGTCGAAGCCTGCGGCGGCGGCGGCGTAGCGGTCCCGGTGCCGGTAGAGGAAGACCTCGGGAACGGCGAGGCCCTTGGGGTCAAGGCCGGTGGCGATGGCGGTGATCCGGGCGGCGGCGCGGGCGACGACGCCGTTGGCCACCGGGAACGGGGCCAGGGTGAGCAGCTCGCCGTGCACCACCGCGGTGAGGATCGGGCCCGGCACGGCGGTGCCGCCGGCGACCAGGGTGGCCAGCAGGTCGAGGCGGGCGGAGACGCCGCGGCCGGTGCGGGGCCGGCCGAGCGCATCGTCCTCGGTGAGGTCGGCGGCGGCGAGCACGTGCAGGCGGGCGAGCGCCTGGAGCGGAGCGCGCTGCCAGACCGGGAGCAGCGGACCGATGGAGTCGGCGATGCGCAGGGCGCCGGCCAGCACCGGATCGTCGACCTCGCCGGTGTCCGGGATCGTCGGGCCCCCGCCGTCGAGGGCGGCGGACGCCCTGGCCGCACGCACCACGGCCTCGGCGGCGGTGGCCGGCCAACCCCGCCGGTTGGTCGGGTGGCGGTGCACCGCGTCGACCGCGTCCCGGGCGGCCCGGACCGCGTCATCGACCCCGGGAAGGGCGAGCAGCGGGGCCAGCGGGTCGGTCACGGGCGCGACCCTATCGGGTGACAATGGTCTGAACCACTACACCCGTTGTTCACCGGGTGGGCCGCGCACTACGGTTTACCGGGAACAACGAGGTATCCGCACGTCAGGAGGTCTGGCCAGATGACCGAGCAGCCGGCCCAGAGCCCCACTCTGGACAACCTGCTCACCGAGAGCAGGACGTTCCCGCCAGGTGAGGAGTTCGCGGCCAAGGCGAACGCGAGCGCACGGCTATACCAGGACGCCGCGGACGATCGGGAGGCGTTCTGGGCCAGGCAGGCCGAGGAGTTGCTGACCTGGGACACCAAGTGGAGCCAGATCCTGGACTGGACCAACGCGCCGTTCGCGAAGTGGTTCGTCGGGGGCAAGCTCAACGTCGCCTACAACTGCGTCGACCGGCACGTCGAGGCCGGCTACGGCGACCAGGTGGCCTTCCACTGGGAGGGCGAGCTCGGCGATACCCGGACGATCACCTACGGGCAGCTCTACCGGGACGTGTGCAAGGCGACCAACGCGCTGATCGAACTCGGCGTGGCCAAGGGCGACCGGGTGGCCATCTACATGCCGATGATCCCCGAGCTGCCGGTGGCGCTGCTGGCCTGCGCCCGGCTGGGCGCGACGCACTCGGTGGTGTTCGGCGGGTTCTCCGCCGAGGCGCTCGCCGGCCGGATCGAGGACGCCTCGGCCAAGCTGGTGATCACCGCGGACGGCGGCTACCGGCGCGGCGCGCCGAGCGCGCTCAAGCCGACGGTGGACGAGGCGGTCTCGCGCAACCCGAGCGTGCAGAAGGTGCTCGTGGTCCGCCGCACCGAGCAGGACGTCGAGTGGAACGCCGAGCTGGACGTGTGGTGGCACGACCTGGTGGACCGGCAGAGCGACGAGCACACGCCCGAGGCGCACGACGCCGAGCACCCGCTGTTCATCCTCTACACCTCCGGCACCACCGCGAAGCCGAAGGGCATCCTGCACACCACCGGCGGCTACCTGACCCAGGTCGCCTACACGCACAAGTACGTGTTCGACATCAAGCCGGACACCGACATCTACTGGTGCACCGCGGACGTCGGCTGGGTCACCGGGCACAGCTACATCGTCTACGGCCCGCTGGCCAACCGGGCCACCAGCGTGATGTACGAGGGCACGCCGAACACCCCGCACGAGGGCCGGCACTGGGAGATCGTGCAGAAGTACGGGGTCACGATCTACTACACCGCGCCCACCCTGATCCGCACGTTCATGAAGTGGGGCAGCGACATCCCGGCCAAGTTCGACAAGACCTCGCTGCGCCTGCTCGGCTCGGTCGGCGAGCCGATCAACCCCGAGGCCTGGATGTGGTACCGCGAGCACGTCGGCGAGAACCGCTGCCCGATCGTGGACACCTGGTGGCAGACCGAGACCGGCGCGATCATGATCTCGCCGCTGCCCGGGGTGACCGCGGCCAAGCCGGGCTCGGCGCAGACCGCGCTGCCCGGCGTCTCCGCCAAGGTGGTCGACGACACCGGCACCGAGGTCGGCAAGGGCGGCGGCGGATACCTGGTGCTCGACCAGCCGTGGCCGTCGATGCTGCGCGGCATCTGGGGCGACGAGGAGCGGTACCGGGACACCTACTGGTCGCGGTTCGCCGATAAGGGCTTCTACTTCGCCGGGGACGGCGCCAAGTACGACGCGGACGGCGACATCTGGCTGCTCGGCCGGGTGGACGACGTGATGAACGTGTCCGGGCACCGGATCTCCACCACCGAGGTGGAGTCCGCCCTGGTGTCGCACCCGACCGTGGCCGAGGCGGCGGTGGTCGGCGCCACCGATCCGACCACCGGCCAGGGCATCGTGGCGTTCGTGATCCTGCGCGGCGGGGTGGCCCAGGACGAGGCCAAGGGTGCCGACGCGATCAAGGCGCTGCGTGACCACGTGGCCAAGGAGATCGGCCCGATCGCCAAGCCGCGGCAGATCATGGTGGTGCCGGAGCTGCCCAAGACGCGCAGCGGCAAGATCATGCGTCGGTTGCTGCGCGACGTGGCGGAGAACCGGCAGATCGGCGACGTGACCACGCTGGCCGACTCGTCGGTGATGGACCTGATTTCGGCCGGGCTGAAGTCGGGCTCGTCCGAGGACTGAGTTGGCGCACGAGCGCGAGCCGCACGACAGCGGGCTCGCCGAGCGGCTGAACTGGCTGCGGGCCGGCGTACTCGGGGCGAACGACGGGATCGTCTCGGTCGCCGGCCTGGTGGTCGGCGTGGCCGGCGCCACGCCGGACCGGCTCACGGTGCTCACCGCGGGCGTGGCCGCGCTGGTCGCCGGGGCGCTGTCGATGGCCGGCGGCGAGTACGTCTCGGTGAGCACCCAGCGGGACACCGAGCGGGCCGCGCTGGACCTGGAGCGCCACGAGCTCTCCACCATGCCGGAGGCGGAGGAGCGCGAACTCGCCGAGATCTATGAGGAGAAGGGCCTGTCCCCCGATCTGGCCGCACGGGTGGCGCGCGAGCTGACCGAGGGCGACGCGCTGCGCGCGCACGCCGAGGCGGAGCTGCAGATCGATCCGGACAACCTGACCAGCCCGTTGCAGGCGGCCTGGGCGTCGTTCCTGGCGTTCTGCGCCGGCGGGTTGCTCCCGCTGGTGGTCATCACGTTCCCGTCGACCGGCCTGCGGGTGCTGGCCTGCGGGATCGCGGTGGTGGTCGGGCTGGCGCTGACCGGGGTGATCAGCGCCCGGCTGGGCAACGCGCCACCGGCCCGCGCGGTACTGCGCAACGTGGCGGTCGGCGTGACCACGATGGTGATCACCTACTTCGTCGGTGTCTTGTTCGGATCCGCCGTGCGGTGAGCCGACTCCCGAGCAGCCCGGGTGATTGATGCATGGCACGATGACGCACGTGACCAGCGCGCGCGACAAGACCAACGGCGACGGGCTGCCCCGGGTCCCGTCGATCCCGCTGACAGACGATCGTGCCTTCGATCCGAGCCGCCAGTCCATCGGCGATCTCGTCCGGGACGCCACCACGCACATGTCCACCCTGCTGCGGGCGGAAATCGAGCTGGCCAAGGCGGAACTGGCCAAGGAGATGAAGAAGGTCCTGGTCGGCAGCATCTTCTTCATCATCGCGCTGGCGGTGTTCGTGTACAGCACCTTCTTCCTCTTCTTCATGGAGGTAGATGTGCTGGACATCTGGCTGGACCGCTGGGTCGCATCGATCATCGTGTGGGTCGAGATGCTGGCCGTCGCGGCCCTGATGGCCTTCCTCGGTGTCCGGAAGATGAAGAAGCTCAAGGCTCCGGAGCGGACGATCAGCACGTTGCGGGAGACCGCGGACACGCTGGCCCACTTCGCCGAGGACGACAAGGAGACCGGCACGGCGGTCAGCCCGGTCGATCCGGCCCGCAACCAGCCCCGGCCGCGCTGACCGGGCGCGCCCTGCGCACCGCGCCGACCGTGCCCCCGACACCGGACCCGTCGTCGGTGCGGATCGACGGCCGGTGGGCGCACCGGGACGTGTTCGCCAACGGCATCCGGCTGCACGTGGCCGAGGCCGGCGAGGGCCCGCTCGTGGTGCTGCTGCACGGGTTCGGCGAGTTCTGGTGGACCTGGCACCACCAGCTCACCGCGCTCGGCGACGCCGGGTTCCGGGCGGTGGCGGTGGACCTGCGCGGCTACGGGGACTCGGACAAGCCGCCGCGCGGGTACGACGCGTGGACGCTGTCCGGGGACGTTGCCGGGCTGATCAAGGCGCTCGGCGAGCGGCGGGCACATCTGGTCGGCCACGGCTGGGGCGGGCTGCTCGCCTGGACGGTGGCCGCGCTGCACCCCCGGCTGGTGGCCTCGGTCGGCGCGGTGGCCGCTCCGCACCCGCTGGCGCTGCGCCGGCAGATCTTCCGAACGGCACTGCGCGGACAGCGGAAGAACCAGGCCCGGGCGATCGGTGAGCTGTTCGCCGCGCAGCTGCCGATCCTGCCGGAGCGCCGGCTGATCCGGGACGGCGCGGCGCGGGTGGAGGCCCGGATGCGCCGGCTGTCCGGTCCACAGTGGACCTACCAGCCGGAGTTTCCCGTCGCGGTGCGCAACTTCCAGGCGGCGGCGCTGGTCACCGGGGTCGCGCACAGCGCGCTGGAGTACTACCGGTGGGCGGTGCGCGCCCAACTGCGCACCGAGGGCCGCCGGTTCACCGAGGCGATGAGCCGCAGGACCGAGGTGCCGGTGCTGCAACTGCACGGCGCGCTCGACCCGGTCGTGCTGGCGCCGACCATGGCCGTGTCCGCCGACCTGGCCGGGCCGGATCTGCTCAGCGTGTCGCTGGCCGGTGCCGGGCACTACCCACACCTGGAGGCCCCGGAGGTCACCGGGACGATCCTCAAGAAGTTCCTGTCCGGTCCGTAGCCCTCAGTCGGCGCACCGGCCGGTGCCCACCTGGCTGGTCAGGCTCGGCGCCGCGGCCACCTCGTCGCGCACCTCGTCGGCGGTGAGCGCGAAGCCGGTGTCGGAGTTGTCCACCGCGGCCCCGAACACCACGCCGAGCACCTGGCCATCCGGGTCGATCAGCGGTCCACCCGAGTTGCCGCTCTTGACCACCGCGCGCAGCGTGAACACGTCCCGGTTGACCGTGCGCGAGCTGTAGATGTCCGGCCCGTTCAACGAGATCCGGTCCCGGACCCGGGACGGCGCCGCGGTGTACGGCCCGTCCAGCGGGTAGCCGAGCACGATGCTGTCCTGGCCGGATCCGGCGTCCTGCGCCGCGAACCGCATCGCAGGCGCGGTCAGGCCCGGCACGGCCAGCACCGCGACGTCGGTCTCCGGGTCGTAGTGCACGACCCGGGCGCGCAGTTCCCGGTCGCCGGACTCGACGGTCACCTCGTTGGCTCCGGCCAGCACGTGCGCGTTGGTCAGCACCCGCTGCGGCGCGATCACGAACCCGGTGCCCTCGAGGGCGCGTTCGCAGGACGGCGCCTTGGCCCGGACCTTGAGCACGCTCGGCCGCACCCGCTGCACCACCTCGCTGGCCTGCAGTGCCGGGTCCGGCGGCGCGACCTCCCGGCTCGGCGCGCGGTTGAACGGATCGACCACGGCCGGGAAGCCGGTGTCGTCGAGGATCTTGCGCAGCGCGGCGGGGAGATCCCTGGCCGCGGCCGGCATCACGTCGTCGACCCCGCCGAGCACCACCGACCGGTTGATCGCCGAGGCCAGGTTCGGCAGGTTGCCCACGGTGGCCAGGGCCGAGCCGATCAGCCAGCACACCACGAACACCACGAGGCCCTGCACCACCGCACCGAGCGCACTGTCCACACCGGACAGTTTGGGCGAGGAGAACCGCTGCCGGATGCTCCGCCCGACCCACACCCCGACGGTCTCGCCGAGCGCGATGAACAACACGAAGATGGCGAAGGCGAAGCCGACCCTGGTCGGGGTGGAGTCGACGCTCTCCACGACCAGCGGAGCGATCAGCACCCCGGCGATGCCGCCGACCAGCACCCCGATGAACGCCGGCAGCGCGATGATCACGCCCTGCCGCGCACCGGACACCGCGGCCAGCACGGCAAGCCCGATGACGACCAGATCCACCCAGTTCATGCTTCTACCCCCACCGCCTGCCATGCGGCGTCCAGGTCCCGGACGTCGCGGGTGTCCCAGGCCCGCTCCCAGCCGGCCACCTCGAGCAGCATGGTCAGTACTCCGGCGGTGAAACCCCAGACAAGCATGCCAGGCAGCGCGAACGCCGGCCCGACGAATCCCGACGGGTGCCGCACCAGGAACCGGTTGGCCGGGTCGGTGAGCAGCCGGATCGGCGCCCGGGCCACGGCCGCCGTCTCGGCCGGGTCCACCGCCCACACCCGGCTGGGCCGCTCCCAGTGCGCCAGCACCGGGGTCACGTGGAAGCCGGACACGGGGATGTGCAGCGTGGGCAGCACGGCCAGCGGCCGCACGCCGGACGGGTCGACCCCGGTCTCCTCGACCGCCTCGCGCAGCGCGGTGCCCACCGGCCCGTCGTCATCCGGTTCGGCGGCGCCGCCCGGGAAGGCGACCTGGCCGGAGTGCGCGCCGCCACCGCCGGCCCGCAGCTGCAGCAGCACGTCCGGCCCGTGCACCTCCTGCTCGCCGAACAGCACCAGCACGGCGGCGTCCCGGACATCGGTACCCGGCGGCGGCATCCGGAGGAACCGGCTGCTGTCCAGCTCGCCGCTGGCGGTGACCAGCCCGCGCAGCCACTCCGGAACGTCGGCCGGGTCGACCAGCGGCCCGTGGTCTGCCGTCATGAGCTGCCGTTTCCGTCGCGGGGCAGGTAATGGGCGACAGTCTGTCGCACCGACTCGACCGAGCGGAACACGCGCGGATCGGTGATCAGGTGCACCGACCCGTCCGGGCCGACCAGGTAGGAGGCCGGCAGCGCGTCCGGCACCCGCAGCGCGCGCAGCGCCGCGTCCTGCTGGTCGACCAGGTTCGGGAACCGCACCCGCAGCTCGGTCAGCAACCTGAGGGCGCCGGCCGGGTCGCTGCGCACGGCCAGGCCGACCACCGGCAGCGCGTCCGGCGCCGCGGCATACTCGGCCAGCAGCGGCAGCTCCTCCCGGCACGGCTCGCACCAGGTGGCCCACACGTTGACCAGCACCGCCCGGCCGGACAGCAGCGCGGCGAGGTCGACGCGGGAGCCGTCGGCCAGGCATTCGGCACTCACCCCGGACAGCTCCGCCGGCCCCGACGGGACCGCGGCCGGGGCTTCCGTCTGAGCGCACGGCGTGAGGGCGGCCGACGCCCGGGCGGTGGACAGGTCGGGCGGCTCCGCGGCGGGCGGTCCGGCCGGGCCGGCGTTCGGCGGGTCGGATCGCGGCCAGAGCGCCACCACCGCGGCGACGACCACGATCAACCCGGCCAGCAGCCAGCGTTGCCGGTTGCTCATTCGCCGCTCTTCACCGCCCCCGGGCGATACCCCTCGCGGGTGCGCTCGGCCAGCTCGATCAGGTGCTCCGCCTCGACGCCCTTGACCAGCTTGGCCGCGGCCTCCGGGTCGGTCGGCCCGGTGCCGTAGGCCGGGCAGTCGCGGAACAGCAGGCAGGCGCCGCAGGCGGGCTTGCGGGCGTGGCAGACCCGGCGGCCGTGGAAGATCACCCAGTGGGACAGCATGGTCCAGTCCTTGCGCGGGATCAGCCGGGCGATCTCATGCTCCACTTTCACCGGATCCTCCATCGCCGTCCACCGCCACCGCCGGGTCAACCGGCCGAAGTGGGTGTCGACCGTGATGCCGGGCACCCCGAAGGCGTTGCCGAGGATCACGTTGGCGGTCTTTCGGCCGATGCCGGGCAGGGTGACCAGGTCGTCGAGGTTGCCGGGCAGCTCGCCGCCGAACCGCTCCACCAGCGCGGCGCCAAGGCCGATCAGCGAGCTGGTCTTGTTCCGGTAGAAGCCGGTCGGCTTGATCAGCTCTTCCAGCTCGGCGCGGTCCGCCCCCGCGTAGTCGGCGGCGGTGCGGTACTTCGCGAAGACCGCCGGTGTGGTGAGGTTCACCCGCACGTCGGTGGACTGGGCGGACAAGATCGTGGCCACCGCCAACTCGAGCGGATTGGTGAAATCCAGCTCACAGTGGGCGTCCGGGTAGGCCTCGGCAAGCGCCCTGGTCATCCGGCGGGCGCGGCGCACCAGGCCGGGATCCTGGTCCACCGAGCCGTTTGACGTGGACGCCGTCGTGGTACCTCGGTGGGGTGGCCGTCGGGTCGCGGGTGGCACACCGCTAGCCTACGGGCCTCCGAACAACCCCAAACGTGCCCTGGACGTCTCTCTCAGTGACCGCCCGACCTTGCCGGCGTGGACCGGTGTCCACAATGGCCGAACTCGATGAGCGAGGATCGACGATCTTATGACCGTATGGTTCGTGTTCGCGGTGCCCCTAGTCGTCATGTTCTTCGCGCTGTTCATGGAGCGCGTCGAGGCCAGGCTGCGGCATGTCGCCGTGCAGGAGGAAGAGGTCGAGGAGTTCCTCGAGCAGGCGCGCCCGGACGAGGTGCGCGCGCTGTACGGACACGGCATCGGCCGCGCCCTCGAACTGTTCCGGCTGCGCCGGCTGGGTGGCCGGGCGGCCCGGCTGCGCGGCCGCCGGGTCAAGGTCTGAAGGGTTCGCCGGGAGCCGTCCCGCGAGTCCACGACACGTGTCGGTCGGCACAGGTCCTACACTGCATCCAGTGATCAGCGGCGACTCGCATCGTCACGCGGGGTCTGGCGCCGCAGGTGAATCGGGAGGCATGACGTGGAAGAGACCCTCGCTAGGGCGGGCATCTTCCAGGGTGTGGAACCGGCCGCGGCCGAAGCGCTCGCTTCCACGCTGGAACCTGTGGAGTTCCCACGCGGACACGTGATCTTCGCCGAGGGTGAGCCCGGCGACCGGCTGTACATCATCCTGGCCGGCAAGGTGAAGCTCGGGCGCAAATCGCCGGACGGCCGGGAGAACCTGCTCGGCATCTTCGGGCCGTCGGACATGTTCGGTGAACTGTCCATCTTCGACCCGGGTCCGCGGACCTCGACGGCCACCACGGTGACCGAGGTGCGCGCGGTGACGATGGACCGTCCGGCGTTGCGGCAGTGGATCGCGAACCGGCCGGAGATCGCCGATCAGCTGCTCCGGGTGGTCGCGCGGCGACTGCGCCGGACCAACGGCATGCTGGCCGACCTCATCTTCACCGATGTCCCGGGCCGGGTGGCCAAGGCGCTGCTGCAGCTCGCCCAGCGGTTCGGCAGCCAGGAGGCCGGTCTGCTGCGGGTGACGCACGACCTCACCCAGGAGGAGATCGCGCAGTACGTCGGCGCATCCCGGGAGACGGTGAACAAGGCGCTGGCCGACTTCGCGCATCGCGGTTGGCTGCGTCTGGAGGGCAAGAGCGTGCTGATCATGGATCCGGAGCGGCTGGCCCGCCGGGCCCGCTGAGACGTCCAGCACGAACGAAAGGGACCGGGCGCCGCCCCCGACGCGGCGCACCGGTCCCCGTGTTGCGCGGGTCATCCCCGACGCCCCGCGCTTCCCCGCCCTCCGGTACTAGGCCCCGACCCGTGTACCGAAGGGTGTTTCGGCGTTCCGTTAAACGCTGCGGCGGCCGGATCCGTTACCTGATTCCAGCAAGTTCTTCAACCATCGCACGTCGTTCTGCGGATTCGCTCAAGCCCTTTTCACTTGGTGGGACTCCCGGGGCCGGCCTCGGTTGTTCCGACCGGCCGGGATCGCCAACAGCGTTACCAAACCGAGACCTCAAAGGCCCGGCCTTGGGCCTACCCGAAGACCCGCGGGAGCAAACCCCGGTTCACTCGACGAGGTGAACCGGGGCCAAATTTAGTGGTACGTGCGTACCAAAGTTTGCTTTACTGGAAGACATGTCCCACTCAGCTCGCCTGTCCGACTATCGTGCCGCGCTCACCACGCCCGGCGCGCGTGCGCCGGTCGTCACCGCGCTGCTCGCCCGGCTGCCGATCGCCATGATCGGCCTGTCGCTGCTGCTCTACGTGCAGCGCCAGACCGGATCGTTCGCGATCGCCGGCCTGGTGTCGGCCGGCGTGCTGGCCGGCGTGGCGGTCGGATCGGTCGGGCAGGGCCGGCTGATGGACCGGCTCGGGCCGACCCGTCCGCTGCTGGTCACCTGCGCGCTGTTCGCCTGCGCGGTGGTCGCCGGAGTGCTGGTCATCGAGGCTCGGGCGGCCACCTGGGTGCTGGTCGGGCTGGCGTTCGTCATCGGCCTGACCCAGCCCACCGTCGGCTCCGCCTCCCGGGCGCTGTGGACCCGGCTGCTGCCGCCCGGGTCCGCCCGTGCCGCCGCCTACGCCTACGAGGCGATCAGCATGGAGGTGTTCTTCATCCTCGGGCCCGCGCTGGCCGGTGTGCTGATCGTCGCACCGTGGCCGGGCACCGGCGTGGTCGCCGGCAGCGCCTGCATGCTGCTCGGCGGCATCGGCTTCGCGCTGACCCCGGCGGTCCGCCGGACCAGGCCGGCCGCCGACCCCGCCGGCCGGGGCGGGCGCCTGCTCGGCGCGATGTCCAGCCCCGGCATGCGCACCGTGGCCCTTGCGGCGCTGGGCTTCGGCCTCACCATCGGCTTCATCGAGGTCGCCGTGCCGGCCGCCGCCACCCGGGCCGGGCACGCCCCGGTCGGCGGCCTGATGCTGGCGCTCTGCTCGGCCAGCTCGGTGATCTTCGGCATCCTGTACGCCACCCGCCCGTGGCCCCGTCCGCTGCACCTGCGCCTGCCCATGCTGCTGGCCGGGTTCTCGGTGCTGATCGCGCCGCTGGCCATCCCGGACAGCCTGCTCGGCCTGACCCTGCTGCTCCTGGTGACCGGCCTGCTGATCACCCCGCAGGCCACCGCGCACTCGGCGGCCCTTGAGAACGTCGCGCCGGCCGGCACGGTCACCGAGGCGTTCGGTTGGGTGATCACCTCGGTGACCTTCGGCCTGGCCCTCGGCCAGTCGGCCAGCGGCTGGCTGGTCGAGCACGCCGGCATCCGCGCCTCGTTCCTCGCCTCCAGCGCGGCCGGCCTCCTGGTCGCCGCCCTGGTCTGGGCCCGCCGGCACACCGTGACCGCGCAGCCCGCCACGACCCCGCCGGCCCGCGCGGCCCTGGTCCCGGCGACCGCCTAGGAGTCGAGGAAGATCGGGTTGGTCAGCGCCACCATCGTGTCCGGCGTGGTGGCGGTGGCCACCGGGCGACGCACCTCGGCGCGGACCCACTGGGAGTAGCGGGTCTGCGCCACCCACCGGACCGTGGCCGTCCCGGTCGCGCCGACCGGCTGGATCCACTGTGGACCGTTCTGGTCCAGGAACCGGACCGCCGTGCCCGGCACGCCGGACACGGTCAGCTCGACGGTGACCGGTGCGCCGGTGCCGGCCCGCAGCCGCTCACCGATGCCGGCCCGGCGGGTGCCGTCGGTGGCCGTGAAGGTCAGCTCGACACCGGCCGACTCGGCGATCCAGCTCCGCCCGGCCTTGAAGCCGTCCATCAGCCGGCGCGGGCCGAGCTCGTCGGCCAGCACCACGTTCTGCGGCAGCCCCACCACATGGTCGAGGTTGTGCGCGTCGCTGTTGCCCACCGCGGGCAGGAACGTGCCGGCCCGCAGCAGCCCGTCCCAGTTGATCACCGAGGCCTCGTCGTCCAGGGTCCACGGGCCGTTCCACACCTCGACCAGGTCGGCGTGCTGGTAGCCGAAGCCCCATGAGCAGCCGACGCACGGGGTGAACGGGTGGGCCGCGACAACCAGCCCGCCGGCCCGGCGCACCTCCTCGGCGAACCGGCGGAACTGGTGCCGGTCCCCGGCCCGGTACCGCCAGTCGATCCACTTGCCGGCCGGGAGGTGCCAGGCCGGCCAGTGCCCGGTCCGGGTGGTCACCTCCTCACCGTTGACGATGAGCAGGTCGTCGGTGGCGTGCGCACCCCACTGCAACGCCGCGCTCGAGGTGTTGTGCTCGGTGGAGACGATGAAGTCCAGGCCGGCGGCGCGGGCCGCGGCCACCAGCTCGGCCGGGGTGCGCAGGCCGTCGGAGTGCACCGTGTGCAGGTGGCCGTCACCGCGGTACCAGGCTCGGCCTCGGTCCCGCGCCGGGGCGCTGACCGGCGCGGGCGCTGGCCTGAACGCCGGGTCGGGGTGGCCGAACCGCAGCGTGACGGTCACCGAGTAGTTGAGCCCCTGCTGGGCCACCGTGTACGGCCCGAGGAGCACGTGCCAGCGGCCCGGCTCGATCGGCCCGGGCAGGTAGCCCGGGGTGGCCGCACCGGCGCTGATCGTGAACCGGTCGCGGGCCCCGCCGGACCAGCCGCGGAACCCGCGGTCGTTGCCCAACTGGATGCCGGCCGGCGAGAACATGCCGATGTCCAGGGAATTTCCCTTGGCGCCTTGCGGGACCTGCGGCCGGTCGTAGCTGTAGGAAACCTCGATCTCGCGCACCCCGCGGGGCACGTCCACCGGCAGGTAGTACCAGTCCGGCACGTCCGGGCGCAGCGTGCCGGTGACGGTCCTGGTCTGCTCGCCGGTGGGCTCGGCCCCGTCCGGCTCGGCGAAGGCGACGCCCGGGAGCAGCGTCCCGGCCACGGCCAGCGCCCCGGAGCCGGCCAACACGGTCCGGCGGCGCAGGCGGTCCTCGCACGGTTGCTCGCACATGCCGGTCAACCTAGGGGTGCGGAACCGACCTGCGGAACAGCCGACGGGTGAACGATTGGCGGCCCGGTTATGCGTGGCACCGGATTTGTCGGTGTTCCCGGTTAGCGTGCGCGCCATGGACCTCACCGTGACCACCGCCGATCTCGCCCGGGTCGCCTCCGACGCGGTCCGGCTGGTGCCCGGCCGGCTCACCGACCCGGTGCTGTCCGGCCTGCTGATCACCGCGGAGGCCGGCGGCGTGCGCCTGGCCGCGTGCGACCGGGAGCGCTCGGTCCGGCTGCGCTGCCCGGCCCTGGTGCACACCGACGGCCGGGTGCTGGTGCCGGCCCGGCCGCTGGCCGAGACGTTACGGGCGCTGGCCGAGCCCGAGGTGCGGCTGGTCGTCGAGGGCAGCCGGCTGGCCGTCCGGGTGCCCGGCGCCCGCTACGCCCTGCCGCTGCTGGATGCCGAGATCCATCCCGGTGTGCCGGAGCTGCCGGCCCGGGTCGGTGAGGTCGGCGCCGCGCCGCTGGCCGAGGCGCTCACCACGGTGGCCGCGACCGCGTCCCGGGACGACGCGCTGCCGCTCTACACCGGGGTGCGGATCCGGTCCGACGGCGACCGACTGGTGCTGCTGGCCACCGATCGGTTCCGGATGGCGGTCGCGTCCTTACCCTGGCGGCCGGCGGGTGAGCTGGACGCGCTGGTGCCGGCGCCGCTGCTGGTCGAGATCGCCCGGCAGATCCCGGACGCCGGCACGCTGACGCTGCACGCCGGCCGGGACGGGCTGGGCCTGTCCTGGGGTGCCGCCGAGGTGACCACGGCGGTGCTGGACGGCACGGCCATCCACGAGTCCAAGGTGGTCACTTCGGCCGTGGACACCCAGTTGGAGCTGGACGCCGACGCGCTGGCCGGTGCGGTGCGCCGGGTCGGCCTGTACACCGATCCGCGCGGCGTGCTGCTGCTCGAGGTGGGCGATGCCGAGGTCCGGCTGCGCGGCGCGGACCAGACCGCCGGCGAGGCCGAGGAGTCGGTCAAGGCCACGGTGGACGGCGGGCGGACCGGGCAGTCGTTCCAGGCCCGCTACCTCACCGACGCGCTGAAGCCGTTCCTCGGCGGCACCGTGCGCCTCGCCATCCAGCCCGGGATGCGGGCCACGATCCTGACCGCGGCCGAACCCGGCGAACCGAACCTGCGCTACATCGTGATGCCGATGCGCCCACCAACACCGGCCTAGGTGGGCAGTACCCCGAGGCCTGTCGCGTCGATCATTAAGACAAGTCTCGGACCAACCAACGGCAACCTCAGGGGCACCGTGACGCAACCCAGCCACAGTCAACCCGCTCACCGCACCACTGGCTGGAACGCAACAACTGCAGTTAATCCCGGAGAGGCGGGCTAGCGCAGGTAGTCCAGTTGGGCCCGGACCGACCACTCGGCCGGGCCCCACAGCGACGGGTCCACGTCGGCGTAGACCAGCTCGACCACCGCGCGCGGGCTGGCGTCCGGACCGAGTCGGCGCAGCGCCGCGCGCACCTGGTCCAGCCGCTCCTCGCGGTGCGCCAGGTACATCGCGGCGGTGCCGGCCAGGTCCGGCAGCTCCGGGCCGTGCCCGGGAAGCACCAGGGTGCCCGGCTCGGCGGCGGCTAGCGCACGCAGCGAGTCCAGGTAGGCGCCGAGGTCGAAGACCACCGTGGTGCCCCGGCCCAGCACGGTGTCGCCGGTCAGCACCGCGCGGACCCCGCCGGCGCCGACCGCGAAGCACACGGAGTCCGCGGTGTGGCCGGGCGTGTGCCGCACGGCCAGCTCCAGCCCGGCGGCCGCGACCACCTCGCCGTCGGTGAGCGGGTCGGCGTCCCGGCACAGTCCGGCGTCGAACGCCCGGACCGGCGCGCCGGTCCGCTCGGCCAGCCAGGAGGCGCCGCCGACGTGGTCGCCGTGGTGATGGGTGATCAGGATCACCGCCACCGGGCCGGCCGCGGCGGCCACCCGCTCCAGGTGGCTCTGGTCCCGGGTGCCCGGGTCGACCACGACGCAGCGGTCCGCGCCGGGGCCGCGCAGCAGCCAGGTGTTGGTGCCGTCCAGGGTCATCGCGGACGGGTTGTTCTCCAGCAGCACCTCGGCGAACGGGGCCACCGGCCGCGGGATGCCGTAGGCCGGGTGGGCGAGAGCGGTCACCGGCGCTCCAGCCGGTCGTCCGGGCGAGCGTCGAGGTGGTTGGCGGCGCTGTCGTAGCCGGGTTCACCGTTCACCAGCAGCCGCAGCACGTCCCCGTCCCGCACCACCCGCGGCATCAGCTTGGTGATCGTGCGGTCGCGGTGCATCGCGTCGGCCAGCGAGCCGCACTCCTCCAGCTCCGCCAGCGTGGTCCAGGTCGGCGGCAGCAGGCCACGGCGGCCCTGCTTCCAGTCGTCCAGCGCGTCGGTCGGCCGGTACCAGCCGGCCTCGGCGGCCTCCGTGGTGGCGCCGTCGGCGCGCTGCCCGTCCGGCACCGCGGCCAGGAAGAACCGGGTGTCGAACCGGCGCCGCTCGGCCTCCGGGGTCACCCAGTTCGCCCACGGCCGCAACAGGTCCGCGCGCAGCACCAGGCCGGCATCGGCGAGGAACTGGGCCAGCGAGGTCTCCCGCTCGACCAGCTGCCGCCGGGCCTCGTGGTACGGCCGGGTGTCGGACACCACACCGGTCGCGTCCGGGCCGGCCAGCAGCACGCCGGACTCCTCGAACGTCTCCCGCACCGCCGCGCACACCAGCGCCCTGGCCAGCGCCGGGTCCACCCCGAACCGGCGGCCCCACCAGGCCGGCTCCGGGCCGTGCCAGGCGACCGAGGTGTCGGCGTCGCGCGGGTCGACCGAGCCACCGGGAAAGACGGTCATCCCGCCGGCGAACGCCATGCCCCTTACCCGGCGCAGCAGGAACACCTCGATCCCCGCCTCGGCATCCCTGACCAGCATGACCGTGGCCGAATCCCGGGGCGTGACCGGTGGGTCGGGGGGGTCCTCCGGAACGAACCCGGGCGGCAAAACCAGTTCAGTGGGCAGGTCACGCACGCCCCGAGCCTACGAGGGTGCAGGATGTGTGGCCATGGCAGAACGTGGGGACACTCCGCTACGCGTGGGCCTGGTGGGCTCCGGACCTTGGGCGCGCTCCGTGCACGCGCCCGCCATCGCCGCGCACCCGCGAACCCGGCTCGTTTCGGTGTTCGCCCGGCGACCGAACGCGGCGGCCGAGGTGGCCGCGCCGTACGGCGCGACGGTGGCCCACTCGTTCAAGGAGCTGGTGTCCTCGGTGGAGGCCGTCTCGTTCGCGGTCCCGCCGGCGATCCAGGCCCCGCTCGCCGTGCACGCCGCCCGGGCCGGCCGGCACCTGATCCTGGAGAAGCCGGTCGCGTCCACGGTGGACGAGGCCGAGCAGCTGGTGGCGGCCGCGGACGACGCCGCCGTGGCCACCGTCGTGGTGTTCCTGCGCCGGTTCGCCGCCAGCACCATCGAATGGCTGGACGAGCTGCACCGGGCCGGCGGCTGGACCGGCGGGACCGCGCGGTGGATCTCCGGCGCGCTGCTCGGCGGCGAGTTCTCCCGCTCGCAGTGGCGGCACGAGGGCGGGGCGCTTGCCGACGTCGGGCCGCACGTGCTTGACCTGCTCGACGCCGCGCTCGGCGAGGTCAACGGGGTGCTCGCGGCCCACCGCGGCGAGCCGGACCTCTGGCAGGTGGTGCTGTCCCACGCCAGCGGCGCGACGAGCACCGCGACCATGTCGATGCGTACGCCGGTGCGCCCGTCGATCTCCGACGTGTCGGTCTACGGGATGCACGGCTACCGGGAGCTGGCGGTGCGCAACGAGAGCGCTCAGGACTGCTTCCACCGGCTGCTGGACGACTTCCTGTCGATGGTGCACAACGGACAGACGGTGCACCGCTGCGACGTCAGCCGCGGCCTGCACGTGCAGCGGCTCATGGACAACGTCGGCTACCTGGCCGCCCGTGGTTTGGCCGCCGCCCAGTTCGGCGGCGGGTTCCCGCGCTAACCGGCCCGCCCCGAACCGCCGGTGGTCAGCGGCGGTGGTCGGGGTACTGCGGCGGGAAGCCGTTGACCATGGTCGGGCTGCCGGAGTTGGGCCAGCCGTAGTTGCCGTTGCCGTTCTGACCGCCGCCGTGCCGGGCGGTGCGCTCGGCCTCGGCGCGCTCGCGGCGGACCAGCTCGTCCTGAAGCTGGCGCAGCAGGTTCTTCTCCTGCTCGCTGAGCGCGGCGTCGGCGCCGCCGGGCAATGCCGGCCTGGCGTTGGCGTACGGCGACGGGGGCAGCTCGTTCATCCACGACGGGGCCGGCGCGGTGCGGCCCAGGCTGGGCGGCTCCAGACCGGGCACCGCCGGCCCGCCGGGCCGGGCCGGCGGCATCCCGGACATGCTCGGCGGGGCGACCGCGCGGGCGCGGCCCAGGCTCGGGGGATCCAGCCGCGGCACCGCCGGCGGCGTCCGGGACATGCTCGGCGGGCCGGCCTGGGCGGCTGGCATCCGGGACAGGCTCGGCGGGCCAACCTGGCCGGGGCCGGGGAAGCTCGGCGGATCCAAGCGGGGCACGGCCTGCGTGCGGCCGGGGAAGCTCGGCGGATCCAAGCGGGGCACGGCCTGCGTGCGGCCGAGGCTGGGCGGATCCAAGCGGGGCAGCGCCGGGCCGGCGGGCCGGGCCGGCGGCATCCGGGACAGGCTCGGCGGGCCGGCCGGCGGCGCGGGCGGGCGGAGGCCACCCGGCGGCGGCATCCCGGGCGAACTCGCCTGGGCGGCCGGCATCCGGGTCAGGCTGGATTGCCCGGCTGGCAGGCTCGGTGGACCGGCCTGGGCGGCTGGCATCCGGGACATGCTCGGCGGTCCGAGTTGGGCGGCCGGCATCGGCGACATGCTCGGCGGGCCGGCCTGGGCGGCCGGCATCCGCGAGACGCTCGGGGGCCCCGGCATCGGCGGTGGCACCGGTGACCGGCCGATTTGGGCGGCCGGCATCCGGGTCTGGCTGGGCGGGCCGGCCGGCATCGCCGGCACGCTGGGCGGGCCGAGTTGGGCGGCCGGCACCCGGCCGAGGCTGGGCGGCTCCAGGCGGGGCACGGCGGGCGTGCGGGGGTTGCTGTCCAGACCCGCCGGTACCGGGGCGCGGGGCGGCGGGGGCACCGCGGGGATCCGGGTCAGGCTGTCCTGGGCCGCGCCGATCCCCGGCCGGGGCGGGCCGGCGGTGATCGCCGCGGCCGGGACCAGCGGTACCTGGCTGGCGTGCTGCATGGCCGCGTGGTGGTATTCGGGCGCCTCGGCGCCGTCCCGGAGCACCTCCACCGAGGCCCGGATGCCGGCCCGGCGCAGCGCGTGCTCCAGCCGGTAGGAGGTGGCCGGGGGAAATCCACCCGGCCCGACGCCGACCAGCACCACCCGGTGTGGCACCGGCCCGGACGCCGCTCCGGCCGGGGTCAGCCGCCACACCGACCACACCGAGCGGACGTCCGGAAGCATGTCGAGCACCCGGTGCGCGCCCTCGGCGACCCCGTGCCCGGCGTCCTCGCTGCCGCCGAACCGGTGGCGCACCGCGGCCGACGCGTCGTCGACGGTGAGCCGGTTGAACAACGTCCGGTCCAGATAGGTCTGGGTGAACAGCGCGTCCAACTCGGACCGCTGCGCCGCACCGATCGGGATCCGGCCGGCGATCAGGCAGCCGACCAGGAACTCCAGCGTGCGGTCCACTTCGGCCGAGGCCAGCAGCTCACGCGCGTCGGCCAGCGCGTCGTCGTCGACTCTGCCGGCGAAGGTGAGCAGCAGATCGTGCGCCCGAACCGGTAAGTCGGCTACCTGGGCCACGAAGTCTCCTCACGGTCGTCGGGCGGCGGTGGTCAGCGGCCGGTCGGCTGCCTCCGGTAGCCGCGCAGCCCCGGCAGCAGCGGCTCGGAGGCCGCGAGCGCCGCCTGGTGGTACGCCGGCAGCTCACCGCCGTCCGGCAGCACCTCCACGCCCGGCTCGTAGGTGCCGAGCGCGCGCAGTACCCGCTGCAACTCGCCGGTCAGCCGCGCGTGCTCGGCCGCGGCGGTGACCAGCACGATCCGGCACACCGGGCCAGGTCCGGACCGGTGCCGGCGCCAGCTCCCGCGCACGTCGAGCACTTCGGAACGGCCGGAGAGGACCGCGCCGAGCACTACCGCCGTCGAGTCACCCGTGCTCACCCATTCGGGCGACTCTGGGGTGAAGGTGTAGCCGACATCGCCGATTTCGTCTACCCATGGCAGCGCGTTGAGCAACCCCAGATCGGCTCCTGCGGTCAGCAGTGCCGCGTTGAGCAGCTGAGACTCCTGCGCGGTGATCGCCAGCCGGTCCCGCAACAGGGTCAGCGGCAGCGACCGGGCCAGCGCGTCCAGCGCGCCGGCGGCCAGCCAGTCCCGGAACCGCCACAGCTGCCGGTCCGGTAACCGCCCGGCCAGCCGCAGCAGCAGTTCGTGGCAGGACCCGACCGGATCATTCATCCGGGCGGACCTCGACGACCAGCTCCACCTCGACCGGCACCCCGAGCGGCAGCTCGGCCACCCCGACGGCGGACCGGGCATGCCGGCCTGCCTCGCCGAACACCTCGCCGAGCAGCTCGGACGCCCCGTTGAGCACGGTCGGCTGGCCGGTGAACCCCTCGGCGGAGGCCACGAAGCCGACCACCTTCACCACCCGCACCACCGCGTCCATGCCGACCAGCGCATCCACCGCGGCCAGCGCGTTCAGGGCACAGGTGCGGGCGTGCTGCTTGGCCTCCTCGGGCGCGATCTCGGCGCCGACCTTCCCGGTGGCGGCGATCACCCCGTCCACGAACGGAACCTGGCCGGAGGTGAACACCAGCGTGCCGGTACGCACCGCCGGGACGTAGGCGCCGGCCGGCGGCGCCACCGCGGGCAGCCGGATGCCGAGCTCGGTCAGCCGGTCGCTCCAGGCTGGCACGGCTCAGGCCGCCTTCGGCCGCTTGAGGTAAGCCACCAGCTGCTCACCGGTCGGTCCCGGCAGCACGGTCACCAGCTCCCAGCCGTCCGATCCCCACTGGTCGAGGATCTGCTTGGTGGCGTGGATCAGCAACGGCACCGTGGCGTACTCCCACTGGGTCATGAAGCGGCAGCGTAGTCGTCACGGAACGAACCGGGATGACCGCTACCGTGTTCCAATGGAAGCCTGGCGACTGATCGCCGCGGCGCTGATCGCCGCCGGCGGCCTGGTCCTGGTCCTGCTCACCATGGCGAAGGTGCGGGAGCGCAGCGGATCCACCACCGGCCAGGTGGCGCTGGCCGGCGCGATCACGTTCACCATCTTCGCGGTGCTCTGCGTACTGGTCGCCACCGCGCTGGCGCCGTGGCTGTCCTGGGCGCTGGTCATCCTCGTCGGGCTCACCGTGACGGTCATGCTGTTGGCCAGCTGACATTGAACGGCATTCGGGGAACCGGACATTTAGGCTGGTCCGGTGACCACTGCCGGTTCCGGTTGGAACGACACCATCGCCCGGGCGCGGCTGCATGTGGTCACCGGTAAGGGTGGCACCGGCAAGACCACGGTCGCCGCGGCGCTGGCCCTCGCGCTGGCCACCGGCGGCCGGCGGATCCTGCTGATCGAGGTGGAGGGCCGGCAGGGCGTGGCCCAGCTGTTCGACACCGCGCCGCTGCCCTACGCCGAGCAGCGGATCGCCGCGGCGCCGGGGGGCGGCGAGGTGCGCGCGCTGCACGTGGACGCCGAGGCGGCCCTGCTCGAGTACTTCACCATGTTCTACAACCTGGGGTTCGCCGGCCGGACGCTGCGCCGGATGGGCGCCATCGAGTTCGCCACCACGATCGCCCCCGGCCTGCGAGACGTGCTGCTCACCGGCAAGGTCAAGGAGTGCGTCGGGCGCACCGACGAGCATGGCCGGCACGTCTATGACGCGGTCGTGCTGGACGCCCCGCCGACCGGGCGGATCGTGAAGTTCCTCGACGTCACCCGGGCCATGGTCGACCTGGCCAAGGTCGGGCCGATCAAGGGGCACAGCGAGGGCGTGGTGCGCCTGCTGCACTCCGGGGACACCGCGGTGCACCTGGTCACGCTGCTCGAGGAGATGCCGGTGCGGGAGACCATCGAGGCGGTGGCCGAGCTGGACGGCGCCGAGCTGCGGCCCGGCGCGGCGATCCTGAACCGGGTCCGGCCGTCCCGGCTGCCGGCCCGCTCGGTGACCTCGGCCGCGGGCGGGCGGGTGGACGCCGGCCGGGTGCGTGGCGGCCTGACCGCGGCCGGGCTCGACCCGGTCGCCGCCGGCCTGGACGGGCTGGTGGCCGAGACCGTCGAGCACGCCGTCCAGGTGCAGGCGCAGCGGCGCGCCCGGGACCAGCTCGGCGAGGTGGACCTGCCGATCCTGGAGCTGCCGGAGAGCAACGACGGGGTGGACATCGCCGCGCTGTACGAGTTCGCCGAGGCGCTGGTCGACCAGGGGGTCTGCTAGTGGCCGGGGCGCTGCGGATCGACGCGCTGATCGACGACCCGGACACGCACGTGATCGTGTGCTGCGGGTCGGGTGGAGTGGGAAAGACCACAACGGCCGCGGCCATCGCGGTGCGCGCGGCCGAGCGGGGCCGCAAGACCGTCGTGCTCACCATCGACCCGGCGCGGCGGCTGGCCCAGTCACTCGGCCTGCGCACGCTCGGCAACACGCCGAAGGCGGTCGAGGTCGACGGGTTCGAGCCGGCCGGCGAGCTGTCCGCGATGATGCTGGACATGCGCCGCACGTTCGACGACATGGTGCTGGCGCACGCCGGGGAGGAGCGGGCCAAGGAGGTGCTGGCCAACCCGTTCTACAAGACCATCTCCACCTCGTTCTCCGGCACCCAGGAGTACATGGCGATGGAGAAGCTCGGCCAGCTCGCCGGCGAGGGCCGGTGGGACCTGATCGTGGTGGACACCCCGCCGAGCCGCTCGGCGCTGGACTTCCTGGACGCCCCGCAGCGGATGTCCGCCGCGCTGGACGGTCGCATGATCAAGCTGCTCACCGGGCCGGCGCGGGCCGGCGGCTGGGGGGTACGCAAGGTGGTCAGCGCCGGGTTCGGGCTGTTCGCCAAGGCCGTGTCGACGATCATCGGCGGGCAACTGCTCGCCGACGCCTCGGCGTTCGTGCAGGCCTTCGACGGGATGTTCGGCGGGTTCCGGGAGCGGGCCCGGCGGACCTACGAGCTGCTGCGCTCCGGGGGCACCGCGTTCGTCGTGGTGGCCGCGCCCGAGCCGGACGCGCTGCGCGAGGCCAGCTACTTCGTCGAACGGCTCTCGGAGGACGGGATGCCGCTGGCCGGGTTGGTGGTGAACCGGACCCATCCGGTGCTGGCCCGGCTGTCCGGGCCGGCCGCGCAGGCCGCGGCCGATCGGCTGGATCGATCCGGGGAGGCTCCGCTGGCGGCGGCGGTGCTTCGCCTGCACGCCGACCGCGTGGCGGTGGCGGAACGGGAGGGCCGGCTGGTCGCCCGGTTCACCAAGGCGCATCCTGCGGTGCCGGTGGTCGCGGTCCCGGCAATGCCCTCCGACGTGCACGATCTCGACGGTCTGCGGGAAATCGGTGCAGGGTTGGCCGGCTGATCAGCCGACCCGGACGTCATCCTCGGTGGCTTCGCGCCGGGCGTTGTCCAGCAACTCTCGCCACGAGGTCACGTCCGGGCGGCGCCGGAGTAAAGCCCGTCGCTCACGCTCGGTCATGCCGCCCCACACACCGAACTCGATCCGGTTATCCAACGCCTCCGCGAGGCACTCGGTGCGCACCGGACACGCGACGCAGACCAACTTCGCCTTGCGCTGCTCCTTGCCGCGGACGAACAATCCGTCGGGGTCCTCGTCTCGGCACAGTGCGTTCACTCGCCAATCTGCCTGGTCATTTTGCATGACCCCCACCCCTAGCTGTGTCTCGACACCTCGACCTCTTAACCCGACACCCCCCGGCATCGGGTGCCTCCAGTCGGCTCCGCGGGTGCGGGCCGGCTATTGGCGCGTCGTGAGACGTTGACGGACTCTAGAGGTCGCTGGTTCCCTACTGAACACCGGCCCCGACAGCCGTTACCTAATGTCAACAACTCTTCGGAGCGGAAAGTACTCCGGACGGGTGCCGCGTAGGCTAGGCGCGTGCGAGTCGGAGACAGCCTGCTGAAGCTTCTCGGTCTGTGTCTTTTGGCCGGTGTCCTGGTCGCCGGCATGCTGTTTCCCGCGGTGGGTGCGCTCGGTGTGGTCTCGAACCGGGCGAGCGACGCGATCGACAGCGTGTCCGGCAACCTGGTGGCGTCCGACCCTGCCCTGGTCACAACGGTTGCCGACGCAAACGGCACGCCGATCGCCTACCTCTACGACCAGTACCGCATCCCGGTGACCGCCGAGCAGATCTCGCCGACCATGAAGGCCGCGCTGATCGCGATCGAGGACCGCCGCTTCTACGAGCACAACGGCGTGGACTGGCGGGGCACGATGCGCGCCGCGGTGAGCAACCAGACCTCCGGCGAGGTCCAGGGTGCGTCCACACTGACCCAGCAATACGTGAAAAACTATCTGATTAACGTCGTCTATCGAGGCGACGAGCCGGAGAAGAAAATCGAGCAGAAGCGCGCCCAGGAGCAGACCATCACGCGCAAGCTCCGCGAGGCCCGGATCGCCATTCAGCTCGAACAGAAGATGACCAAGGACGAGATCCTCACCGGCTACCTGAACATCGTCGAGTTCGCCTACCAGGTCTACGGGGTCGGCGCCGCCGCGCACGCCTACTTCCACACCACCCCGGACAAGCTGACCGTGGCGCAGGCCGCGCTGCTCGCCGGCATGGTCAACAACCCCAGCCGGTACAACCCGTGGCAGCGGCCGGTCGAGACGCTCAAGCGGCGCAACCTGGTGATCGACAAGATGGTGGAGACCCAGAAGCTGTCGCCGGATGCCGCCGAGACCTACAAGAAGGAGGAGCTGGGCATCCTGCCGGCGCCGGACAAGCCGGCCGCCAACTGCGTCGGGGCCGGGCCGGAGTACGGCTTCTTCTGCCAGTACGTCGAGGACTACCTGAAGAAGATCGGCTTCCCCCGCGACCAGCTCTACAGCGGCGGCTACGTGATCAAGACCAGCTTCGACGCCAACGCGACGCACATGGCCAAGGTGGCCGCCGAGAACCAGGTCCCCAAGAACACCGACGGCATCGCCAACACCATGGCCATCGTGCGGCCCGGCAAGGAACGACATCAGGTCGTCGCGCTGGTGTCCAACCGGGACTACGGGTTGAACAAGGACGCCGGGGAGACCGTCTACGGCCTGCCGTACGACACCGCCAACAAGTTCGGCGCCGGATCCATCTACAAGATCTTCACCGCGGCCGCGTACCTGGAGCGGGGCGGCGGCATCTACCAGACCATCGCCACGCCGGCCACGCACGTCTCGTCGGTGTTCACCGGTGGCGGCGAGAAGTGCCCGCGCACCGAGCGCCGCGACGACGGGGACAACCGCTGGTACTGCCTGAGCAACGCCGGCGAGTACGGCCCCCAGATGAGCCTGCAGGACGCGCTCGCCAAGTCCCCGAACACCGGCTTCGTCATCCTCGAGGAGCAGGTCGGCATGGACCTGGTGGTGGACATCGCGTCCCGCCTGGGTCTGCGCGAGACCATGGCGCTGAACTCCGGGGGCCGGCCGCCGAACCCCAACGCGAAGAACGACGAGGAGCGGCTGTCGCAGGTCGAGTTCTTCAAGAGCCACCCGCCCAACAGCCCGGGCCGGGCCTCGTTCACGCTCAGCCCGGCGGCCACCAGCACCCTCGAACTGGCCAACGTGGCGGCCACGCTGATGAGTGGCGGCGTGTGGTGTCCGCCGAGCCCGATCGTCGAGGTGCTCGACCGCAACGGCAAGAAGGTCGACGTCCCCGAGCAGCCGTGTGACCAGGCCGTATCCGAGGCGCTGGCCAACACGCTGGTGGTCGGGATGGGCAAGGACGACACCTCCGGCACCGCGGCCCGCGCCGCCTCGGCGGCCAAGTGGAACCGGCCGATGCTCGGCAAGACCGGCACCACCCAGGAGCACAAGTCGGCCGGGTTCGTCGGCGCCACCCCGCAGCTCGCCGGAGCGGTGCTGACCTTCAACGACAGCCCGAGGCCGCGGCCGATCTGCGACGACCCGACCCGGCTGTGCGGCACCGGCAACATCTTCGGCGGCAAGACGCCGGCGCAGACCTGGTTCGAGGCGATGAACCCGATCATGGCCGGCCAGCCGGTGATGCCGCTGCCGGCACCCGACCCGCGCTACCTCAACGGCGGCGACAACACCAAGGTGCCCAACGTGGTGGGCAAGAGCCAGCAGGAGGCCACCCAGATCCTGCAGAACAGCGGGTACAAGGTGGCCGCGCGGACCCGCAACGACGCCGCCAAGCGCGGCACGGTCGTGGCCCAATCGCCACGCGGCAACGCGATCCCCGGTGCGACCGTCACGATCCACGTCAGCAACGGCATCGCGCCGGCGCCGTCCACCCCGCCGGGGCCTGACCCCGGTCCCGGCTTCCCGGGGATACCCGGCGTTCCGGGCTTCCCCGGCAACGGTGGCGGCCGCGGCGGTGGGGGCGGCGGTGGCGGTGGCGGCGATCCCGGCGAAGGCGGGGCGATCATCCTGCCCAACTAGTCCGCGCTAGTCCGGGTTTTACTGCTGTTGTCGCGTCCCAGCGAACGCGCGGATTACGGGGTGATTGTGGCTGGGTGCCGGCACGGTGCCCCTGAGGTTGCGTTGGTTGGGCAAGGACTTGACCCGATCCAGAAGCCGGCCTAGCGGGTGGCGGCTTCTGGTCAGCTCTGCGTGAGCCGGGCCTTGACCAGGGCGGCCACCCGGCCACCGTCGGCGCGGCCGGACACCCGGGCGTTGGCGGCCTTCATCACCTGACCCATCTGCTTCGGGCCGGGTGCGGCGCCCAGCTGCTCGGTGACCTCGGCCACCGCTTCGGCCACCAGCGCCGTCAGCTCGTCGTCGTCGAGCTGGCGGGGGAGATACTCGGCGAGCACCGCGGCCTCGTCCAGCTCGGCCTGTGCCTGCTCGGCCCGGCCGGCGGCGGCGAACGCCTCCGCCGCCTCCTTGCGCTTGCGCACCTCGCGGCCGAGGACCTTCTCGACCTCGGCGTCGGTCAGCTCACGCGCGGCGGTACCGGACACCTCCTCGTTGGTGACCCCGGTCAGCGCCATGCGCAGGGTGGCCACCCTGGTCTTCTCCCGGTTCTTCATCGCGGCCGTGAGGTCGTCCTTCAGCCGCTCCTTGAGCGAAGGCATGTGGCGAACCCTACTGGCCGGGTGCGCACGTGACCGATCCTCACCGCGCCGGGTTACGCTCGGGCACGTGAGCACGTTGGCAAGCACCGTCCGCCGGGTCGCGCTGGGCACGACCGCCCTCGGCACCGCGACCCTCGCCTACGCCGCCGGCATCGAACGCCGGCACTGGACACTGCGGCAGGCGACCCTGCCGGTGTTGTCCGAAGGGGCCCGGTCGCTGCGCGTGCTGCACATCTCGGACCTGCACATGATGCCGAACCAGCGGTCCAAGCAGCGCTGGGTGGCGGCGCTGGCCGACCTCAAGCCGGACCTGGTGGTCAACACCGGGGACAACCTGGCCCACCGGCAGGCCGTCCCGGCCGTTGTGCGCGCCCTCGGCCCGCTGCTGGACGTCCCCGGCGTCTTCGTGTTCGGCAGCAACGACTACTACGCACCGCGACCGAAGAACCCCGCACGGTACCTGTTCCCGTCCAAGAAACGCATCCACGGCGTCCCGCTGCCCTGGCGGGACCTGCGCGCCGCCCTGATCGAACGCGGCTGGCTCGACCTCACCCACGTCCGCCGCCTGCTGATGGTGGACGGCCAACCCATCGCCGTCGCCGGCGTCGACGACCCGCACCTGCGCCGCGACCGCTACGCCGACATCGCCGGCCGCCCGGACCGCTCGGCCGCCCTGCGCCTCGGCATCACCCACTCCCCCGAACCCCGCGTCCTGGACGCCTTCGCCGCCGACGGCTACGACCTGGTGATGGCCGGCCACACCCACGGCGGCCAGCTGCGCATCCCCGGTTACGGCGCCATCGTCACCAACTGCGAACTCGACCGCTCCCGCGCCCGCGGCGCCTCGCGTTGGGGAGTGCACATGTGGCTGCACGTCTCCGCCGGCCTCGGTACCTCCCCGTACGCCCCGGTCCGCTTCGCCTGCCCCCCGGAAGCCAGCCTGCTCACCCTCGTCCCCCGCAGCACCCCCGACCCCGACACCCACCCCGGCATCGAACGCGCCCCCTTCGGAGCCGGCGCGGACGTCAGCTAGACTGCCACAGGTTCACCGGGGTGTGGCGCAGCTTGGTAGCGCGCTTCGTTCGGGACGAAGAGGTCGCAGGTTCAAATCCTGTCACCCCGACCAGCACAGGGCCCGTCCATTGTGGAATGGACGGGCCCT
>NZ_DASUCC010000076.1:0-80376 GCF_035762905.1 Actinophytocola sp.
ACCCGGTGAACAATTCGGTGTGGTGGTGGGCGATGTCGTTGATGATGTCCAGCGCGGCGGCATAGTCCCGGCGCATTCTGGTGAAGATTTCTGTCAGCGCAGCCGGGAGCTCGGCACCGCGTAGGGCCGGGTATTCCTGGACTTCGCTCACACCCGCAATTCTATCGACCGGTTCGACGGTTTCCTAGATTGTTCACTCGATCAGGTGTTCGACGCATGATTGTGCCATTCGCGTGGTTTCCGACGTGCGGTGCAGAGACATCTTTGCTGGGTTGGCGGGGGTACCCGGCGGCGTCGGAACGCCCGGGGTGGCCACCGTGCCAGGGCGGGGCCCGGGCTTGGGAACTCGGGCGCTGGGGTTGGCAATTCGGTTGCCGGGTCCGACGACTCGCGTCCTGGACTTGGGAACTCGGTTGCTGGGGGCTAGCAATTCGCTTACTGGAGCCGGGAGTTCAGTGACCGGGCTTGGCGACTCGCACGCTGGACTTGGGAACTCGGGTGCTGGGCTGGGAGTTCGGGTGCTGCGGTCGGTAACCCGGGTGCTGGGGCTGGGGATTCTGGTGTTGGGATGGCATTGGGAACCCGGGTGTTCGGCTCGGGGTTGGGTGCCAAGGTTGGGGGGTTTTGTCGTCGATGGGAACTTGGGTGCATGGGTCCGGGGCGGGGCGGGGTGATCTGGCAGGGCTTCGCCCTGCCCCTTGGTGGCCCAAGGCACCGCGCGAGGCTCCTTGTCAAGGGTCGCGAAGCGATCGCGCAGCGACGCCGAAGGCGCCCTTGACAAGGAGACGCGGTGCCTTACGCTCCCGGCCCGCCCCGGACCCTACCCCGACCAGGTGCACCAAATTCGGAAACCATCATGGCACCGGATAGTCCGCGATGTACACCGGGGCTCCGATTCGGGTTGTATCCGCCGCCTCCCCCAAACCATTCACCACGTGATCGATGATCCCCGCGCTCAGATTCACCGTCATTATGTGATGCAACCGTACGCCGGGACGATCGGGAACCTCGAACCCGTTTTCGGTGTGAATCGTCGGGTTGTTCCTATTGAAAACATATACGCCGCCACCGTACAGCGTGTGGGTGCGGACCCGATCTCCCACCTTGTACCCGGCGAACCCCTCGACCGCGCCATTCATCCAGTCCGCCTGGGTCGGCGGGTCGTAGGGCAGCTCGTTCTGGTACAGGATCGTGGTTCCGTTTTGGCCGTTCCACACCGTGTTGTACCGCTGGAAGTGTTCCACGAACAGGCCGGTTGCGGTCACGTGGTCGCCGTTGATGATCACGCCGTACCGCCCGGTGTTGGTGTTCCACCGTTCGGTGTCGGTGAAGCCTTCGACACCATGATCGCCGCGCCACACCCAGGTGTGGTCGATCAGCACATGGTCGCTGTTGATCTCCAACGCGGTGTCGGCCTTGCCGATGTGCGGGCCGCCGACCCGGAAGTACACGTCGGACAGGGTGGTGGGGTTGCGGGCGGAGCCGTGGTCGTGGCCGTGGCGCTGACCGACGCGCAGCAGGACCGGCGACTCGACGGTGCCGGCGTCGATCGTGACGCCGGCGATGATGACACCGGGCACGCCGGCGACGTCGAGCGGAACGGCGCCGCCGACCGCGGTGAGGGTGGCGTGCCCGAGGCCGAGCACCACGGTCCCCGGCCGCCGGACCTCGATGCTGCGGGCGATGTCGTACACGCCCGGCGTGAGCAGCAGGTGCTTGCCCCGCGCCAATGCGGCGTTGATCAGCCACACCGGGTCGCCGGGGCGCGCCACGAAGAAGTCGGACAGCGGCAGGGTGCGGCCGGGCGTCATCCCCGCGCCCCAGGTGATGCCGCGCGAGTCGGTGGTCGCCGCGGGAACCCGGACGTTGTACCGGCCGCGGTCGTCGACGAACAGATACGGCTTCTCGCGGCTGACCGGAGTGGTGTCCAGGGTTGTGTACGGCGGGGTGGGGAACGCCGCGTCGTCCGGCGCGCCGACCACTCCGGCGAACACCTGGTTCCACACGCCGTTGGACCAGCTGCCGAGCTCGCTGTTGCGGGTCAGCCACTGCTGCTGCGACCCGTTGATCGTGGCCGGCAGCCGGGAGTCGGCGATGAACCCGCCGCTGGCGAACTGCGGGCCCGCCGTGCAGTAGTCCATCAGCGACAGGGTGCCGCCGCTGATGTCGAGCCGGCGCATCGACACCGCCTGGGACACGGCCCAGAAGTTCGCCGAGGACCGGCAGGCGTCCTGGCCGGCCGCGTTGATCGTGAGCGACAGGTTGGACAGCGTGCGCCAGAAGTTGACCAGCGCCAGGCAGTTGCTGGTGCCGCCGCCCTCAAGGCACCGGTTGTACACCTCGATCTTGCCGTTGATCACGACATCGGTTGGCGATGCGCCCAGCCCGGCGATCTCGGTGTAGTAGCCGACCTTGAGCTGCAGCGGCTGCTCCGCCGTGCCGTAACTGCCCGGCTTGAACAGGAACGCGAACCGCGCGGTGCCCATCTCGTTGTCCACCTGGGCGGCGTGCGTCGCGTCGAGGGCCGCCTGGATCTGGGCGACCGGCATGCTCGGATCGAAGATCGTGACCTGCGGGCCGAGACCCGGGTTGGGGTGACCGCCATGCCATGGCGGGTCGGCGGACGCGGTGGTCCCGCCGGCCACCAGCACCAGGCAGAGCGCGACCGCGCCGCCCCAACGCCGTTGGATCATCATGCCGTTCACCCTCTCCGTTGAGCGGTGGAAGCGCTCTCACGCATAGAGCAGGCCGGTAGCCCAATTGAACCAACGAGCACAGCCGGCAACGTGCTGAGAGAGCGCTCTCTCGAACGGACCAGTTCTACCCCGAAGAACGGCCCAGGTCCATATCCCGAAGACCGGCGGGCTGATGATGACCACCCAGCACGAGCACGGTCAGGCCGGCGGGCGGGTGATCACCGAGAACTCGGCGCCGAACGGGTCGGTGACGGTCGCGATCCGGCCGTAGATCATGTCGGACGGTTCGGCGGCGGTTCCGCCGGCAGCGGTCGCGGCGGCCACCGCGGCGTCGGTGTCGGCCACCTCGAACGTGGTGGCCCAGGTGGTGCTCTTGGCGTCCGGGTTGCCGAAGATCCCGGCCACCTCGTGCCCGTCCGGCCGGCGGAGGAAGGTGAAGTCGAACTCGGGCAGATCCTCGTTGCGGTCCAGGGTGAAGTCGAACACCGCGGCGTAGAAGGTGCGCGCCCGGTCCGGGTCCGGGGTGACCAGGTCGTTGCGCACCAAGGATCCCGGCTCGTTGACCACCTCGGCGCCGATGTGCGCCCGCCCCTGCCACAGCCCGAACTGCCCGCCGGCGGGATCCCGGACGATGGCCATCCGGCCCTGCTCCATGACGTCCATCGCCGGGCTGATCACGCTGCCGCCGGCATCGAGGGCGCGCTGGACGGTGCGGTCGCAGTCGTCCGTCGCCAGGTACACGTTCCACCAGAACTCGGCCTCCCCCGGATCGGGGTTCGGCATGAGCGCCGCCACCCGCCGGCCGTCGAGCAGGCAGGTCGTGTAGTGCCCGGCCTCGGGCGGACCCACCGCGAAGGTCCAGCCGAACACCGCGCCGTAGAACGCCATTGCCCGGTCCAGGTCGGGAATGCCCAGGTCGACCCAGGTCGGGGTGCCGTTGGGCTGGTTCGCGGTCACATGGCTCATCACCGTTCTCCTCACGCTTGTCGGATGTCGGCGACCATAGCCAGGGGCACCGACAAATTCGCCGGACCACCCAGGGGCACCTAGGCAGAACACCCCCCTTCTTGCCGGGCAGCCGATGGGGGTTAATGGAGGACATGCCCCGTCTCCGCCATTTCTTGCCGCTCGTCGTGGTCGCGCTCTCCGCCTCGGTCACCCCCGCGTTCGCCCAGCCGCCGGCCTGGCAGCCGAAGACCCCGCCGCTGTCCACCCCGTGGACCGCCCAGGTCGGCCCGGCCAACGCGCTGCCCGAGTACCCGCGGCCGCAGTTGGTCCGGCCGGACTGGCAGAACCTCAACGGGGTGTGGCAGTTCGCGCCGGCCGCGGCCGGGGCGGCGCCGCCGTTCGGCCAGAACCTGGCCCAGTCGATCCTGGTGCCGTTCCCGATCGAGTCGGCACTGTCCGGGATCGCGGCGCATTCGGACCGGATGTGGTACCGGCGCACGTTCACCGTGCCGGCCGGCTGGGCCGGACGGCGGGTGCAGCTCAACTTCGGCGCGGTGAACTGGCAGGCCGATGTCTGGGTCAACGGGGTCCGGGTCGGCGGGCACACCGGCGGCTACGGCAAGTTCTCCTTCGACATCACGCCAAGGCTCAGCACCGGCGCCAACGAGTTGATCGTCGGCGTGTTCGCCCCGATCGACTCCGGCGGCCAGCCGGTGGGCAAGCAGCGCCGCAACCCGGGCGGGATCTTCTACACCGCCGCGTCCGGCATCTGGCAGACGGTGTGGCTGGAGCCGACCGCGAGCGCCTGGGTGACCCGGCTCGACGTCACCCCGGACCTGCCCGGCAACCGGGTCCGGGTGATCGTCCGGGCGGCCGGCACCACGGGCGCCACCGCGACGGTGACCGTGCGCACCGGCGGCACGGTGATCAGCCGCGGCACCGGAGCGGTGAACGCGGAGATCGCGCTGCCGGTGCCGAACGCGCGGCGGTGGTCGCCGGACGATCCGTTCCTCTACGACCTGGACGTGGCGCTGACCGGCGGTGACGCGGTCACCAGCTACTTCGGCATGCGCTCGGTGGGCAAGGCCATGGTGAACGGCGTGCTCCGTCCGGTCCTCAATGGACAGTTTGTGTTCCACGTCGGCACCCTGGACCAGGGCTACTGGCCGGACGGAATCTACACCGCACCGACCGACGCGGCGCTGCGGTTCGACCTGCAGGCGCACAAGGATCTCGGCTTCAACACCGTGCGCAAGCACATCAAGGTCGAGCCGGACCGCTGGTTCCACTGGGCCGACCGGTTGGGTCTGCTGGTGTGGCAGGACATGCCGTCCATGACCACCGGACGCAACCCGGATGCGGCGGCCAGGGCCAACTTCGAGGCCGAGCTGCGCGAGATGATCGACCAACACCGCAGCGTCACCTCGATCGTGCAGTGGGTGCCGTTCAACGAGGGCTGGGGCGAGTACGACCCGGCCCGGATCGCCGACCTGGTCAAGGCGATGGACCCGACCCGGTTGGTGGACAACAACTCCGGCTCCAACTGCTGCGGGTTCGACGGCGGCAACGGGGACACCGTCGACGACCACATCTACGTCGGACCGGGCAACCCGCAGCGGCCGAGCGCGACCCGGGTCGCCCAGCTCGGCGAGTTCGGCGGGCTGGGCCTGCGGGTCCCCGGCCACGAATGGAGCCCGGGCAACGGTTTCGGCGTCGAGATGGTGCCGAACGGGACCGTGCTGACCGACCGCTACGTCAGCCTGATCGCCGGGGTGCAGCGGCTGGTGTCCCGCACCGGGCTGTCCGCGGCGATCTACACCCAGATCACCGACGTGGAGAACGAGGTCAACGGCTTCTACACCTACGACCGCGCGGTGCTGAAGACGAACGCGGCCGCGGTCCGGGCGGCCAACCGGGCGCTGCTCACCGGAGCCCGGGTGCTGCCGGCCGCACCGTTGCCGGTCAACACCCGGATCTCTCTGCGGGTCACCACGCCCGGTTTCACCGACCGCTACGTCCGGCACCAGAACGCGCTGGCCTTCACCGAGCACGTGGACGCCGGCAGCGCCGCGCTGCTCAAGGCGGACGCCACCTGGCGGATCACCACCGGCCTGGCCGACCCCACCTGCTACTCGTTCGAGTCGGTCAACTTCCCCGGCGAGTACCTGCGGCACGCGAACTCCCGGGTGCGCAAGGACGGCAACGACGGCTCCGATCTCTACCGCCGGGACGCCACCTGGTGCAGCCGTCCCGGCCTGACCGGATCGAACGTGGCGCTGGACAGCCTGGACTTCCCCGGCAAGTTCCTGCGCCACTTCAACGCCGAGCTGTGGCTGGCGGCGAACGGCGGTCCGAACACCTACGAGTCGGCGGTGGGCTTCCCGGCGGACGTCACCTGGCAGATCTCCCCACCCTGGGTGCCCTAGGCGGCGTCCTTCCCGGTTCCGGCGACGATGGTGCCGGAGGCGAGGCGCACGGCGTTGTGGGTGAACCGGTTGCGGTACGCGGAGGCGTTGAGTCCGAAGTGGGCCTTGAAGCGGCGGGCGAAGTAGTTCTGGTCCGGCCAGCCGACGGTGTGCGCGATGTGCGCGATCGGCTCGTCGGTGTGCAGCAGCAGGCTGGCCGCGAGCTCCGCGCGATGCCGGGCCAGGTAGGCGATCGGCGGCAGGCCGGCGGCGGACTTGAACAGCCGCACCAGATAGCCGGGTGCGAGGTGCAGCCGGGTGGCCAGCTCGCCGAGCGTCCAGCGGAACTCCGGACTGGCCTCCATCAGCCGCATCGCGTGCAGCACGGCCGGATGCGTCGGCCCGGTGGGCTCCTCCACCTCGCCGCCGGCCCGGGCGACGGTGCGGGCCAGCGCGGAAAGGAACAGCGCGAGCCGGCCGATGATGTCGCCCCGGTGCAGCCCGATCGGCTTGTGCCGCACGGCGTCCAGCGCGTCCAGGTGGCCGGCGCATTCGGCGAGCGTGGCCGGGTCCAGGCTGGTGCTGAGAATCCCCCGGCGCCGCAACGAGTACGGTCCGGTCCAGAGCAGGTAGCCGAGCAGCGGGTCCTCCCGGGTCCAGGCCAGCTCCCGGTGCAGCAGCCCGGTGGAGAAGCAGCAGTTGAACACGTCCAGCCGCCGGCACTCCTCGTAGCCGTGCCAGACCCCGGGCCGCAGCAGGATCACGTCCCCGGCCCGGACCGGCTCCCGGCCGGCGAGGGAGACGTGCACGCCCTGGCCGCCGGTCACCACCGCGATCTCCATGAAGCTGTGCGTGTGCAGGTGGTGTCCGGGATCGTGCAGGTGGTGCCCGGCGTAGGCGAGCGAGCCGTCGGTGAAGTACAGCAGGTCGTTCTTGTTCCCGACCGGTGCGCTATCCATGCCGGTCAACCCTAAGGCCGGATCGGGCCGAAGTGAATATCGTGCTACCACTGGTGCACATCGGGCTAGCAACGGGTCGGGGCGGGCCAGATACTCCTTGAAACGTTTCAGGACGAGAGGCAGGGACGCCAGGATGCCAACCGCCGCGGCCCCGACCGGACTCCGCTTCGAGCACCATGCGGCGCCGGCCATCGGCATCGGCCACCGCCGGCCCCGGCTGTCCTGGTACCTCCCCGAGGCCGAACCCGGGTTCCGGCAACGGGAGTACGAGCTCGAGCTGACCCCGGCCAGCGGCGCCACCCGGCGCCACGTGGTGGCATCCGCCGAACAGGTGCTGGTGCCCTGGCCCGGCGAGCCGCTGGCCGCGCGCGAGCGGATCCGGGTCCGGGTCCGCGTCGGCGACGGCACCGACCGGACCGCGTGGAGCGAGCCGGGAACCGTTGAGGCGGGCCTGTTCGAGCCCGGCGACTGGACGGCGCGATTGATCAGCCCGCGCACCCTCGGCGGCATCGCGGCGCCCGCCCCCGTCCTGCGCGGCGGGCTGCACGTGCCGGGCGTGGTGGCCGCCGCCCGGCTCTACCTGACCGCGCACGGGGTCTACGTCGCCGAGCTGAACGGCCAGCGGGTCGGCGACCACGTACTGGCGCCGGGCTGGACCAGCTACTCGCACCGGCTGCGCTACCAGACCCACGACGTCACCCACCTGGTCCGGTCCGGCGACAACGTCGTCGAGGCGCTGCTCGGCAACGGGTGGTACCGCGGCCGGCTGGGCTTCGTCGGCGGCCGCGCGCTCTACGGCGACCGGCTGGCGCTGCTGGCCCAGCTCGAGGTGACCACGGTGGACGGTGCGGTGCACGTCCTGGCCACCGACGGATCGTGGACCGCGCGGGCGAGCGGCGTCCTGGCCGACGACCTCTACGACGGGCAGCGCACCGACCTGCGTGCCGGAACCGATGCCGCCGAGCCGGTCGACGTGCTGGACACCGACCTGACGCTGCTGGTCGCCCCGGACGGCCCGCCGGTCCGGGTGACCGGCACCGTGCCCGCGGTCGAGGTACGCACCGCGCCGTCCGGCGCCACCCTGGTGGACTTCGGCCAGAACCTGGTCGGCTGGATCCGGCTGCGGGTGCGGGATGCCGCACCGGACGCCGAGGTCGTGCTGCGGCACGCCGAGGTGCTCGAGAACGGCGAGCTGGGCGTGCGCCCGCTGCGCACGGCGGCGGCCACCGACAGCTACCTGCTGCCCGGCGGCGACGCACTGCTCGAACCGGCGCTGACCTTCCACGGCTTCCGCTACGCCGAGGTGACCGGCGTTCCGGGGCTGCGCGCCGAGGACGCCGAGGCCGTGGTGATCGGCACCGACCTGCACCGCACCGGCGAGTTCGAGTGCTCGCACCCGCTGCTCAACCGGTTGCACGACAACGTGGTCTGGAGCGCCCGCGGCAACTTCCTCGACGTGCCGACGGACTGCCCGCAGCGCGACGAGCGGCTGGGCTGGACCGGCGACATCCAGGTCTTCGCCCCCACCGCCTGCTTCCTGTTCGACAGCGCGGGTTTCCTCACCTCGTGGCTGGCCGACCTGGCCGCCGAGCAGTTCCCGGACGGGTCGGTCCCGATCGTCGTGCCGGACGTGCTGCCCGGGGCGCCCCGGTCGGTCGCGGCCTGGGGCGACGCGGCCACCGTGGTGCCCTGGGTGGTCTACCAGCGCACCGGCGACCGGTCCCTGCTGCGCCGGCAGTTGCCCAGCATGCGGGCCTGGGTGGACCACGTCGCGGGCCTGGCTGGCAAGGACCGGATCTGGACCGGTGGCTTCCAGTTCGGCGACTGGCTGGACCCGGCCGCGCCGCCGGACGACCCGTTCGCCGCGCGCACCGACCCGGACGTGCTGGCCACCGCCTGCCTGGCCCGGTCCGCCGGCATCGTCGCGGCGGCGGCCGGTGCGCTCGGCGAGGACGAGATCGCCCGGCAGTACGCGGAGCTGGCCGAGCAGGTGCGGGACGCGTTCCGGCGCGAGTACGCCACCGCGGCCGGGCGGATCGTCACCGACGCGGCCACCGGCTACGCCATGGCGCTGGACTGGGCGCTGCTTCCGGACGGCGAGCAGCGCGACCGGGCCGGCGACCGGCTGGCGGATCTGGTGCGCGGCGCGGGTTTCCGCACCTCCACCGGCTTCGTCGGCACCCCGCTGATCATGGACGCGCTGACCGCGACCGGACACCTCGACCTGGCCTACCGGTTGCTGCTGCAGACCGGCTGTCCGTCCTGGCTCTATCCGGTCACGATGGGCGCGACCACGGTGTGGGAGCGGTGGGACAGCATGCTGCCGGACGGCACCATCAACCCCGGCGACATGACCTCGTTCAACCACTACGCGCTCGGCGCGGTGGCCGATTGGCTGCACCGCACGGTGGCCGGACTGGCCCCGGCCGAACCCGGCTACCGCGAGCTGGCCATCCGGCCGCGCCCCGGTCCCGGACTGTCCGCCGCGTCCGCCCGGCACCACACGCCGTACGGCCCGGCCGCGGTGTCCTGGCAGCGCACCGCCGGCACGCTGCACCTCACCGTGACCGTGCCGGTCGGCAGCACCGCCACCGTGCACGTTCCCGGTGCGCCGGAACCGGTCGTGGTCGAGCACGGCGAGCACGCCTTCCAGGTGCCGGATCCGGTGCTCGATCCGGCCCTGCCCGCCGAGCCGACCGTGCGCGACGTGCTCGACCACGAGCCCACCTGGGCCGCGGTCGTGGCCGCCGCCACCGAAACGGGCGCCGCCCGCGACGAACCCCATGCCGCCGCCCGGGTTTCCCGGTTCCTCGACGCGCCGGCCACCACGCTGCCCGAGGTGCTCGGCGGCCTGGCCCGGCGGGCCGACGAACTGCACAGCCGTCTCGATCCGTTGCTCGGCCGGACCGCCCACGCCGGCGAGTGAACCCGTCCAGTTCCCGGAGGTTTCGATGAAACCCTTCCCCAAGCGCCGCTTGGCGCTGGTCATCCCGGTGTGCGCCGCGCTCGCCCTGGTCGGCTGCAGTCCCGGCTCGCTCGGTTCCAGTGCGGGCGACGGCAAGGTCACCCTGACGTTCCTGGTCGACAACAACGAGGCGAGCACCAAGCCGGCCGATGCGCTGGCCCGCGAGTTCACCGCCAAGAACCCGGACATCACGGTCAAGGTCGAGGTGCGCCCGCAGGGCGGCGAGGGCGACAACGTGGTGAAGACCCGACTGTCCACAGGGGACATGACCGACGTGTTCCTGTACAACTCGGGCTCGCTGCTCCAGGCGCTCAAGCCGCAGGAGACCCTGGTGTCACTGAAGGGCGAGGGGTTCCTGAACAACGTCCAGGAGACGTTCTTCCCCACCGTCTCGGTCGGCGAGGACGTCTACGGGGTGCCGTTCGGCACCGCGGTCGGCGGCGGGATCCTGTACAACCGCGCCGTGTACAGCCGGCTCGGCCTGCAGGTGCCGAAGACCTGGGCCGAGTTCATGGCCAACAACGCCAAGATAAAGGCCGCCGGGGTTGCCCCGGTGATCCAGACCTACCAGGACACCTGGACCTCGCAGCTGTTCGTGCTCGGCGACTTCCACAACGTCGCCGCGGCCGAGCCGAACTTCGCCGACGACTACACCGCGAACAAGGTCAAGTACGCCACCTCGGCCGCGGCCCTCAAGGGTTTCCAGCGCCTGCAGACCGTGCACGAGGCGGGCTACCTCAACGAGGACTTCGCGGCGGCGAAGTACGAGGACGGCCTGCGCGAGCTGGCCACCGGAACCGGCGCCCACTACCCGATCCTGACCTTCGCCGTCGGCGCGCTGACGGCCAGCCACGCGGCCCAGATCAACGACATCGGGTTCTTCGCCCAGCCCGGCGACGACGCGGCCAAGAACGGGCTCACCGTGTGGACCCCCGGCGGCATCTATATTCCCAAGACCACGGAGGGAGCCCAGCTGGATGCCGCCAAGAAGTTCCTCGCCTTCATCGCCAGCCCGGACGGCTGCCGGGTGCAGACCGAGGCGTACACCCCGACCGGGCCGTACCTGGTGAAGGGTTACGAGCTGCCGAGCGACCTGCCGCAGGCGGTCAAGGACATGCTGCCGTACTTCGAGTCCACCGGCACCACCACGCCGGCACTGGAGTTCCTGTCCCCGGTGAAGGGTCCGGCGCTGGAACAGATCACGGTCGAGGTGGGATCCGGCATCCGCTCCGCGGCCGACGGCGCCGCGCTCTACGACCAGGACGTGCAGAAGCAGGCCAAGCAGCTCGGGCTGCCAGGCTGGTAGGCAGATGGTCGCCACGGTCAGCCGGCGCACCAGCGTCAAGGGACCGGGCCGGGCCGCCGCGGCGGCCCGGTCCCGGATCCGGTCGGCCTACCCGCACTGGTTCTACCTGCCGGCCGCGGTCGTCTACGGCGCGCTGTTCCTGCTGCCCACCGTGGTGTCGTTCTACTTCGCCCTGACCCGGTGGACGTTGTTCGACCAGGAGTTCATCGGGCTGGAGAACTTCGCGCTGTTCTTCGCCGAGCCGGCACTGGTCAAGGGTCTGGTCAACACGGTGATCTACGCGGTGGTCACGTCCGGGCTCAAGGTCTTGCTCGGGCTGCCGCTTGCCGTGCTGCTCACGTCGAACATCATCGGCCGGGCCTACCTGCGCTCGGCGGTGTTCTTCCCGGTCCTGGTCAGCACGATCGGCGTGGGCATCACGTTCACCATCCTGATGCACCCGAGCCAGGGCCTGATCAACGACAGCCTGGCGCTGCTGGGGATCGAGGGCCCGCGCTGGCTGACCGACCCGTCCTACGCGCTGCTGTCGGTGGCGCTCGTCGACGTGTGGAAGGGCATCGGGCTGGCCACGCTGATCTACATCGCCGGCATCGCGGCCATCCCGCCGGAGTACCTGGAAGCGGCCAGGGTGGACGGAGCCGGCCGGTGGGCCACGTTCCGGCACGTGCTGCTGCCGCTGTCCCGGCCGGCCACGGTCACCGTGATCATCCTGTCGCTGATCGGCGGGCTGCGCTCGTTCGACCTGATCTGGGCGATGACCAGGGGTGGGCCGGGCTTCACCTCCGACGTGATCGCCTCGGTGATCTACAAGCAGTACCAGGCCGGTTTCTACGGTCTGTCCACGGCCGGCAACGTGGTGCTGTTCGTTCTGGTGACGGCGATCGTGCTGCCGCTGGCCTGGTTCCTCGGCCGCAAGGAGGTGCGGCTGTGAAACAGAAGGGCTACCTGCTCGGCGGCGCGGCGATCCTGGTTTCGGTGCTGGTGTTCGTGGTGCCGTTCGCGTTCATCCTGCTCACCGCGGTCAAGGACCGGCAGCAGGCGGGCCGGTTGGACTTCTCCTGGCCGGACCACTTTCCGGTGGTACAGAACTTCCTGGACGTGGTGCGCGCCCGGGACTACATGCTGATCATCGCGTTCGTCAACAGCACGATCCTGACCGTCGGCAGCGTGACCATCCTGGTGATCGTGTCGGCGATGACGGCGTTCGTGTTGCAGCGCAGGCGAAGCCGGTGGACCGGCCCGGTGAACGTGCTGGTGCTGGCCGGGCTGATCATCCCGCCGGCCGTGGTGCCGACCATCTGGGTGTTGCAGTCGCTCGGCCTGTTCCGCACGATGTCCGGGCTGATCCTGATCGAGGTCGCGTTCGGACTGTCGTTCTCGGTGCTGCTGTTCCGCAACTTCCTGGCCACCGTCCCACGCGAGCTGGACGAGTCGGCGATCATCGACGGCGCCGGCCCGGTGCGGCTGTTCTTCGGGGTGGTGTTCCCGCTGCTGCGCCCGATCGCGATCACCGTGATCGTGGTGCAGTCGGTGGTCATCTTCAACGACTTTGCCAACCCGCTGTACTTCCTGCCAGGCGACCAGAACGCCACGGTTCAGCTCACCCTCTACAACTTCCAGAGCCAGTACGCCACCCAGTACAACCTGCTGTTCATGAACATCCTGCTGATCACGATCCCGCCGCTGGTGATGTTCATGGTGGCCAACCGCCGGATCGTGGCCGGGCTGACCACCGGCGCCATCAAGGGCTGACCGCGAGCGTCTCGCGTGGACAGCACCGGGTGACGGCCTTACATTCGATGGGTCATGCGCACCACCCTCGACGCGGTCCGGACGGCTCCGGGCCGGGTTCCGATCTTCGGTCATCTGGCTTCGCTGCTGGTTCGGCCGCTCCCCTTCGTCCGTTCGTTGCCGAAGTACGGGGATGTGGTTCGGATCTACTTCGGTGGCCGGCCGGTCTACGCGGTCACCAGCCCGGCCCTGCTGCGGGAGCTGGTCGTCGTGCACGCGAACGACTGCGACAAGGGCAGCATCTTCGAGGAGGGCAAGACCTACATCGGGGAGGGTCTGATCACCTCGGCGGGGGAACTGCACCACCAGCAGCGCAGGATGATCCAGCCAGGATTCAACCCGCCGCGGGTCGCGGAGTACGTCCCGTCGATGCGGGACGCGGCGCTCGGGCTGTCCGGCGAGTGGCATGCCGGGCAACCGGTCGAGCTGGGCAGGGCGATGATGCGGGTGGCCTTCCGGGCGATCACCGGGGTGATGTTCTCCGGGGCGCTGGATCCGGACGCCGAGGAGCGGCTGGTGCGCTCGCTGCGGTTGCTCATCCGGACCTCGATGGTGCGGGCGCTCGCGCCGGACTTCGTACGCCGGCTGCCGCTGCCGATGAACCGCGACTTCCTCCCGACCGCGGCGGGCGTGCACCAGATCATCGACGAGCTGCTGCGGCGGTGCGCCGCCGACCCGGACCGCCCGCCGGACCTGGTGCACCTGATGCAGACCGCCGAGCCCGGCATGAACCGGCAGCAGCAGTTCGACGAGCTGGTGAACATCATGGTCGCCGGGACCGAGACCACCGGCGCGGCACTGGCCTGGACCTGGTACGAGCTGGCCACCCGGCCGGAGGTCGGCATCCGGGTGTATCAGGAGATCGACCGGGTGGTGGGTACCCGACCGGTCACCGCCGCCGACCTGGACGCGCTGGAATACAGCCATCGGGTGTTGTGCGAGGTGCTGCGACAGCGGTCGGTGTGGATCAGCACCCGGCGGGCGCTGCGGCCGCTGCGGCTGGGCGAGTGGGCGATCCCGGCCGGCACCGAGATGGCGTTCAGCCTCTACGCGCTGCACCACGATCCGGCGCTCTACCCCCGGCCGGACGAGTTCGACCCGGACCGGTGGCTACCCGGAGTGGAGAAGGCGCGGCCGCGCGGATCGTTCATCCCGTTCCTGGACGGCAACCGCAAGTGCCTCGGCGAATGGTTCGCGTGGACCGAGATGCTCGTGGTACTGGCCACGATCGCGGCCCGCTGGCGACTGCGGCCGGCACCAGGAGTGACGGTGCACCCGGTTCCGCTGGCCACCATCCGGCCCAGCCGGATGACCATGCTGCCCGAACCGCGGACCGGCGCCGGGTCAGCCCGGCAGGAGCGCGAGCAGGAAGTTCGGCTGTGACCCGCCGGTACGTCCCCGGGCGGTGACGTACCGGCTGTTCGCCGCCGACCAGGCGATGTTCCCGCTGATCCAGGTGTGCAGGCCCTCGACGAAGCGGGCCAGTTCGGCGCACCGCCGCGGATGCAGGTGCTGGAAGACGCACCAGTCGGCCAGCTCGTCCTCGAGAGCCCGCAGCCGGGCGAGCCGCTCGTCGAGCATCGCCGACGCCGCAACGACCGCCTCGGCCAGGTCGCACGCGTGCTGCCGCTGCAGCACGAACACCAGGTTGCTGACGTTGCCCTCCTCCCGGTCGACGTGCACGGAGAACACGTCGTTGCCCCACAGGGCGATGTCGCCGAGGACGTCGAGCAGTTCCTGGACCGGCGCGGCGCCGTGCACCCAGCCGGGCAGTTCGTAGCCGCCGCCGAACTCGGACAGGTCCATGGCCGCCCGGATGCCGCCGAACCGCCGCCTGCGGAACACGTAGGACTCCAGGTCGGGAACGGTGGCGGCGCTCCGGTTGTCCGCCTCCCACCGGCAACCGGCCAGATACTGCCGGGTGTGCGCCAGGAACCGGCGCTGCCAGCCGGCCGAGCTGCACGCCCGCATGCCGGCCCAGGCCTCGCCGAACCCGGTCGCGAACGGCCCGTCGGCGCCGGTGCGCGGGCGGCGCGAGTCGAGCCAGGAGATCATCCGCTCGGCCACCAGGTCCACCGCCGCGGCCGGCCGCACGTCCGGCAGCATCTCCAGCTGGTCGTCGAACATCGTCCAGACGCAGAACCACTGCGCGATCAGCATCAGCCGCTCGGGCAGGGCGTCGGGGTAGATCTGGGCGGTGAGCCGGCCGAGCCGGCTGGTGTCGTAGTACCGGGCGGCCTCGGGCGAGCGCAGCAGCCCGCACCGGCGCAGATGGGCCCGCACCTCCCGCTCGGCCTCGGCGGCGAACGGGCTGATCCGGGGAACGAACGGCGAGCTGGGCATCGCCGGGGCCGTCATGGTCACCGCGGGCCTCGCATGACCTGACAATAAGGTCAAAACGTCCATATCGTGCCGGCCGGCGGTGCAGGTTCACCGGACCGGGGTGTTCAACTCCACCGCGGTCTGGCGCAGCGCCGACCAAACCGATTTCCGCGACACGTCGTTGTGCGCTCCGCACACCGCGAGCGCTCCGACCAACGCCGACCGGGCCCCGAACACCGGGACCGCAAGCCCGCTGACCTCGGGAACGTACTCCCCGTCGTTGCGCGCCACGCCGGCGTCGCGGATCCGGCGCAGCTCCTCGGCCAGCGCCTGTGGATGGGTGATCGTGCTGGCGGTGTAGGCCGTCTGGGGCCGGTCCGGCAGGTAGCGCCGCTCGGCATGGGGGGTGAACGCCAGCAGCACCTTGCCGCTGCACGTGCAATGCGCCGGAACCCAGTGCTGCACCGGGGAGACCCGGTCGACCGCACCGTTGACGTACAGCGCCGCCTCGAACCGCACCCGGCCGTGCCGCAGGGTGGAGAACGCCACGGCCAGCCCGGTCTCCTCCCGCAGCCGGTCCAGTTGCGGCAGGATCACCCGCTGCCGGGCCAGGACGCCGGCCGGTTCGACCTGGCCGACCAGCGCCAGCAGTCGCAGTCCCGGCACGTAGTGCTCGCGAACCCGCTCGAGCATCCCGGCGCCGGCCAGGTCGGACAGGATCCGGGCGGCGGTGGTCTTGGGCAGGTCGGTTCGCCTGGCCACGTCCGAGACCCCGAGCCCCACACTCGATTCGACCAGCGCCTCCAAGATCGCCACCGCTCGGTTGAGCTGTCTTCCGTGGTGTTCGGAAGCGCTTTCCGGCATGCCGCCCTCCGGATCCGGCTCCGCCGGCCGGCGCGAAGCAAACGGTGTGGCGGCTGCAAAGTCCGACCGGTCGTGCCGCCCTGCGGTGCGCTGCCGCGCACGCCGCAGGGGGATCATTCTGCGATCCGCGCCAACCGTTCACCAAGAGACTTTCGACCCGGAAAGATCTCGGTCGGCCGGAACAAGATCGGTACAGCACACGGATCACGGATTCGGTTACCGGAATAAGATTCCGGCCTGTTCTCCTACCATTCCGCTCCGGTTCCGACAAATGTCAACGGCGGCGTTCGATCGGCAGCCGCGAGCGGGTCAGCAGGCCGGCGCCGAGCATCGCCACCGCCGGCACCACCAGCAGCGTGATGACCAGGTTCAGCCAGGGCACCCCGATCGGCAGCAGCGGCTCCTCCGGCCACACGCCGGCGAACCGCTGGTTGAGCGCGGCCAGCACGGCGAACGACGCGCCGAGCCCGGCGGCCACCCCGAGCAGCGAGCCCAACCCGGCGATCACCCCGGACTGGCTCACCGACAGCACCCGGCGCAACCTCGGCGACGCACCGACCGCCGCCAGCGTGCCGAGGTCCGCCCGGCCGTCCGCGGCGGCCAGCCCGGTGGCCAGCGCGGCCGTGACGATCGTCAGCAGCCCGGCCACGACGGCCAGCACGAACAAATCCCGCGCGCCGTCCTCGGGGCCCCGCTGGACGTACACCTGGTACTCGGTGCCGACCGCCGCCTGGAGCTCGTCCTGTTCCGCGACCGTGGGCACCCGGCTGGTGGTGGCCAGCACGACCAGCGGGGCGGACTCCAACCCGAGCGAACGCGCGGTCGCCTCGGTCAGCAGGGCGATCGGAGCCTTCGGCTGGTGCGGCAGCACGAACCCGGGCGCGGTCACGGTCCGCTCGTCGCCGCCGCCGACCCCCCCGAGCGTCAGGGTCACTTTGCCGTTGTCCAGGAGGCGCTCGTGATCGACGACCACCGCGCCGGAACGCAGGGCCGCGGTGACCCGGTCCAGGTCCTCGGCCGGGATCTGCGTCACCGCGCCCGCCGCGGCCTCGTCGATGACGAGCACGAGGCCGAACGGCGACCCGATCGCGCCGAAGTAGATGTGCTCCTCGCCGACGCCGGCACAGCGCGGGTCGCGCCGGGCGGCGGCCTGTTCGTCGGCGGTCGGGTCCCGCCGCAGGGTCGCGGGGTCGTACGGGCAGGCGTTGGCCGCGGGTGTCTTGGCGAAAGCGAAACACCGCCGGCCGCCGCACAGCGGGACGTTGATCTCGTGCACGGCCTCGACCGGCATGGTCCGGCGGATCGCGTCCGCCACGCTCGGCGGCAGCGTCGACTGACTCTCGGCGGACGGACCGAACCGGCCGACGCTGACGTCGCCCACCTGCCCGGCGTCCGCGTTCGCCTCCTGCCCGGCCACCGCGAGCAGCACGACGGCGGCCGAGATGGTGCCCACCACCGCGGCCATCACGGCGGCGATGGCCGGCGCGGCGGCCGTGCGGTTGCGGGCGATGTCCCGCAGCGCCATCCGCGGCGCGACCGGCAGCAGCGGCCCGAGCCGGGCCACCAGACCGACCAGGGCCGGCGTGCACAGCACCAGGCCCAGCTCGAACACGATCAGGGCGCCCAGGATGATCACCGGGTCGACCCGCACCACCGCCAGCACGGCCAGCCCGGCACCGGCGGCCAGCAGCACCGCGCCGAGCACCGGCCAGCGGCGGCGGCTGCGCACGACGCCGCGCCGCCCGGCGAGCGCCGCCACCACGTCCTGCCGCGCGGAGATCCACGCGGGCACCAGCGCGGCCAGCACCCCGGTCAGCACCGCCAGCCCGGCGACGATCACCAGCGGCAGGGCCGCCACCCGCAGGCCGTCGCTGCGCGCGTTCTCCAACCGCTCGAGCGCCGGCAGCAGCAGCGTGACCGCGGCCAGGCCGAGCGCGACCCCGCCCACCGCGGCCACCGCGCCAAGCACCACGCCGTCGGCCAGCACGATCCGGCGTACCTGCGCCGGGGCGGCACCGGCCGCGGAGACCATCGCCAGCTCGCGCCTGCGCCGCCGGACGCCGACCGCGAACGCCGGGCCGGCCAGCAGGACGATCTCCAGCATGGCCAGACCGGAGACCATGGTGAGGATGCCCGCCGGGGGCCCCTCTCCCTCGTTGATCGAGACGTCCATGTCGTACCGCTCGGCCGGAGCCGGCGGGTTCTCCAGCACGTGCCGGGACACCGCCAGCAGCCCGTCGGTGTTGAGCTCCTTGACCTGTGCCCAGGTCACCGGGGCGGACGTGGCCACCAGCCAGCGCAGGCCCTGCCGGTCCGGCTCGATCAGGTCGGACGAGCCGGGCAGCACGATCACGCTGGCCCGCAGGTCGGCCGGATCCTCGACCAGCGCCACCACCCGCAGCGTCCGGTCACCCTCGGCCAGCCGCACGGTGCCGCCGACCCCGGTGCCGAGCCGTTCGGCGGCGGCCGGGGTGAGCGCGACCTCGTCCGCGGCCGCCGGTGCCCGGCCCTCCTTCGGCAGGAAGATGCCCTGTGCCAACGGATCGGCGTAGTCCAGCGCCCGGGCGCTGAGCGTGCCGACCCCGGTCGCGGTGCGCACGGTCAGGTCGCCGGACTGGTCCCGGAGCACCCGGGTGGCGGCCGGAAGCCGTTCGCGCAGCTGCTCGTCGGTCGGCGCCGGCCCGGCCGGCGCGCTGGATGCGTTGACCGGGAACGAAACCAGGTGCTCGGGCAGCTGCCGCACCGCGCCGTCGTCCTGCCAGGCCACGACGGCCTGCCCGGTGCCCATCAGCTGCCGCGCCCGCTGCGCGGTGCTGATCTCGAAGGTGTCCCAGGCGACCGCCAGGAAGGTGACCGCCGCGACCGGCACCATGATCAGCGCGACGACCAGCGCCGAGCGCCCCCGGTGCCGGACCGCCTCCCGCCGGGCGATGCGCAGCGCCGCACGCCAACCCCTCACCGGGCACCGCCCGGCGCGAGCAGCTCGTCCGGCTGGTCCAGCGGACCGGCGGTGTCGACCACGACGCCGTCGCGCAGGAACACCACGCGGTCGGCCCAGGCCGCGTGCCGGGCGTCGTGCGTGACCAGCACCCCGGCCGCCCCATCGTCTACTTTGGACCGGATGAGGCGGAGCACGGCCTCGCCGGTCTGCGAGTCCAGCGCCCCGGTGGGCTCGTCGGCCAGGATCAGCCGGCGCTTGCCGATCAGTGCCCGGGCGATCGCCACGCGCTGCTGCTGACCGCCGGACATCTCGTCCGGGAACCGGGACGCGTAGCCGTCGAGGTCCACTTCGGACAGTGCGGACGCGGCGAGCGCCCGCGCCTTGCGGGCGGCCACCCCGTCCAGTTCGAGCGGCAGCGCGACGTTCTCCGCCGCGGTGAGGCTGGCCAGCAGGTTGAGGTCCTGGAACACATAGCCGACCCGCTGCCGGCGCACGGTGGCCAGCGCCCGCCTGCCCAAGCCGCTCAGGTCGACGCCGTCCACGTGCACCGAGCCCTGGCTCGGCCGGTCCAGCCCGCCGGCCAGGTTCAGCAGCGTCGACTTCCCCGAACCGGACGGTCCCATCACCGCGACCAGCTCGCCGGGTTCGACGGCCAGCGTGATTCCGCGCAGGGCGTGCACCGCCGTCTCGCCGCTGCCGTGCACCCGGTGCACGTCGCGCAGTTCCAGAACCGTCATCTCGAGACCTCCCAGCTCGATTCGGTTGCCGGCTGCGTCGCCGCGTCCGGCGGTGGGGTGTACCGGACCAGGCTGGCCTCACAGTGGTCCAACCAGCGGACCTCGGCCTCGGCCTGGAAGATCATCGCGTCCAGCACCAGGCGCCAGGGCAGGTCGTCCGGCCTGGCGTCGGCCGGCTTCAGCCGGGTCAGCTCCTGCAGCGAGCGCACCGTGGCGGTGCGCTGGGTCTGCACGACCGCCTGGATGTCGACCCCGGGTGTGGTCAGCGCCAGCGCGAGCTTGATCGCCAGCTCGTCGCGCGGCCGGTCGGCCCGGCCCACCGGCGTGGCGAACCACTGCGCCAGCTCCGCGCGTCCGGCGTCGGTGATCTCGTAGTCGCGGTGCCCGTCGTCGCCGTCCGGCATCGCGTGCACCAGTTCGTCCCGCTCCAGCCGGGACAGCGTCGTGTACACCTGCCCGATGTTCAGCGGCCACGTCCCGCCCGTGGACTCCTCGAACGCCGCGCGCAACTGGTATCCGTGCATCGGCCCGCGCTCAAGCAGCGCGAGCAACCCGTACCTGACCGACATGGATACTGAGTATGCATACTCGGTATCCCCAGCGCAAGGAGCGGTCTGTCGGTCCCCGGGCATAGGCTCAGCGCCGATCCGAAGATCCTGGGAGGACAGATGCCACAGAAGGTTCTGCTCGCGATCGGTACCCGGAAGGGACTATGGCTGGCCACCAGCACCGACGGCCGGGCCAGCTGGGACGTGACCGGCCCGCACCATGCCATGACCGACGTGTACGCGGTCGCCATCGACACCCGCCGGGACACGCCGCGGCTGCTGGCCGGAGTGAACAGCGAGCACTTCGGGCCGAGCGTGGCCACCAGCGACGACCTGGGCGCCACCTGGCAGGAGCCCGACCACGCCCCGATCGCTTTCCCCGAGGACACCGGCGAGGCGCTGGCCCGCGCCTGGCAGATCGCCCCCGGCCCGGCCGGTGAGCCGGACGTGGTCTACGCCGGGGTCGAGCCGTCCGCGCTGTTCCGCTCCACCGACGGCGGCCGCACCTACGAGCTGGTCCGCGGCCTGTGGGACCACCCGCACCGCGAGCACTGGACGCCCGGCGGCGGCGGCAAGGCGATCCACTCGGTGATCCCGCACCCGACCGCGCCCGAGGTGGTCACGGTGGCCATGTCGACCGGCGGCGTCTACCGCACCGAGGACGGTGGCGCCTCGTGGCAGCCGCGCAACACCGGCATCCGCGCGGTGCACGTGCCCGACCCGTATCCGGAGTACGGCCACTGCGTGCACAAGATCGCCGCCAACCCGGCCGCCCCGGACCGGTACTTCGTCCAGGTGCACCACGGCGTCTACCGCAGCGACGACGCCACGGCCAGTTGGCAGTCCATCGCCGACGGGCTGCCGAGCGACTTCGGCTTCCCGATGGTGGCGCACCCGCACCGGCCCGACGTGATCTACAACTTCCCGCTCGTGGCCGACGCCATGCGGTTCCCGCCGGAGGGCAAGTGCCGCGTGTACCGCAGCGAGGACGCCGGCAAGACCTGGGACGCGCTTGGCAAGGGACTGCCGGACGGGTTCTGGTCCGGGGTGATGCGCGACGCCATGTGCGCCGACGACGCCGACCCGGCCGGGCTGTACTTCGGCTCCCGCACCGGCGAGGTCTACGCCAGCCGCGACGAGGGCGACAGCTGGCAGCCGGTCGCCACCCACCTGCCCGACGTGCTGTGCGTCCGGGCCGCTGTGGTCTGACGCCATGCGGGTCACCGTGCTGCTTCCCGGCGTGCTGCGGGACCGGGCCGACGGGCAGTCCCGGCTCGACGTCGACGTCGCCGAGCCGGCAACCCTCGCCGGCCTGCTCGACGTGCTCGCCACGAGCTACCCCGCGCTCGAGCGCCGGCTGCGCGACGAGAGCGCCACCCTGCGCCGCTACGTCAACTTCTATGTCAACGGCGAGGAATGCCGGTACACCGGCGCCGCCGCCACCCCGCTGTCCGACGGCGCCGAGGTCCAGATCATCCCGTCCGTCGCCGGCGGATGAGCCCGGGTCCGGGCCGGCTCTGCACCCCCAGCACCCAGAGCCGGCCCGGATTCCCCCCGCCGGTGGGCGTCCGGGGGTTCTACGCAGGGTGACACGCCGGGGCGGTGTGCTCCATTGGCTATTCCGCCAGGTCCGATCCCGGCGCGCGCAGGGTCCATTCCACATAGGCGACCGCCGCGCCCACCCGGGACGCGACCCCGAGCTTCTGAATGATCCGGCTCACGTGGGCGCGCGCCGTTCGCTCGCGGATTCCCAGCAGTACGGCCACTTCCCGATCGGTCTTGTCCTGTGCCAGCAGCCGGAGAACGTCCCATTCCCGCTTGGTGAGGCTGGCGAACAGGTGCGTGCTGTCGGATTGCGTGGACAACGTGCGCCATCTCCTTCGCCCGGCGAAGAAGGAGCGCCTGCACCTCCACGGCCAGTCAGGAGATTGAACGCCTCAGCCGACCACCGAGACAGGAACAGACGACCCTTTACGGTCAACCTCATTCTGGCACAAGAAGGTCGCACGGCACGACGAAGAACCAGCCAGGTGGATCATGCTCGAAACGGCCTTCCGTAGCGCCCGCGACACATTGCGCGACGGACCGCGAGGTCAGGTGACGAAGACGGTGAACTCGGCCCGGTGTACCTGGCCGGCCACGCTGAACTCGAGGAACAGCCGGTGTTCGCCGCGATGCGCGAACTGGGCGGCGAAGCGAATCTCCGGGCCGCCGAGCAGTTCCCCGATCACCTGGTCCTGCGGATGTTGGTGCAGCAGGCCCATGCTGATCGAGTTGAACGCCGACATGTGCGCGTAGGCGCCGAGATAGGCGTCCAGGCGGTCGACCGGCGCGCCGGCCTCGTCGGTGACCCGGAACCGCAGCTCGTTGACCTTGTTCACGGCCACCGCCGCGGCGCCGTCGGCGCGGCTGACGGTGAGCGCGCCGGCCTTGGCGCTGGCCGCCGGGGGTGCCAGGGGAACCAGCGCGGTGTCCCCGGGGATCACGAACGAGACACCGAGCACGGTGGAGTGCATCGGGTCGGTCCGTTCCGGCGCGAGAAACTCGGCGTAGAGCCGGTACAGGCCGCCGTCCGGCACGGCGATCGTGGTGTGCCAGGTGTCCCCGTGCAGTTCGGGGTGCAGATGCTGGTACTGGCTCATGTCCTCGCGCAACACGTAGAAGTGCAGCGGCTTGGTGTGCCCGATGTCGTAGCGGGTCAACGGGTTCCCGCGCATGTCGAGGATCCGGAAGGCCACCGGGACCGCCGCACCGCGTTCGGCGGGCTCTTCGGACAGCACGATCCGGTAGCCGTCGTGCACCACGTCCAGGCCCTCGTCGACGACCGAGGTACTCGGCGGCACCACCCGGTGGGCCTGGTGCCCGGACGCGCTGCCGCAGGACCTGGCCGAGACGAACACCAGAAGCCCGGCCAGGACCAGGGCGGCGACGGCCATCGAGGTCGTCACCGCCCTGTTCGGTCGGCGGTAACCGAGCCGGGCGCGGAGTTCCGCGCGCCGGCCGGTTCGGTCACGAATCAAAACGATCGGTCCCGCATGGCTACACCGTCGCCCGGACCAGGACCAGGCCCTGTTCGATTCCGCTGATGGCAATGGTTCCGCTGCTGAAGAACGGGTAGACGTTCCACGCACCGTTGAAACCGCTGCTGTTGTTCGCCGGGTAGATGTCGAAGAAGCCGATCTCGCTCAGCTGGTTCGACGCGATCCCGCTGGCGTTCAGGATGCGCAGTCCGGCCCGGTAGTTGGCCTGGTAGATGCGGTTGCCAACGACGTACTGGTTGTGGTCGACCGCGGTACCGAACGTCGGGTTGTACGTTCCGGTGTGCACCGGGCGGTCCAGGTCGGAGACGTTCCAGATCAGCGTGCGCGGGTTGTTGTCCAGCTCGTCGTCCATCACCAGGCGGGCGTGGTCACCGGTGAGCCAGCCCTGGTGGGTGTACCGCGCGTTGGTGTAGGTGGTGCGGGAGAGCTGGCGCGGCGCGGTCTTCGTGGTCACGTCGACGATGGTCAGCGTGTCCTCGTTGTAGTTGAAGCAGATCTCCCGGCCGCGGTGGGTGGTGTCCGGGCCGTTGTAGACCACGCACTGGTTCTCGTGCACGTAGCCGTCGTTGCTCACGCAGCCGGCGTTGCGCGGCGAGGTCGGGGCCTGCACGTTGACCATGTGCACGCCACCGCTGCAGGTGTTGGTGCCGACGGCGTAGATGAACCCGGTCTGCTCGTTGACCGACAGCGTGTGCGAGTTGCCGAAGCCGGTGTAGCGGGCGTTGGCGGTGAACGTCTGCGGGGTGGTGACGTTGCGCAGCCGGGTCAGGTCGAACACCTGCATGCCGTGGCTGGAGATGTTGTCCGCGCCGATGAACGCGTGGTTGCGGTACACCTTGATGTCCCGCCAGCTGCTGCTGGTTCCGTTGTGCGACGGCAGGTTGCCCAGGTAGCGCGGGGTGGTCGGCGTGGTCACGTCGACGAACGCGGCGCCGTTGCTGCGGCCGAAGATGATGTACTCCCGGCCGGTGGACGAGTCGGTCCAGCCCCACATGCTGTTGCCCCGGCCGCCGCCGATGCTGGTCAGCGGCAGGTGAGCCAGCAGGTCAACGTTGCGGCACGGGAACTGGCCGGCCATTCCGTTGGTGCAGGGGACAAGAGCCAGGCCGGTGACCGGATCCTGGCGCCAGGCCGGTTCATGATCCCGCTCCATGGCCGCGGCTTCGGCCTTTCCTTCAGGCGAGTTGGGATCATGGGCCGAAGCCGGCGATGCCAGGACCGCCAGGGCACTGACCGCGACCACGGCCAGGCCGACCAATCGCTTAGGGCTGCGCATAGTCAACTCCTCGAACATCGCGCCAGCAGGGAGACACGACGAAACCGGGCAGTATGCCCACGAACACGTTAGGTGCCCCACCCCGGTCCCGACCATCCCAAGGACCCATACCAAGCGTTGATGGTCCGGCACCCACCGTGTCCGCCCGTCACCGGCGCCGGTCGCCGAGGGGCCGGCCGGAAGACCACGCGGTGTGAACAACATCTGTTGTCCGGTGATCGTCGGGCGTGGTAGCTTACCGTTCGCGGCGGCTCCGGGATGGATTGTGTGCATTTGTCCGAGGGGGGCCACAGGAAACCCGGGGCCTGGAATTGTTCGCCGACATTTGCGGTGTGCGCCATTGTTCACTTTTCCTGGTCTCGGGTTGCCACTCGACTGGCGAACAGGAACGGGAGTAATGGCCAGAATCGCCTTCCTCAGACAGGGCCGGCCGGTCGAGCCAGAGACGAGCCGGCGGTGAGCGGCGGCCAGGACCCCCGGCTGGGCGTGCTCGGCGCGGGCGTGATGGGCACCGGAATCGCCGCGCTGGCCATCGGATCCGGCGTTCCGGTCGTCCTGGTCGACATCGACGGGCCGGCACTGGACCGGGCCCGGACCGGCATCGCCCGGCAGCTTCGGCTCGCCCGGCTGATGGGCGCGTTCCCGGCCGGCACGCCGGACGCCGCGCTGGAGACCACCACCGACGTGGCCCGGGTGGCCGACGCCACCGCGGTGGTCGAGTCGGTCACCGAACGGTTGGACAGCAAGGCGACCGCGCTCGCCACCGCGACGGCGGTGCTGGCCGCCGGCACGTTGGTGGTGTCCAACACGTCGGCGATTCCAATCGACGAGCTGGCCGATCACGTTGCGCGGCCGGAGGATCTGGTCGGCATCCATTTCATGAACCCGCCGTACCTGATCCGCACGGTCGAGCTGATCCACGGCCGGCGCTCGAGCGCGGCGGCCGTCCGCGCGGCGGAGGAACTGCTCGCCGCGCTCGGTCAGACGCCGGTGCACGTCGGCGACGGCCCGGGGTTCGTGATCAACCGGATCCTGCAGCGGTCCATCAACGAGGCGGCCCGGATCGTGCAGGACGGCCTGGCCACGCCGGAGTCGGTGGATGCCGCGTTCACCGGCTGCCTCGGGCACCGCAGCGGCCCGCTGGCCACCGCGGACCTGATCGGCCTCGACAACGTGGTGGACTCACTGGCCGTGCTGCTCGAGCGCACCGGCGACGAGGGCTACCGCCCCTGCGACCTCCTGGTGGCCAAGGTCGGCGCGGGCGAGCTGGGCCGCAAGACCGGCCGGGGCTTCTTCGAATACCCGGACACCCTCTGATCTTGTTCGATATTTCGAATGCTATACGAGAAGTCGAACGGGAGGTACGCTCGGTGACGCCCGGTTCCCTGCTGTGCGTTTCGCCTGGCTGCCGAGGGGTGAGTTGCCCATGTCGCGCCGTACCTGGCTGTCCCGGTTCGCGAAGTTTCTGGTGGTGCTGCTGACGATCACGCTCGTCCCGGTGCTCTCCGCGCCGGCGGCCGGCGCGGCGCCGTTCACCAACCCGCTGGTCCAGCGCGGGCCGGACCCGTGGCTGCAGTACTTCAACGGGAACTACTACCTGGCCACAACGACCTGGAACAACACCATCACGATGCGCAGGGCGCGCACACTGGCCGGCCTGGCCAGCGCGCCGGAGACGGTGGTCTTCCGGCTCACCCGGCCCACCGCCGCGGGAACCATGTGGGCGCCGGAGTTCCACCTGCTCAACGGTCCCAGCGGACAACGCTGGTACCTCTACTACACCGCCGGCCGGGAGCCGTTCAACCTGAACTCCCAACGCATCCACGTGGCGGAGAGCGCCGGCCTCGACCCGATGGGCCCGTACACGTTCAAGGCCTCCATGCTCGATCCGCAGCAGAACAACACCTGGGAGCTGGACGGCAGCATCCTGCAACTCAATGGCCGGCTCTACCTGCTCGGCACGTTCTTCAACGGCTCGCAGCCGGCGTTCATCCGCCCGCTGTCCAACCCGTGGACGGCCAGCGGAACCCGCCGCATCCTGTCCAACCCGACATTCAACTGGGAACGGATCGGCGGCGCGGTCAACGAGGGCCCCGAGGTGATCCAGCGCAACGGCCGAACGTTCATCGTGTTCTCCGCCAGCCACTGCTCCACCCCGGACTACAAGCTCGGCCTGCTCACCTACAACGGCGGCGACCCGCTCAACCAGTCATCCTGGGTGAAATCCCCGCAGCCGATCTTCCAGCGCAACGACGCCAACCGGGTGTTCGGCCCCGGCCACAACGGTTTCTTCAAGTCGCCGGACGGCACCGAGGACTGGATCGTCTACCACGCCACGAGCACGCCGGGCGGCTGCGAACTCAACCGCAGCACCCGGGCCCAGAAGATCACCTGGAACGCCAACGGCACACCCAACTTCGGCACCCCGGTGGCGCTGAGCACCCGGCTGCCCGGCCCGTCCGGCGAGCCGGCCACACCGTGATGCGCTCGCGGCTGTTCCTGGCGGTACTGCTGCTGCTCGCGAGCCTGGTCGGCACGAGCGGGCAGCCGGCCGGCGCCTGGAACAACGGGGTGGCCAGCACCCCGCCCATGGGCTGGAACACCTACGACTCGTTCAACTGGAGCGTCACCGAGGCCGACGTGCGGGCCGGCGCCGACTACATGCGCGACAACCTGCGCCGGTTCGGCTGGCAGTACGTCGTCATCGACTGGGCCTGGTACTACCCGGGCCGGCACAACGCAAGCCCGAACCAGGACGCGAACCTGCTGCCGCGGCTGCACATGGACGGCAACGGCCGGCTGCTGCCCGATCCCACCCGGTTCCCGTCGTCGGCCGGCGGCAACGGTTTCCGGCCGCTGGCCGACTACATCCACGCCCAGGGGCTGAAGTTCGGGGTGCACCTGATGCGCGGGATCCCGCGCCAGGCGGTCGCCGACAACGTGCCGATCCTCGGCACCTCGTTCCGCGCCAACCAGATCAACAACAACACCACGGCGTCCTGGCTGAACCTCATGTGGGGCCTGAACATGAGCCACGCCGGCGCGCAGGCCTACCTGGACTCGGCGTTCGCGCTGCTGGCGAGTTGGGGCGTGGACTACGTCAAGGTGGACGACATCGCCGCGCCCACCTACCGGCAGTCCGAGGTCGAGGGCTACCGCCGGGCGATCGAGCGCAGTGGTCGGCCGATGGTGCTCAGCCTCTCCCCCGGCCCCACCCCGCTGGCCAGCGGCTCGCACGTACAGGCCAACGCGCACCTGTGGCGCACGGTCAACGACCTGTGGGACAACTGGTCCAGCGTCAACGCGCTGTTCGAGGTGCTGCGGGACTGGACCCCGTTCCGGTCCACCGGCGCCTGGCCGGATCCGGACATGATCCCGATCGGCCGGTTGGCCAAGTTCGGACCGGTCGGTTCGCCGCGCTACTCCAACCTGACCGCCGACGAGCAGCGCACGCTGATGACCCTGTGGTCGATCACCCGCTCACCGCTGATGTGGGGCGGAAACCTGGTCGAGAACCGCCCGGCCGACCTGGCCATGATGACCAACGCCGCGGTGCTCGCGGTCGACCAGAACAGCACCAACAACCGCCAGCTGACCGGCGGCAACCGTCCCGTGTGGACGGCCGACGTGCCCGGCACGAACCACCGGTACCTGGCCGTGTTCAACCGCGATGCCGCGGCCGGACCGGTCTCGGTCAACCTCGCCGGCCTCGGCATCGGCTCCGCCACGGTCACCGACCTGTGGACCGGCGCCAACCTGGGCACCGTCACGGGAACCCTCACCCGCACCATCCCGGCCCACGGCGCCGCCCTCTACCGGCTGGCCCCGCAGAGCACCGTTCCGGTGCCCGCCCGCTACACCCTCACCGCGCGGCACAGCGGCAAGCTGCTCGACGTCTTCAACGCCGCCACCACCGACGACGCCGACATCGTGCAGTGGACCGCGAACGGCCAGGCCAACCAGCAGTGGCAGCTCCGCGACGCCGGCAACGGCTTCGTGACCGTGGTCAGCGTCAACAGCGACAAGTGCCTCGACGTGCTCAACTCGTCCACCGCCGATGGCGCCCGGGTGGTCCAGTGGGCCTGCCATACCGGCACGAACCAGCAGTGGCGCGTCCAGGACCTCGGCACCGGGTACGTCCAGCTCATCGCCCGGCACAGCAACAAGTGCCTAGACATCCGCGGCGCCGCCACCACCGACGGCGCCCCGGCCACCCAGTGGACCTGCGGCACCGGCACCAACCAGCAGTGGCAACGCCGCCAGCTGTAGCCCAGCCTGTGGATTGAGCCGTGGATAACCGGCACTTTTCCCAGTTCGGGGCTGTGGACAACACGAAGGTGGCTGTGGACTGGTGATCACGGCTACGCCGAGCAACGGGTGAACCGGGCGCCCCAGGAGTGGATCTGGTCGGTCAACTCGGGCGGGTGCAGGACGCGGAAGTCGGCGCCGAGCACGCCGAGCGCCAGGATCGCCCAGTCCAGCGAGTCCGGCGTCATGTGCAGCCGGCAGCGACCGGCATCCACCTCCTCGACGGTGCACCACTGGCCGATCTTGTCCCGCACGCTCGGCGCCGGCGCGTCGACCAGCGCCTCCACCCGGTAGTTGCGGGGCTGTTGGTCCAGCCCCGCGCGGACGAACTCGGCGGCGTCGGCAGCGGGCAGCGGGCGGGGCCGGAACCGGGCACCGGTGGCCTGCGGAGCCTCGAGCCGGTCGACCCGGAAGCTGCGCCAGTCGTGCCGGGTGAGGTCGTAGGCGACCAGGTACCAGCGCCGGCCGAGGCTGACCAGCCGGTGCGGTTCGACGTGCCGGTCGGTCCGGGCGCCGCCTGCGGCGGTGTAGGAGAACCGCAGCCGCTCGCTGTCCCGGCAGGTCAGCGCGACCGCGGTGAGCACCCCGGGGTCGACGCCGGGCCGCGCCGGGCCGGTCCAGCTCGCGGACACGGTCATCGCGCGCAGTGCCTCGAGCCTGCGGCGCAACCGGGCCGGCATCACCTGCACCACCTTGGCCAGCGCCCGCACGCCCGCCTCGGCGACGCCCTCCACCGCACCCTGCGCGGCCGATTGCAGCCCGATGGCCAGGGCGACCGCCTCCTCGTCGTCGACCACGAGCGGCGGCAGGGCGGCGCCCGCGGCGAGCTGGTAGCCGCCGTCCACCCCGCGCTGAGCCTGGACCGGGTAACCCAGCTCGCGCAGCCGGTCGACGTCCCGGCGCAGGGTGCGCGCCGACACGCCGAGCCGGTCGGCCAGTTCGGTGCCCGACCAGTACCGGTGGGTCTGCAACAGGGACAGCAGCCGCAGGGTTCGGGAGCTGGTGTTCGCCATGCCGTCAATCGTGCCGGACATTGCGGTCAAAAAGTGGCCGCTATACCGCATAGCCTGGGTTCAGACCGGAACGACAAGGAAAGAGGCACCGAGGATGAGCGCCACCCAGGCCCCCGCACCGACCGCCACCGTCACCGGCGAGCGCGCCGACCTGCTGGCCATGCTGGCCAAGCACCGCCACTTCCTGCGCTTCACCACCCGCGACCTGACCGACGAGCAGGCCCGGCGGCGCAGCACCGCAAGCGAGCTGTGCCTCGGCGGTCTGATCAAGCACGTGACCGCGGTCGAGCGGAACTGGGTGGACTTCATCCTGGACGGGCCCGCCGGAATGGGCGGCGACCCGGCCACCATGACCGAGGACGACTGGGCCGAGTGGGGAAACCAGTTCGTCCTGCTCCCGCACGAGACCCTGGCCGGGGTGCTGGCCGACTACGAGGCGGCGGCCCGGCGCACCGACGAGCTGGTCGCCGGCCTGCCCGATCTGGACGCCACCCAGCCGCTGCCCGAGGCGCCCTGGTTCGAGCCCAACGCGCGCTGGACGGCCAGGCGGGTGCTCATGCACATCATCGCCGAGACCGCCCAGCACGCAGGCCACGCCGACATCATCAGGGAATCCCTCGACGGCGCGAAGAGCATGGGCTGACCGCTACATCACCTGCGGGAACGAACTCCAACCATGTCCGATCTCCCGTGCGGGGGACAGGGCATGGTTGTTGTTCGGGTAATACAGCAGGTTTCCGTCCGCCGTCACGCCGAGGACGTCCGCGGCGCCGTCGCCGCTGAAGTCGGAGGCGAAGACGTGCTGGAACTCGCTCCAGCCGTGCCCGATCTGCACCGCGGCCGACAACGCGAAGTTGTTGTTCGGGTAATACATGAGGTTTCCGTCCGCGGTCACGCCGAGGACGTCGGCGGCGCCGTCGCCACTGAAGTCCGCGGCCATCACATGCCGGAACTCACCCCAGCCCTGTCCGATCTGCCGCGCCGACGACAACGCGAAATTGTTGTTCGGGTAATACAACAGGTTCCCGTCCGCGGTCACGCCGAGAACGTCGGCCGCGCCGTCACCACTGAAGTCGGACACCCGCTCGAGGTCCGCGGCCGCCGCCCCACAGTTGCGGCTGGCCACGTTGCGCCAGGTGCGGCTCGAGCCGGTGTAGGTGGTTCCGTTGAACACCGCGGCGACCCGTTCGGTGCCGGCGGCGCCCCAGGTGACGCTGCCGTTGCCGTTGCTGTCAAAGCCCTGCTCGTAGTGCAGGTGCGGATGGTTGTTCGAGGTGGGGCCGGTCCGGCCGACCCGGCCGATCAGTTGGCCCTGGGCGACCCGGGCACCCACCGAGACGGCCCGGGACTGCAGGTGCAGGTAGGTGGTGAAGTGCCGGCTGCCGTGGTTGATCTGGATGACGTTGCCGGCGTTGCTGTGGAAGAAGGACTGGTTCACGGTGCCGGCGGCCGGAGCCAGCAGTGCCGCGCCCTCGGTACCGACCTGGTTGGGCTCACGCACCATGTCCAGCGCGGGGCTGTGACCCCAGGTGTCCAGGCGCCATTGCTGCCCGCAGGTGAACGGCAGTTGGAAGTTCGGTGCCGCGGCGGCCGATCCGGAAAGCGCCATGCAGGTTGCGCCCACCAGCACCGAAACGGCCACGCTGCCGAGAAGCCGCCTCATCCGTACCTCCTTGACCAGAAGTGTCATGATCACGTGAGATGCCAACATAGCGGCATAATGGCCCGCATGTCGATCGACGTTCAGCAACCGCGACCGCAGGACCTGGTTGGCGACAACGTTCGCGTCAGCGGCCTGGCCGGTGGGGCGTTCGAAGCCGCCTTCAACTACCGGATCTCGGACGGCCACACCACGGTGACCGGAAGCTTCATGGCCGGTGACGGCGCCGGCGGCCACGACCAGTTCCAACTGGTGGCCAACGTGGCGGGCGCGGCGTTCACCAGCGAGCGGCTCACCGTCGCGGTGTTCCACGTCTCGCCCGCGGACGGCGCCGAGCGCGACACGGTGACGGTTCCGGTGCTGCTCGGCCGGATGATCGTTCCCGGCTACCGCAACTACCTGGAACACGTTGTGGCGCCGGGCGAAACGCTGTGGGACCTCTCGGTCCGCTACTACGGCTCGGGCAACCATTTCGACCGGCTGGTGGCGGCCAACCCGCTGACCATCACCAATCCCGATGTGATCCACCCGGGCGATACGTTACGCGTTCCTCGAGCCTGATCACTCCGGCGCAGGCGAGCAGGTTCAGCGGGGCGAGCCGGGCAAGTGCCCGGCCAACTCCGCCACCTGCACGAACACAACTTGAACATTGTGCAAGCGAACCTTCGAACCCGTCCTGCCGACCAGACACCCAGTGCCGCGTTTCCCTTGCTCGCGCCGAATCCGTCCCTGATCATCGAAATCGGGGCTATCAAACAAATTCCGAAGGATGGCGCGTATGTTCGTTCCCGGCCAGTATCGCGAGCCGGACGGCTCATGGATGGTGGACATCGTTCGGCAGAACCCACTGGCTCTGCTGGTGACGGACGGCCCGACGGGCGACGTTCCGTTCGCGACCCACCTACCGGTGATTCCGGAGTCCCGGATGACCGGAAACTGGCCGGACGACCTCAGCGGCGTCACCCTGCTCGGACACATGAACCGGGCCAACCCGCACTGGCAGAAACTCGAGAATGGCGCATCCGCGTTGCTCGTGTTCACCGGCCCGCACGCCTATGTGTCCCCCACCGTATACCAGACCACCCCGGCCGCCCCGACCTGGAACTTCACCTCGGTGCACGTGCACGGCACGCTGACGAAGATCGATTCCCGGGTGCGCACGCTCGCCGTCGTCATGGCCACCGTGCGCGCCTTCGAAGCCGAGTTCGGCGCGGGCTGGGACATGGCCGGTTCCATCGAACACTTCCTGCGCATTCTGCCCGGCGTCGGTGCGTTCCAGTTCACCATCACCAAGGCGGACGGAATGTTCAAGCTGAGCCAGGAGCAGCCGCCCCAGGTGCAAGAGCGGGTCCGCACCGACTTCGCGGAGCGCGACTCCACACTGCACCGGGACACCGCCGATCTGATGAGCCGACTGCCCGAGCCGAAGCCCGCGGTCACCCTCACGCAGTTCCCGGCCTGCCTGTAGCAACATCAGCCGGCCTTCGCCCCGGTGAGCGCCCAGTTTCCGGTGAAGAACCGGAAGTCCTCGACCGCCGCGTCCCGCCGAAGAATGGCCAGATACAGCTCCTGCAGGTTGGTCGACGGGTCCACACCGAGCTCGTCGGCCAGGATCGACCGCATCCGGGTGAACGCCTCGAGGGCCCGCCACTGCTCGCCCGACCGGTACAGCGCCAGCATGTACTTGGCGCAGAAGTTCTCCGACATCGGGAACCGGGTGCACAGCCAGGCGAGCTCGGCGAGCACCTTGCGGTGCCGGCCCAACCGCAGGTCCGCCTCGATCCGCAGATCCAGGTCGCTGCGCCGGTTCTCCTCAAGGCGCACGCCCTCGATCGACAGGTGCGCACCGACCGCGACGTCGGTCATCACCGGCCCGCGCCACAACTGCAGCGCGATCTCCAGGTTGCGGGCCGCGGTCTCGTAGTCGCCTGCGTCGGCCGCCATCCGGCCGGCGCGGGCCAACCGCTCGTACCTGCCGATGTCGATGGCCTCGATCGGAACGTTCATGCAGTAGCCGAGCTGCTCGGTCACCAGGATCTTCTTGGCTTCGTAGGCCGACTTTCCGTCGATCGCCAGCTCGATTCCCCGGCGCAGCTTGCCGATGTAGGTGTGCAGCGTCGTCGTTGCCGCCCGCGGGTGCAACTGCCCCCACAGCTCGGTCATCAACGCCGAGGCCGATACGACATGGCCGGCGTTCAGCGCCAGCATCGCCAGAACCTGACGCGGTTTGGCCGCGGTAGGAACGATGGACACACCGTCGAGGGTGGCTTCGAAACTACCAAGCAACTTGATGTCGAATCGCACGAGACTCACTCCCTTTCGTCGTTACCGTGCTGGCCGAGACCCAGCTTGATCGCAGCCTGATGGATGTGCCCGGCGAGCCGGACATCCAGCCCGCCGCCGCCGAAGAGTTCGACCAGGATGATGTCGTCGATGTCCGGGCGGTATTCGTCGCCGAGCACGTTTCCGAGCTCACCGTCGATCCGCCGCTGATAGCGCCACCGCGGTTCGCGGCGGTGCCAGCCCTCGTGTTGCCGCGCCGTATCCGGCCCGTTCGATCCGGACATGTGCTGGCGCACGAACTTCCGGTGCTGGTTGTGCTCCATCAGTTCGAGGTCGTCGACGTAGACGTGGTCGACCTGGGCCAGCAGCTCGTCCGGCAGGTCCCGCCGGGTGGCGTTGACCAGCAACACACCCGGATGCAGCACGGGCATGTCCAGCCGTTCCCAGCCGAGCTCGGCGACCACAACCAGATTGGCGCCCAACGCGGCCCGGCGGGCATCGTCGGCATCGGACACCACGATGCCGGCCAGCTCCAGCTCGTCACGCAGTCCCCAGCCGGCGTCCGGCCCGGACTCGACGACGGCCGGATGCACCGCCGCGTGACTGACGTTCGGCACGTACCGGGCGATCACGCTGAGGTGCAGCTGGGCAGCGACTGCCGAGCCGAACACCGCGGCGGTCACCACGCGTGGCTCGAGGAATGTCCGGGAGGCGAGCCCGGTCAGTCCGGCCAGACAGATCATCTGCAGGCTCGGCGCCGGCATCAGGCAGACCTGCCCGGTTTCCACGTCCTCCACCGCGGTCAGCTCGCCGGCCGCCGCACCTTCGGTGTGCGGAACGAGCCGGTACCCACGGGGTCGGCCGGCGGCTCCATTTGCCCGCCGGGTCAACTCGTGCGCCACCACATCGAGCAGATCGATGGTCTCCAGGGCACGCAGCATGTCGCTGTGCCGTAGGCGCATCGGAACGTTCTTCATGACTCACCGCTCGCTAGTTATCCCAGACCAGATCGTCTGCACCTCATCGTCAACGGCCCGCTCCTCAACCGCTCCTCAACCGATCCTCAGCTCTCAGGAGTAGCCGTGAGCGAGTGAAGCGTAGATCAGGATCGCCGGACTGTGTGCTTCAGCCCAGATCGAGAACGGCTCGAAATCCAAACAAATCTGGGAGAACACCATGAGCATCAAGGGCGCCATCCTGACCGCCGCCGGCGCGACCCTGTTCCTGCTGTCCCTGCCCGCAACCGCATCGGCGGATTCCGCGGATTCGATGAGCAGTGCACCGGCGTTATCCGCTCCCGCCGGCGCCGTCGAGGACGACTGGCCGTGGGACGGTCCCCAGCCGAATAGCGACGACTGGCCGTGGGACGCTCCCCAGGCAAATGGCGACGACTGGCCGTGGGATGGGCCGGCGCCCAATGGCGACGACTGGCCGTGGGACGGCCCCAGCCCGAACAGCGACGACTGGCCGTGGGACCGGCCCTGACATTCGCCTCCGTTATCCGCGCTGCCCCGAGATGTCCTCGGTGAGCAGCGCGGATTTCATTTCCTCGAGTTGAAGCAGCAGTTGTGTCGACTGCTTCGAATCGATTCCGGACAGCACGTTCTGTGCCTGTTCCAGTACATTCTGCGCCTGCTGGGCCTCGCCCGCCGCATCGTGCAGCTCGAGTTGCAGAATGTAGGTTCTGGCCATCCAGATCGCGGCACCCAGCCGGCTGAACAGTTCCCGCGCCTTCTCCAGATGCCGGGCCGCGGTGGTGTTGTCCACCCGGACGATCGCGATTTCGCCGAGCGAGTACCGCGACTGGCCCTCGACCTGCTGTTCGCCGGTCCGTTCCGCGAGGTCCAGGGCGAGCGCCAGGGTCGCCTCGGCGGCGTCCAGCCGGCCCTCGTCCCGCCGGACCATGCCGAGCCCGTAGAGCACGTACGCCTCGCCCACCCGGTCGCCGGTCTCCCGAACCGTGCGCAGCACGTCGGTCAGCGACTTGCGGGACAGCGCCAGCTGGCCGGTCCGGCGGTACAGCTCGGCAAGGCGGCACACCACATGCGCCTCACCGCGGCGGTAGTTCGCGGTCCGGCACAGTTCCAGCGCCTCCCGCAGCAGTTCCTGCGCCTCGGGGAAGTCGCCCTCGTCGATCTCGTACCGGGCCAGGGCGGTGAGGATGCTGGCCTGGCCGATGAGGTCGCCGACGGTGCGCATCATGGCCAGCGCGTCGGTGTACCTGGCGAGCATCGCGTCGAAGTTGCCGCGCAGCCGGTCCACGTTGGCGGCGTTGCGCAGCACCAGTGCCTGGCCGTGCAGGTTCCCGTCCGCCTCGAACATCTCCAGTGCCTGGGCGAACATCACGGCGGCGTCGTCGAGCTGCTTCTGGTTGTAATGCAACGACCCTCGGGAGTACAGCATCGCCGCGGTTCCGGTGCGGTTGCCGGCCCGCCGGGCCGTGGCGAGGGCCAGCTCGGCGGTCTTGCGCCAGTCGTCGAGGTAGCCGCGGACCTCGAACAGGCTCACGGCCGTGAGCGCCAGATCCCAGCAGGTCTCGTCCAAGCCGGCCGCGGCCGCCTGCTGGATCGCCGACACCAGGCAGATCCGCTCGTTCTCCAGCCAGTCCATCGGGTGGCCGATCGGGTCGTCATAGGCCCACTCGGCCAGCCGCAGCCGCGGCGCGGTGCCGTGCAGGATCGTGTAGTCCCCGCCGTACTCCTTGCGGTGCGCGTTCTCGACCAGCGCGAGCCAGCCGCTGAGCACCCGTTCCAACGCCGCTCGCCGCTCATCCTCCTTCTCCGACTCGGCAAGGCGTTCCTGCGCGTAGACCCGGATCAGGTCGTGGAACCGGTAGCGGATCTGCCCGACCGGATCGCGGACCGCGTCCAGCATCTGGGCTTCCACCAACCGTTCCAGCAGGTCCTCGGCCTCGGTCAGCTCGATGTCGAGCAGAGCCGCCGCGAGCCAGCCGGGCGCGTCCGGCACCTTGATCATCGCGAACAGCCGGAACAGCCGCTTGGCCTGCTCCGGCAGGCTGCGGTAGGTCAGCCCGATGCTGGACCGGATGGCCAGGCCCTGATGGCTGAGCTCGTCGAGCCGGCGGACCTCGTTCTTCAGCCGCCGGGCCAGGTCGCCGATCCGCCAGTGCGGCCGGGAAACCAGGCGGGCGCCGGCGATCCGCAGCGCCAGCGGCAGCCGGCCGCAGTAGGTGATCACCTCCGTGGTGGCCATCGGCTCGGCCTCCACCCGGTCCCGGCCGACGATCCGGGCCAGGAACTCGGCGGCGGTCGCCTCGTCGAACGTGTCGATGCCGATGAAGCTCGCGCCGGGCAGGCCGACCAGCCGGGCCCGGCTGGTCACCAGCACCGCACAGCTCGGGCTGCCCGGCAGCAACGGGATCACCTGCTGCTCGCTGGTCACGTCGTCGAGCACCAGCAGCAACCGCTTGCTGGCCAGCCGGCTGCGATACATCTCCACCCGCTCGACCAGGCCGTCCGGCATCAGCGAGCCGCGGACGCCGAGCGCGCGCAGGAACCGCGCCAGCAGCGCGAGCGGGCTCTCGTCGTCGCGAACTCCCTGCAGGTCGACGTAAATGTGCCCGTCCGGGAACGCATCGCCGAGCTCGTGCGCCACCCGCAGCGCCAGGGTCGACTTGCCGACGCCGCCCCGGCCGGAGATGGCCACCACCGGCACCGCGTACGGGGCGGTCGACTCCCCCGAGGCCAGGATCTGCCTGATCTCGTCGAGCAGATCCTCGCGGCCGACGAAGTCGGCGATGCTGCTCGGCAGCTGGCGCGGGATCACCGAGGGCTGCTCGGTTGCGGGCTCCTCGCCGGCCTCCGGCAGGTCCAGCGACGGGTCGCCGCTGAGCACGGCGCGCTCCAGATCGCGCAGTTCCTGGCCGGGCTCGATGCCCACCTCGTTGGTCAGCACGGTGCGGGCCCGCCGGTACACCTCGAGCGCCTCGGCCTGCCGCCCGGAGCGGTACATGGCCAGCATCAGGAACCCGTACAGCCGCTCGCGCCAGGGATGCTCGGCGATCAGCGCCTGCAGTTCGCCGGTGATGTCGACGTGCCGGCCGAGCTCGAGCTCCAGCCGCACCAGTTCCTCGGTCGCGGTGAGCCGGGACTCCTCGAGCACGGACGCGGCGTTGCGCACGATGTCGCTCTGGATGCCGTCGCAGGCCGGTCCTCGCCACAGGTTCAGCGCGCTGCGCATGGTCTCGGCCGCGGCCGCCAGCTGGCCCTCCGCAGCCTGCTGGTGCGCGGCCGCGATCAGGCTGCTGAACCGGGTGCTGTCCAGGTCGTCGTCGGGAATGTCGAGCAGGTAGCCGGAGGACCGGGTCTTGATCGCGTCCGGCCGGCCGGCATCCCCGAGCAGCTTGCGCAGGGCCGAGATGGACGTCTGGATCTGGCCACGCGCGGTCGGTGGCGGATCGTCGGCCCAGACCACGTCGATGAGCTGGTCCATCGAGGCCACCCGGTGAACGCGCAGCGCGAGGATGGCCAACACGACCTGCTCGCGCGGCCCACCGATCTTCAACAACCGGCGCTCCGCAGTGAGCTCGAGAGGCCCGAGAATCCTCAACACCGACGACCACCCCCGGACGGACGCGATGCTCACGCCTACATTCGGCGGACCACAACCCCCTGGGCCATATCCCAGTCCACCTGAACAGGTCCGATGCTTGGTGAGTAGCGTACACCAGCACCGGATTCATTCAGGCGTTAAGTTCCGTGATTATACGTGAACCGCAAAAATTGCACAGACCCGATGCGGTATTGGGAATGCGTGCTGCCGGCCGTTCGGGCGGCTCGACTGCTGCCGATCGCCGTAAGTCCGCCCCATCAGGCGGCGGGCCGGACGTACGATCGGCCGGCCGCGTTCGGCCCGGCCGGGCGCACCGACATCGACCGCACTCCGGTGAACTCGGGCGATCGGAAGAAAACCGGCGAACGGTCCGGATCGACCCGCAGGTCGGGGAAGTAGTCCATGAGCAGGTTGAACATGATTCGAGTTTCGATCCGCACCAACTGCGCGCCGACGCAGTAGTAGGCGCCCCGGCCGAACCCCAGATGGGGGTTGGGGTTGCGCAGGACGTCGAACTCGTCGGGGTCGGTGAACTGTCGTGGATCCCGGTTGGCCGCACCGAACCACAACATCACCAACTGGTCCTTGGCAATCCGGTGCCCGCCGAGCCGCACGTCGACGTTGGTGGCCCGGAACGAGACGTTGGCCGGGGTCACGAACCGCATGCTCTCCTCGAGCATGCCGGGTACCAGCGAGCGGTCCGCGCGCACCAGGGCGGCCTGGTCCGGGAACGACTCCAGGCAGAGCAGCGCGTTGCCGGACAGCATCGGGGTGGCCAGGCGGCCGGCGCCGAGGATGCTGATCGCGAAGTTGATGATCTGGTCCCGGGTCAGCGCGGTGCCGTCCAGCTTGCGGAACCCGGCCAGCAGGCTGAGCAGATCATCGCGCGGCTCACGGACCCGCTCGTCGACGTACTTGCCGACGAACTCGCGCAGCGGAGCCAGCGGTGCGGTCAGGCCGTCGAAGTAGTCCTCGCCGGAGTCGAGGGTGCTCATCTCCCCCTCGTAGTCCATCGCCTGGTCCTTCACCCGCAACACCTCGCGCTCCTCCACCGGGGTGCCGAGCAGCTCGCTGAAGGCGATCGCGGACACGTCCTCGACGAAGTCGCCCAGCAGGTCGAACCGGTCCAGGCCGGCAAGGTCGTCGACGAGCTCCCTGGCCAGCTCGCGGATCCGCCCCTCGAGACCGTCCAGTGCCTTCGGGGTGAACGCCCGGCCGACCTGGCCGCGGATGTGCGTGTGCTCCGGCCCGGTCATCTGCGACATGTCGCCCTCGACGTACTGCGCGGCCTCCGCACTGAGGTCGAACAGCCGCGTGCAGTTGGGCGTGTAAGCCTCGGGATCGTTCAGCACCTCGACGATCTCCGGGTAGCCGTAGACGTTCCAGCGGCCGAGCGCCTCGTCGAACTCGACCGGCGCCTTCGGTGGCGCGCCGTGTAACCAGAACCGGTCCGCACTGAATCCCCACCGGTGGGCAAAGTCGGTCATGGTCGTCCTTCTGTTGGTTCCAAGCTGTTGGTTCCAAACGGTGGTTACCTGCGCACCCAGACCGAACGCACACCGGTGAAATCCGGGGAACCGAAGAAGGCCGGGGCGACGTCCGGGTCGACCCGCAGGTCCGGGCAACGGTCCAGGAGCAGGTTGAACACGATCCGGGTCTCGATCCGGATCATCCGCCGGCCAAGGCAGAAATGGTCACCGTGGCCGAACCCGAGATGCGGGTTGGGATCGCGCGTGACGTCGAACCTGCCGGGATCGCCGAACCGGCGCGGATCCCGGTTGGCCGCACCGAACCACACCCGGACCAGTTGGTCGGCGGGGATGGTCCGGCCGGCGATCTGCGCGGCCACGGTGGTGGCCCGGTAGGTGGCGGCGGCCGGAGTCAGGAACCGCATCGTCTCCTCGAGCATGCCCGGCACCAGCGAGCGGTCCGTGCGCACCCGGACCGCCTGATCAGGGAACGACTCCAGGCACAGCGTCGCGTTTCCGATCAGCAACGGGGTGGACAGGTGCCCGGCGCCGAGCATCCCGATCACGAAGTTGATGATCTGGTCCCGGGACAGCGGCGTGCCGTCCAGCTTGCGGACACCGACCAGCAGGCTGAGCAGATCCTTGCGGGGCTGCCGGATCCGCCGGTCGATGTGCGCGCCGAGCATGTCCCGCAACGGCTGCAACGGCGCGGTGAGGTTGTCGAAGTAGTCCGCACCCTCGCTCGTCGCCACCGTGGCCAGCTGCGCTTCGGCGTCCATGTTCTGGTCTATCAGGGCGAACAGCGCCCGGTCCTCGGCCGGGATGCCCAGCAGCTCGCAGAAGACGATCCCGGACAGGTCGCCGACGAACTCGCCGAGCAGGTCGAACCGGTCCCGTCCGGCCAGGTTGTCCAGCAGTCCGCCGGCCACCTCATGCACCCGCGGTTCGAGGTCGGCCATGGCGGTCGCGCCGAACGCCGTGGCGACCTGCTCGCGCAGGTGCGCATGCTGTGCACCGGTCATCTGCGTCAGGTCGCCGTCGATGTACTTCGCCGTCTGTTCATCGAGGTTGAACAGCCGCGCGGAGTCGGTCGAGAACGCATCGGGATTGTTGAGAACCTCAAGCGCCTCCGGATATCCATATACATGCCAGAGTCCGAGGCTTTCGTCGAACTCGACCAACTCCTCGGGCAACCCGTCGTACAGCCAGAATTTGTCCGGGCCGAAACCCCACCGCTCAGCGAAACCGGCCATCAGCTTTCCTTGCCATACAGCCACATGAGCCTGACCACCTCACGATGGCAGCCGCGCCCGCGCCCAGTCCATCGATTGTCGCCGGTGCGGGCGAAGCGTCGCGTCGTCCTGTCGGCAGGACAGGACGCCCCCGCTATGACGCCCACCGGTCAATCTTTACAGATCCGCCTCCGAGGCTCCATTGGCGCCTGAGTTGAACAATGTAAAACTAGTCCATACATTGGATTACGAAACTGACCCTCGAAGGTGCGGCAGAGCCCGTCATGGCTGTGCGGCAAGGAGATTCTTATGGGTACGCCTGAACACGAGATGTACGACGTGGTTGGCATCGGGTTCGGCCCGTCTAATCTGTCGCTTGCCGTCGCACTGGACGAACACCCGGGGAACGTCGGGGGACGTCCGATCTCCTCGGCGTTCTTCGAGCGGCAGCCGTCGTTCGGCTGGCACCGCAACATGCTGCTGCCGGACGCGACCATGCAGATTTCGTTCCTCAAGGACCTGGCCACGTTCCGCAACCCGTCGTCGCGGTTCAGCTTCGTGTCCTACCTGCACGACGCCGGCCGGCTGGTGCAGTTCGTCAACAACCAGGACTTCTTCCCGACCCGGCAGGAGTTCCACCAGTACCTGGAATGGGCCGCGGCCAGCCTGTCCGACCGGGTCTCGTACAACTCCGACGTCCGGGCGATCCGGCTGCCGCCAGGGACGTCGCCGGGATCGGCCGACTACATCCAGGTCGAGGTGGCCGACCGCGGCGGGGGCGGCGAGCGGTTGGTCAACGCGCGCAACGTGGTCATCTCGACCGGGCTGGTGCCGCGGATGCCGGCCGGCATCGAGGTCGACGACCGGGTCTGGCACACCTCCGAGTTCCTGGACCGGTACGGCCGGATCAATCCGGACGACATCAAGGGCGTCGCGGTGATCGGCGCCGGCCAGAGCGCGGCCGAGATCACCCGGTTCCTGCACGACAACGTGCCGCACGCGCAGATCTACGCGATCATGCCGTCCTACGGTTACGCCGTCGCCGACGACACCCCGTTCGCCAACCAGGTGTTCGATCCCGGCGCGGTCGACGAGTACTACAACGGCACCGACCAGACCCGGGAAGCCTTCTGGCGCTACCACAAGAACACCAACTACTCGGTCGTCGACGACGACGTGATCCGGGACCTGTTCCGGCGCACCTACGGCGAGCGCGTCCGCAACTCCCAGCGGCTGAACTTCCTGAACCTGACCCGGGTCGCCGCGGTCAAGCGGGCCGGCACCGAGACCCGGGTCAAGGTGCAGTCGCTGATCGACAACGATCCGCAGGAACTGTCCGTCGACGTGGTGGTGTTCGCCACCGGCTACGACGCCATGGAACCCACCGCCCTGCTCGGCGACCTGGACCAGTACTGCCTGCGCGATTCGTCCGGCCGTCTGCGCGTGGAGCGCGACTACCGCGTCGTCACCTCGGGGCTGCCGTGCGGGATCTACCTGCAGGGCGGTACCGAGCACACCCACGGCCTGTCGGCGTCCCTGCTGTCCAACATCGCCATCCGCGGCGGGGAGATCGCCGACTCCCTGCTCCGCCGCCGCGCGGCCTGACCGGCCCAGCCGCCCTGCCTATGTCATCCTGCGTAGGCCGGGGCGGCTGCCGGTCGTGGCGGGGCCCAACCGGGGCGCCAGGGTGGCGACGGTCGGGTACCGGAACAGGGTCCGGATGGAGACCTCGATGGCGAGGGTCCGGCGGATCCGGCTGATGATCCGGGTGGCCTTGAGCGAGTTGCAGCCCAGCACGAACAGGTGGTCGTCGATGCCGACCCGGTCGGCGCCGAGGACATCGGCGATCAGCTCGCACAGCGCCGACTCCACCGGGGTGCGGCCGGGGCGGTAGGCCGGGGCGTGCGCGGGAGCGGCCGGAACCGGCGCCGGGCCGAGCACGGTGCGCAGCGGATCGTCGGGCGGCAGGACGTCCAGCGTGCCGAGGGCGCGGTCGGGGCCGGCGAGTTGCCCGAGGACCGCGCGGAACCGGGTGCCGAGCCGCCGGACCGCGGGCTCGGGGACGAGGTCGCGGTCGTGTTGCAGGATCAGCCGGCCGGGAGTGACGATCAAGGTCAGCGGGTAGCTGCCGGTGCCGACCGAGTCGATGGCGGTGATCTCGATGCCGGCCGCGGCACCGGCGCCCGGCGGGTAGGACTGGAACACCACCAGGGTGTCGAACAGGGCGTCGACACCGGCGATCCGGTGGATCTCGGTCAACCCGAGGTGCTGGTGGTCCAGCAGCGCGGTTTGCCGGATCTGCAGACCGGTCAGTAGATCGGCGATGGTGTCGCCGGGGTCGGTCCGGGCCCGCACCGGGACGGTGTTGATGAACAGGCCGACCATCGACTCCACGCCGGTGAGCTCGGCGGGGCGGCCGGCCACCGTGGCGCCGAACACCACGTCGGTCCGCCCGGTCAGCGCGGCGAGCAGGATCGCCCACGCGCCCTGCACCAGGGTGCTCGGGGTGACGCCGAGTGCGGCGGCGCCACCGGTCAGCAGCCGGGACTCGGCGGGCGACAGGTCGACCCGAACCTCGGCCACGTCGGCGGTTCGCGCCCGGGAGGCGCCGGGGACCAGCATGGTCGGGCCGGACACACCGGCAAGTTCGTCGGCCCAGGCCCGGGCGCTCTTGTCCGGGTCGCGCCGGCACAGCCAGGCCAGGAAGTCGCGGAAGCCGGGCACCGGCTCCGGTTCGTCGGCGGCGTAGAGCCGGACGAGGTCGCGCGCCAGCACCTGCTCGGACCAGCCGTCGATCAGCGCGTGGTGGGCGGTGACGACCAGGGCGGCGCGTTCGGGGCCACGGCGGAGCAGGGTCATGCGGAGCAGCGGCGGGGTGTTCGGGTCGAACCGCCGGGCCCGGTCCTCGGCGAGGAACCGGCGCACCGCGTCGTCCGGCGCGCCGGACAGGTCGATCTCCCGCCAGGGCAACGCGACCCCGTCCACCGGCACGGCCACCAACTCGTCGGCGGCATCGGTGACGAAGGCGGCCCGCAGGTTGGCGTACCGGTCCAGCACGGCCTGGCCGGCGGCCCGCAGCCGGACCGGATCCACCGGCCCGGACAGGTGGTAGACCGTCTGCAGCTGATACGCGTCGGGACCGGTGTCGGTGCGCATCGACTCGTAGAGCATCCCGGCCTGCATCGGGGTCAGCGGCCACACGTCGGCGACCCGCCGGTAGCGCAGGCGCCAGGCCGCGAGATCGGCCGGGCGCACGGTGACCAGCGGCGCCGAATCGTCCACGGTGGACTCCGTGGCGACCCGGGCCACACCGGCCAGCGCGGCCACCGACCGGAGGCCGAGAACCTGCTGCGGGGTGATCTCGATGCCCCGGCCGCGGGCCTTGGTCACGATCTGGATGGCGCGGATGCTGTCCCCGCCGAGCGCGAGGTAGTCGTCGTCGACGCCGACCCGGTCCAGGCCGAGCACCTCGGCGTAGACCTCGGCAAGGGCCCGCTCGCGCGTGGACCGTCCAGCCCGGTACCCGGCGACCGCCCGGTCCGGCTCGGGCAGCGCGGCCCGGTCCAGCTTTCCGTTGGGCGACAACGGCAACCGGTCCAGCATCAGGAACGCGCCGGGAACCATGTACGCGGGCAGCCGGCTCGCCGCCAGTTCGCGCAGGTCGTCCTCGGACAGCCCGCCCGCCGGCACCACGTAGCCGACCAGCCGGCCGTCGCGGGCGGCCACCGCGACCTGCCGCACGCCCGGATGCGCGCGCAGCACCGCTTCGATCTCACCGAGCTCCACCCGCAGGCCGTTGATCTTGACCTGGAAGTCTTTGCGCCCCAACAACTCGATCAGTCCGTCCGGACCGAACCGGGCCAGATCACCGGTGCGGTACAGGCGTTCGCCACGGACCTCGCCGTAGGACCAGGTGCTGAACCGCTCGGCGGTGCGCTCGGGCTGGTCGAGGTAACCACGGGCGAGACCGATGCCGGCCAGGTACAGCTCCCCCGCCACGCCCGGCGGCACCGGTGTCCCGGTGTCGTCGAGGATGTAGGTGCGCTGGTTGGCCATCGGGCGGCCGTAGGGGATGCTCGGCCAACCCGAATCGGTCGCCGTCACCTCGTAGATCGTCGAGTGGATGGACGCCTCGGTGGCGCCGCCCAGCACGATGAATCGCACCCCGGGTGCGATCGCGCGGACCCGGTCGGCCAGCGGCACCGGCACCCAGTCGCCGCCGAGCATCGCCAGCCGCAGGTACGGCAACGCCGGACCGCCGGCCTGCTCCAGCGCCTCGACCAGCAGCCCGAGCAGGGCCGGGGCCGAGTTCCAGATCGTGACCCGGTGGCCGGCGAGCAGTTCCGCCCAGTGCCGGGGATCCCTGGTGCGGCCCGGCTCCGGGAGCACCACGGTGCCGCCTGCGCCGGTGATGCCGAGCAGTTCGTACACGGACATGTCGAAGCTCGGCGAGGACAGCGCCAGCACCGAGTCGCCCGGCCCGACCCGGAACCGGGTATTGAGGTCCGCCAGGTTGTTCACCACGCCGCGGTGGCACAGCGCGATCGGCTTGGGCGCACCGGTGGAGCCCGAGGTGTGGATGACGTAACACAGGTTGTCCGGCCCGGCAACGGCATCCGGGTCGTGCTCGGGCCAGCCGGACAGCGGCCGCGCGTCCCGGTCGAGCAGGATCAGCTTGCCGGCACCGGTGTCCGGCAGGTTGCCGGACACCGCCGACCGGCTGATCGTCACCGAACACGCTGTCCCCTCGACCATCGCGGCGATCCGCGCGGCCGGGTAGTCCGGGTCGATCGGCACGTACGCGCCGCCGGCCTTCAGGATCGCGAGCACCGCCACCAGCAGACCGGGCGAGCGGTCCAGGCACAGGCCGACCCGCACGTCCGGGCCGACCCCGAGCGCGCGCAGGTGGTGGGCCAGCCGGTTGGCCGAGGCGTTGAGCTGCCGGTAGGTCCAGCGCTGCCGGCCGTGCACGACCGCGACGGCGTTGGGCGAACGCCCCACCCAGTACTGGAAAGCCTCGTGCAGACAGGCATCGTGCGGCAGGTCGGCCTCGGTCCGGTTCCAGTCGAGCAGGACCCGGCGCAGCTCGGGGTCGGTCATCAGCCGCAGCCGGGACACCGGGCGGTCCGGGTGCGTGACGCCGTCCCACAGCAGCGTCCGGTAGTGGTCGACCAACCGCTCGACCGTGTCCCGGTTGAACAGCGCGGCGTCGTAGTGCAGTTCGACCGCCCCGTCCAGCACCCGCAGCTCGAGTTCGGCCGGCCCGGAACTCCGAACCCGGCCGATGGCGACGGCGGCGGTCAGCTCCCGCAGCGTCGACTCGCCGCCCACCCGCACCCGGACCTGCGCACCGTCCTGGCGCAGGCTGATCCGGTCCTGGCCGGTATAGCGGTAGAGCACGGCGGCGAAGCCGGCGGACACGATGTCCGCGTGCGCACCCAAGGCCAACCGGGGCAGCCGAAGCTCGGCCCGCAGCACCGCCGTGCGCCGGACCGATCCCGGCCGGCGCGGACGGTCGGCCGGCACCAGCACCGGGGGCCACGGCTGGGCGGGATGGGTCACGATCGGGGCTCCCGTCAGAAGTCGTCGTCGATGCCGAACGGCAGCCGGTGCCGGGTGCGCGGGTCCGCCACCCCAGCGCGCACCCGGCTCGGTGTCACCGGCGAAGTTCCAGCGTGCAGCACTTCACGCTGCCACCGGCCTTGAGCAGCTCGGCCAGGTCGACGCCGATCGGCTCGAACCCGCGCTCGGCGAGCTGCCCGGCCAGCCCCACCGCCGCCTGCGGCAGGACGACGTGCCGGCCGTCGGAGAACGCGTTGAGGCCGAAGACTTCCGCGTCCGCCCGGGCGGCAAGGACCGCGTCCGGGAAGTGGGCGGCGAGCAGTTCCCGGCTCTGCTCGTCGAATGCCGGCGGGTGGTACATCACCTCGTTGTGATCGAGCACGGCCAGCGCCGTGTCCAGGTGGTAGAAGCGCGGATCGACCAGTGTCAGACTGATCACCGGGCGGCCGAAGAACTCCGCGACCTCATCGTGCGCCGCGCGTGTGGTCCGGAACCCCGTGCCGGCAAGAATCACGTCGCCGGCGAACAGGATGTCGCCCTCACCTTCGTTGACGTGCCTGGACATCCGGACGTCGGTCCAGCCGTGCTGGGCGAACCATTCCAGGTACGCCTCGGACTCGTCATGCCGCTGCGCGTGCCGAAACCGTGCCACGAGCGCCTTTCCGTCGATGACGGTGGCCCCGTTCGCGGCGAACACCATGTCGGGCAGGCCGGGCCGGGCCCCGACCAGCTCGACCTCGTGGCCCAGTTCGACGAACAGGTCGTGCAGGTACTTCCACTGATCCAGGCCACTGGCCTGGGACGTGGGCCGGCTCGGATCCATCCACGGGTTGATGGAGTAGTTGACGTCGAAGTACGTCGGCTCACACATCAAGATGGTCCGCGGCCGAGCCGTTCTGCCGGATGTCAAGGCGTCGTCATCTGGTTGTGGCAGCACCATAGGATTCCCTTTGCGTCGCGATTCGGAGAGTTTCATGTCGACGGGACTGACGGCGACCGCTGTTCGGGGTTCAGACCAGAACCTCGGCGCCCTCGACGAACTCGCTGTCCAGCGCCTCGATGGCCGCCCGGTCCAGGATCGTCAGTACCCACTGGTCAAACGCGACGCCGAGGCAGTCGGCGGCCCGGCGCCACACGCCGACCCGATGGCTGGGCACCGCGATCCGGGAGCTGATCGGCACCAGCGCCGCCGTCTCCTCCTCCTCGGCCTCGCCGACCCGTTCCTCGCGAACCGCGGACCGGAGTTGTTTCGTCGACCACATCTCCCGTTCCGCCTGATCCAGCAACCGTTCCTGCTCCTCGATCGGCAGCGAGGCGACCTCCGCGTGATGCTGGAAGGTCAGTGCGGAGCGGCGCCGGCCGAGGTCGAACCGCCGCGCCACCCAGGCGTAGTTGCGCAGCGTCTGATACCGCAGCCCCGCACCCTGGATGGCGAGTTGATAGCAGTCGGCGTAGTGCGTCTTGCCGAACACCAACCAGTCGCCGAGCCACCATGCCGACGAGTCGACAATCCCGGACAGCTGGCGACCCGCCTTCGCCCAGTCCTCGAAGCTGAGATCCCGGGGAATCTGCAGCCCGACTCCGTTCATCCGCACCTGCCGCAGCTGTGCCGGACCCTCCATGCGCGGACGCACGTCGGGCAGGGCGACAGCCGTTCTGGCTAACTCATAAGTCTCGGCCACAAAACCTCCCAATTTTGTGTGCAGGGCAACCACGACGGTGCCGGCCCGATCGTGTCGGGCCGCCACACCGTCCTCTCCGGACACCGCCCATGGTCCGGTCCCGGTGTCAACTGCGCCTCAAACGTCGCGGGAGCCCGCCCGGACCCTGGCTCAACCCGGTTTGGCCGTGGACGCGCCGCGACCCGGAATCGCCGGGGGTGAGCGATTCCGGGCCGCTGGCGCCGGCTGGGCTGGGGGGTACCCGACCGGAAGTGGGGTTGTCAGACCCGCCGGATGACGATGTCGTCGAGGTTGGTGCGGGCGCGGACCAGGATCGTGTCCGCGTAGTCCGCCGGGTTGTCGACACCGTTGAGGGTGTTGCGAACCCGGCCGAGCTTGGTGCGGACGTCGAGCCGGGCGGCCGAGCCCTCCCGAACACCGACCTCGATCTCGCCGATGGACGTGCTGAGCACGACCGTTCCGCGGATCACCTCGGCGAGGCGGATGTCGCCGGTGGTGGTCGTGACGTCCACGTCGGCGTGCGCGCGCCGCACCAGCACGTCCCCGGTGACGCCGTTGACCCGCAGGCTGTCGGTGATCTCGCCGAGCCGGAAGTCACCGAGGTCGGAGCTGAACTCGCTCTCGCCGAGCCGGCCATCGGTGACGAACGTGCCGAGGGAGGTCCGGCCCCGAACGGTCGAACCGGTGGGCAGCTCGATGGTGATGGTGACGATTCCGAACTTGGTGCCGCGGCCGAACTGCTGGTACCAGGGCAGCGACTGCCGGATCTCCAGAATGCCGGGCGACTGGATCAGTCGCACGCGCCGCGCGGCCTGGCGGCTGTCGTCGTTGCCCGGGTCGGCCGGGACGACCGTGACGATTGTGTCGGCGCGGTCGCTGGCAACGATCTGCACGTCCCCGACGTCCAGGTCGACGGTCACCGCGAGCGGCCCGGGGGTGGCGTAGGTAGGCATGCTGCTCTCCGACTCGTCCGACTTGTACGTCGTTCAAGTTGAACGATAGGCCGGACTTGGACAGTGTGCAAGTTCGCTTCGACCTGGGCATGTTCCGCACGAGCACGGAGCATGGTGATCCGGTGGCAAGGAGCCGCGTCCGGTCGACCGGACGCGGGCCGGCTTGACCGGCCGGCCGGCGCGGCCGAACCTGGGGAAGATCACGGCTTGAGTTTCGCCGGTTGAATAAGGTGGCAGATGAATCCGTTGGAAAACCGGGAACTCCTTCCGGAGAGCCCCTATATCTGGCGGGCGCGTAATCCGGCGCACACGCACCGGTTGATTTGCTTTCCGCACGCCGGGGCGGGTGCCACCGCATTTTCCGACTGGGTTCCGTTTCTGCCACCCGAAATCGAGCTGGTCGCTGTTCAGCTGCCCGGCCGGCAGAACCGCATCGCCGAGGAACCCTTTGTGGACACCGGTCCGCTCCTCACCGTGCTCACCCACGCGCTGCGCCCCGTGCTGGACGGCCGGTTCGCCTTCTTCGGACACTCCGGCGGCGCGGCGCTGGCCTACGAACTGGCCACGGCGCTGCGGTCCCGCGGCCGCCGCGGACCGGAGCAGCTGTTCCTGTCCGCCCGGCCGGCCCCGCACACGACCGAAATCCGGCAGCTGCACGATCTTTCCGACGACGAGCTCCTGGCCGAGTTGGTCGCGCTCGGCGGCATCGAGAACGAGATCGCCGAAGACCGGGACGTGATGGCCGCGCTGCTGCCGCTGCTCCGAACCGACTTCGGGCTGTGGGAACGGCACCGCAGCACCCCGCGGGCTCCGCTGGACTGCCCGATCACCGTGCTGTGCGGGACCTCCGATCCGCGCGCCCCACTGGAGACAGTGGACGAATGGCGCGCGCACACCACCGCCGGGTTCAGCACCAGGTTCTACCCCGGCGGACACTTCTACTTCCTGGAGTGGACCGCCGACGTGGTCCGCCATATGTGCGGTCGGCTGCTGGCGGCCACGACGGACCGGAAGACCGCATGACGAACCTCGACGGCGGCCCGGTGCCGATCCCGCACGGCGCGCCGGTGACCCTGCAACAGGCGCTGCGCGCGGCGGCCGAGCTGGCCCCGGACCGGGGAACGATCTTCATCACCGAGGGCCACGCGGATGCCATGCAGACCTATCCGGAACTGCTCGACGGCGCCCAGCGGGTGCTCGCCGGGCTCCGGGCGGCCGGGCTGCGTCCGGGTGACGCCGCGCTGTTCGTGTTCGACGACAACCGGGACTTCCTCACCGCCTTCTGGGCCTGTGTGCTCGGCGGGTTCGTGCCGACGCCGGTCGCCGTCGCGGCCGGCTACGAGTCGGCCAACGAGGTGAACCGCAAGCTGCACAACGCCTGGCACCTGTTGGGCCGGCCGGTGTTGCTCACCGACGCCGGCACCGCGGGAGCCCTCGCCGGGGTCCGGGACCTGTGGGGCGAGCCGGAGGTGCGCATCCATACCGTCGCCGGCCTCGCCGGGTATCCGCCGGACACGCACTGGTTCCCGGCCACCGCCGACACTCCCGTGCTCAACCTGCTCACCTCGGGCAGCACCGGCGTGCCCAAGTGCGTGCAGCACACCAACGCCAGCGTGGTGGCCAGAACCTATGCGGTGATCGAGCACTGCGGGCTCACCGGCGACGACGTCACCCTGATCTGGATGCCGTTCGACCACGTCACGGTCGCCATGTACAACGTCCGCGACACGTTCCTGCGGTGCCTGCACGTCAACGCCAGGACCAACCACTTCCTCGGTGACAGCCTGCTCTGGCTGGACTGGATCGACCGGTACCGGGTGACCAACCTGTGGGCGCCGAACTTCGCCTTCGCGATGATCAACGAGCGGGCGGCGGAGATCCGCGAACGGTCCTGGGACCTGTCCTGTGTCCGGGAGCTGACCAACGCAGGCGAACCGGTGATCGCGGCCACCAGCCACCGGTTCCTGGACCTCCTTGCGCCGCACGGGTTGCCGGCCGACGTGATGACCCCGTGCTGGGGCATGTCGGAGACCTGCTCCGGGGTCACCTACACCCGGCAGAGTCGCGACGACCGGACCGCGGGCACCGTCACGATCGACCCGTCGACGCTGTCCGGCGTGATCCGCCACGTCGACCCGAGGGACACCGGCGCGGTGGTGTTGTCCACGGTCGGGCGGCCGATTCCCGGGGTGCGGCTGCGGGTGGTGAACGAGGCCGGCCAGGTGCTGCCCGAAGGCCGGCTGGGGGAACTGCGGATCAGCGGCGACACGATGCTGCGCCACTACGTCGACAACGACGAGGCCAACCGCGAGTCCTGGGACGCCGATGGCTGGTTCCGCACCGGCGACCTCGCCTTCGTGCACGACGGCGAGGTGGTGATCGCCGGGCGGATCAAGGACCAGATCATCGTGCGCGGCAGCAACTACCTGGCGCACGAGATCGAGAGCGTCGTCGAGCGGGTGGCCGATGTCCGGGTCACGTTCGTGGCCGCGGCCGGGGTTCGCGAGCCCGGCGACGACACCGACCAGTTGGTGATCTTCTTCGTGCCGCGGCGCTGGGACGCGCTGCCCGCACTCGCCGAGGAGATCCGGGCCACGCTCGGCCGGGCCGCCGGCCTTGCGCCGGATCTCCTGATTCCGGTCACCGAGGCGGAGTTCCCGAAGACCGGCAGCGGGAAGATCCAGCGCGCGGCGCTGGTGACCGAGCTGCGGGCCGGCACGTTCGCCGGGCGGGCGATCGGCTCCGGTGCGGCGGAACCGGCCGCCGACACCTGGTTCGTGCGGCGGCGGTGGGTGGCGCTCGCGCCGGTCGCCGGGTCCGATTCCGGGTCCGGCGACGCCGGGGTCCGGCTCGTCCTCGGCTCGCCCGAGTGTCGTTCGCTGCTGGACGTTCCCGGTCCCGTGGTCACCGCGGACCGGTGCGCCGCAAGTGATCCCGCCGCGTTGCTGCGCTCGTTGACCCAGCGGGTGTCGACCGTCGTGTTCGCGTTGCCGCTGTCCCTGCCCGGCGCCGACCCGGTCGAGCGGCTCACCGTGGCGACCGCCGAGCTGAGCGCCCTGATCGGTGCGCTCGGCACCGGTGAGTTCGGCCGGCCCCAGGTGCTCGTGCTCACCTCCGGTGCGGTGTCCGTTCGTCCGGGCGACCGCATCGATCTGGGCAGCTGCGCGCTTCCCGGGCTGGTCCGCACCGTCGTCGCCGAGGCCGACCTGCCGGTTCGCCAGGTCGACCTGCCGGCCGACCCGGCCGACTGGCCCGGCGCCGTGCGCGCCGAGCTGGCCGACCGGGAGCACCGGGGAATCGTCGCCGTCCGAAGTGGACAGCGGTTCGTGCGGCGGCTGGCGCCGGTGGTCGCGCCCGCGCCCGCCTCGTCGCCGGTCGTCCCCGGCGGCCGGTACCTGATCACCGGCGGGCTCGGTGGCATCGCGGCCGAGATCGCCGGCCATCTCGTTGCCGGCCATGGGATCCGGCTGCTGCTCGTCGGCCGCTCGCCGGTCACCGGGGAGCGGGCCGCCCGGCTTGCCGAGCTGGCCGCGCTCGGCGACGTCGACTACCAGCGGCTCGACATCGCCGACGCCGACGCCCTCTCGGCGGCGGTGGCGGCGGCGGAAGCCCGCTGGGGCCGGCCGCTGGACGGCGTTCTGCACCTGGCCGGCGAGGATCCCACCGGCCAGTGGGCCAACCTCGAACAGCACACCATCGGCACCGAGTCCCCGGCCACGTTCGCCGAGCAGTACCGGGCGAAGGTCGCCGGCACCCTGGCCATCGCCCGGGTCCTGGAAACCCGGCCGCGCACGTCCCTGGTGCTGTTCGGTTCGGTCAACGGCGAGTTCGGCGGCCACTCGTTCGGCGCCTACTCGGCCGCCAACAGCTTCCTGTCCGGCTTCGCCGACCACTGGCACCACGAACGCGGCCGACCGGTCCGCGCGCTGGCCTGGAGCATGTGGACCGGCGTCGGAATGAGCCGCGCCCAACCCACCGTCGCCGCGCACCACCGCGGTTTCCGCTCGATCGAGCCGGACACCGGCGTCCGCCTGTTCCTCGAGGCGCTCGCCCTGCCCGAGCACCAGGTCCTTATCGGCCTCGACCGCACCAACCCGGCGATCATCGACGACCTGATCCCCGACCACCGACCCCGCCTGCTACCCGGCGCGGCCACCGGCCGCCGCCGGCGCCCGGTTCCCCCCGCCACCGACCTCGAACGCCGGCTCGCCCGCATCTGGTCCGATGCCCTGAACCGCCCGGAAGTCGGCCGCGAGGACTCCTTCTTCGAACTCGGCGGCAACTCCCTGCGCGCCGCGCGCCTGCTGGCCCTGGTCAACAGCCGGCTCGCCACCCGGGTCAGCACCGCCGAGCTGTACGCCAACCCCACCGTCGCCGCGCTGGCCGCCAGCATCGAACGCCGCGACCTCCCCCTGGCCGGCTGAGCACCCTCAGCCGAACATGCCCTCTCGCGCACCATCCGAGCAGGGGCATCGTGGGGTGGCCCACCCGACCGACCGTCGGGCGGGCCACCCCGCAGTTGTCGCGAGGCCCACGATGCCGAGTGCGGTCAGACCTCAGCCGTATTCCATTGATCCCGGTGCCCCGTGGCCTTGAATGTAAAGGCCGGGAAATCTCGCCGGAAAGTCCACTGTGTTCGCCGGGACACTGGCGTACGGGAGCAGCCATCGTAATGATCCCCCTGTCCAACGCGCAGCGGCGACTGTGGTTCATCGACCGGTTCGAGGGACCGTCAACGGTCTACAATGTACCGCTCGTCGCGCGGCTGCGCGGCGTCCTCGACGTTGCCGCGCTGCGCGTGGCACTGCGGGACGTGGTGCGGCGGCACGAGGTTCTGCGCACCAGGATCGTTGCGACCGACGGCGTCCCGGCCCAGGTGGTGGTGCCGATGGACGAGCTGCGGCTCGACCTGCCGGTGATCGACGTGGTACCCGAGGATCTGGCCGAGGCGACGGCACGCGCGGCCGGCCACCGGTTCGACCTGGCCGGCGAGATCCCGGTGCGCGCCTGCCTGCTGCGGCACGCCCCGGACGCGCACGATCTGGTGCTCACCGTGCACCACATCGCGATCGACGGCGAGTCCCTGCGGCCGCTCGCCGACGATCTGGCCACCGCGTACCAGGCCCGGCTGCGGTCGCAACCCCCTCGGTGGCAAGAACTTCCGGTGCGTTACGCCGACTACACGCTCTGGCAGCGGGAGCTGCTCGGCGCCGAGGACGACCCGGACAGCGTGCTGGCCACCCAGCTGCGGTACTGGCGGGAGCGGCTCGACGGCGCCCCGCCGCACCTCCCGCTGCCCACCGACCGGCCCCGCCCGGCACTGCCCACCCGGCAGGGCGGCGCGGTCGACTTCCCGATCCCCCCGGACGTGCTGGCCGCGTTGGAATGGCTGGCCAGGAAGCACGGCGCGACCACACCGATGGCCGTGCAGGCGGCGCTCGCCGTGCTGCTGCACCACCTCGGCGCCGGCGACGACATCCCGCTCGGTGCCACGATCGCCGGCCGAACCGACGAGGCACTGGACGAGCTGGTCGGATTCTTCGTCAACACCTGGGTGTTGCGCGTCGGGCTGGCCGCGAACCCGTCCTTCGCACAGGTGCTGGACCAGGTCCAGACACACGCGCTTGCCGCGTACGAGAACCAGGACGTGCCGTTCGACCGGCTGGTGGAAGCGCTCAACCCGGACCGGTCCACCGCGTACCACCCGCTGTTCCAGGTCATGTTCACCTGGCAGAGCGAGGACCGGATCGACCTGCGGCTACCCGGCCTGACCGGAACCCTTGCGGTCCTTGGAACCGGCACCGCCAAGTTCGACCTGGAGTTCAACTTCGCCACCGACACCCGGGCCGGCACCATGCGCTGCGTCCTGGAGTACGCCACCGACCTGTTCGACCGGGCCACGGTGCAGCGCCTCGGCGAGCGGTTCGTCCGGCTGCTGCGGCACCTGGTGGCGCACCCCGGCGCGCCGGTCGGCACGGCGGACCTGCTGCTGGACGGCGAGCGGGAACTGCTCGCCGAGGCGAACCGGACCGCCGTGCCGGTGGCCGAGCTGACCGTGCCGGAACTGGTCCGGCGCCAGGTCGCGGCCACCCCGGACGCGGTCGCGGTTGCCTGCGGGTCGCACGAGCTGACCTACGCCGAGCTGGGTGCCCGGGTGGACGCGCTGGCCGCCGAGCTGACCCGGCGCGGCGCCGGCGCGGAGACGCTGGTCGGGCTGGCCGTGTCCCGGTCGGCCGAGCTGGTCGTGGCCATGCTCGGCATCCTCGCGGCCGGCGCCGGCTACGTGCCGGTCGACCCCGGCTACCCCAGCGCCCGGCTGCTCCGCATCCTCGCCGACGCGCGCCCGGTGCTGGTGCTCACCGACACCGCCTCGGCCGGCGTGCTGCCGGCCGGCGTCGACCGGCTGTGCCTGGACCGGCTGGACCTGTGCGCCACCAACGCGAACCCGGTGCCGGTGCGGCCGGACGGCGTGGCCTTCGTGATGTACACCTCCGGATCCACCGGTGTTCCCAAGGGCGTCTGCATCACCCACCGCAACGTGCTGACCTGCCTGCCCGCGCTGGTCGCGGCGGTGGGCACGCCGGGTGCCCGGATCGCCGCCGGCACCTCGGTCAACTTCGACATCTCGGTGTTCGAGATCCTCACCACGCTGTCCACCGGCGGCACCGTCGAGGTGGTCCGGGACGTGCTGGAGTTGGGCGAGCGCACCGAGGGCTGGACCGGTGGGGTGCTCAGCTCGGTCCCGTCCGTGCTCACCGGGGCGCTCGACGCGATCGCCGCGAAGTCCACTGTGGACACCGTGGTGCTCGCCGGGGACGCGCTGCCGGCGGCGCTGGTGCGGCGGGTGCGCGCGGCCTTCCCCGGGGTGCGGGTGGTCAACTGCTACGGGCAGAGCGAAACCTTCTACGCCACCGCGTTCGCGCTGCCGGCGGACGAACCGTTCGAGTGGACCACCGGCGCGCCGATCGGCCGGCCGCTGGACAACGTCCGCGCCTACGTCCTCGGCGCCGGCCTGCGACCGGTTCCCCCCGGCGTGCCCGGCGAGCTGTACGTGGCCGGCAGCACGGTCGGCCGGGGCTACCACGGCCAGCCCGGACTCACCGCGACGCGGTTCGTCGCCGACCCGTTCGGTCCCAAGGGGTCGCGCATGTACCGCACCGGCGACCTGGCCCGGTGGACCGCCGACGGACAGCTGGAGTACGCCGGCCGGGTCGACACCCAGGTCAAGATCCGCGGCCTGCGGATCGAGCCGGGCGAGATCGAGACCGCGCTCACCGCCCACCCCGGCGTCGCCCAGGCCGTCGTGGTCCCCCGCCCGGACCGCACCGGCAGCATCCAACTGGTCGGCTACCTCGTCCCGGTCGGCGTGCGCTCCACCCGGGTCGGCACCGTGGCGAGCATCGGCGAGACCGAGGTCGACCTCACCGGCGGCGTGTCCCGTGCCGAGCTGCGCCGGTTCCTGTCCGCCCGGCTGCCCGAGTACCTGGTCCCGGCGTCGTTCGTGCTGCTGGACACGCTGCCGAGGACCCCGAACGGCAAGATCGACCGCACCGCGTTGCCCGAGCCGGAGTTCCACGGCCCCGAGTACCGGGCGCCGCGGTCGCCGGTCGAGCAGACCCTGGCCGCGGTGTTCGCCGACGTGCTCGGCGTGGACCGGGTCGGCGTCGACGACGACTTCTTCGCCATCGGCGGCGACAGCATCCGCTCGATCCAGGCCGCGTCCCGGGCCGGCACCCGGGGAATCCAGGTCAGCCCGCGGGAGATCTTCCGGCACCGGACCGTCACCGAGCTGGCCGCGCGCCTTGCCCACCGGGTCGGCGCCGCGGACGTCCCGGTCGAGCCGGCCGGCGGCGGCGTCGGCTGGATGCCACTACCGCCGGTCGCACGCTGGCTGCGCGAGTTGGGCGGCCGAACCGACCGGTTCGCCATGTCCGCCGTCCTGGACCTGCCCGCCGGCATCGACCGCGCCGGACTGGTCGCGACGCTGACCGCGGTGCTGGACCGGCACGACCTGCTGCGCGCCCGGCCGGTGGGCGACGGCCTGCAGGTGCGCCCGCCGGGATCGGTGCACGTCCCGGCACTGCTGCACCGGGTGGGCGCCGATGTCCCGGCCGGCGACGCACGGTGGCGGGAGCTGGCCGCGGCCGAGCTGGACGCGGCCACCGGCCGGCTGGACCCGGCGGCCGGCGTGCTGGCCCAGTTCGTCTGGTTCGAGGCCGCCGGCCGGCTGCTGATCGTCCTGCACCACCTGGTCGTCGACGGTGTGTCCTGGCGCATCCTGCTGCCCGACCTGGCCGCCGCCTGGGCGGACATCCGGCACGGCCGGGCGGCGGCGCTGCGCCCAGTGGGCACCTCGGGCCGGCGCTGGACACACGCACTCGTCGAGGCGGCCGCGAGTCCCGCGCGGGTGGCCGAGCTGCCGCTCTGGAAGTCCATAGTGGACGGACCGGATCCGCTGCTCGGCGACCGCCCGTTCGACCCCCGGCTGGACCTGGTCGGCAGCCAGGATCAGGTCAGCGTGCGGGTGCCGGCCGCGGTGACCGACGCGCTGGTCACCGCGATCCCGGCGGCGTTTCGGGCCGGCGCGGACGACGGCCTGCTGACCGGGCTGGCGCTGGCACTGCGCCGGTGGCGGCGCAACCGCGGCGTCGCCGAGCGGTCCGTGCTGGTCCGGCTGGAGGGGCACGGCCGCGCGGAGGACGCCGTGCCCGGCGCCGACCTCACCCGCACGGTCGGCTGGTTCACCAGCATCTACCCGGTTCGGCTGGACCTCGGCGAAATCGACGTCGACGAGGCGATGGCGGGCGGCGCGGCGGCCGGCGACGCGGTCAAGGCGATCAAGGAGCAGCTGCACGCGATCCCGGACCACGGCCTCGGCTACGGCCTGCTGCGCTACCTCAACGACGAGACCGCCGCCGAGCTGGCCGCCCACCCGGCCGGGCAGATCACGTTCAACTACCTCGGCCGGTACTCCGCCGCGGACATGCCGGAGGATCTGCGCGGCCTCGGCTGGACCCAGGCACCCGACGCCCGCGACCTGCTCGCCGGCCTGGACGCCGACATGCCGGCGATGGCATCGCTGGAGATCTACGCAATGGTCACCGACGCCGGTGAGCTGGCCGCGCGGCTGGTCTTCCCGGCCGGGCTGCTGGACCGGGCCGATGTCGAGGAACTGGCCGACCTGTGGCGGACCGCGCTTGCCGGGCTGGCCGCGCACGTCGCCCGGCCCGGCGCCGGCGGCCGCACCCCGTCGGACGTGCCGCTCGTGTCGGTGCGGCAACGGGATCTGGACGCCTGGCAGCGGCGCTACGGCGAGCTGGCCGATGTGTGGCCGGTGACCTCGCTGCAGCAGGGCCTCCTGTTCCACTCGCTGCTGGACACCACGCACGACGCCTACCGGATGCAGTTGGTGCTGCACCTGTCCGGCGAGGTCGACCCGGACCGGATGCGGGCCGCCGGGCAGGCGCTGCTGGACCGGCACGCCGCCCTGCGCGCGGCGTTCGTGCCGGACGCCACCGGCAACCTGGTGCAGGTCATCCCGAGCCGGGTCGAGCTGCCCTGGCGGCACCTGGTGCTGACCGGCGGCGAGCCGGAGCTGCGCCGGCTGTGCACCGCGGACCGCGATACCCGGCTCGACCCGAGCGCGGCGCCGCTGCTGCGGATGTCGTTGCTGCACACCGGGCCGGACCGGGCCGAGCTGGTGCTCACCGCGCACCACGTGTCGTTCGACGGCTGGTCCGTGCCGCTGCTGATCAAGGAGCTGTTCCACCTGTACGGCACCGGCGGCGACGCCTCGGGGCTGCCCCGGGTGCCCTCCTACCGCACGTTCCTCGCCTGGCTGGCCGAGCAGGACCACGATCGGGCGGCCCGGGCCTGGGCCGCCGAGCTGGCCGGCGTGGACGGCGCCACGCTGCTGACCCGCGGCACCCGGGTGCGGGCCGCGTCCGGCGGCGAGGTCGGCAACGTCGACGTGCCCCTCGCGCCGGCGCTGGTCCGGCGCCTGTCCAGCCGCGCGGCCCAGCTCGGCGTCACGGTCAACACCGTGGTCCAGGGCGCCTGGGCGGTGACCCTCGGCCGGCAGACCGGCCGCAGGGAGGTCGTGTTCGGCGCCACCGTTTCCGGGCGGCCGGCCGACCTGCCCGGCGTGGCCGACATCGTCGGCCTGTTCATCAACACGCTGCCGGTCCGGGTGAGCTGCGACCCCGCGGCCACGCTGGCGCAGCTGTGCATCGACCTGCAGGACCGGCAGGCCGAGTTGCTCGACCACCACCACCACGGGCTGTCCGACATCCACCGGGCCGCCGGGGTGGAGACGCTGTTCGACACGCTCGTGGTGTTCGAGTCGTTCCCGGTGGACCACGTCGGCCTGAGCGAGGCCACCGCGGCCGCCGGGTTGCGCTGCTCCGGCCTCACCCCGGTCACCGGCACGCACTACCCGCTGACCGTCACCGCCGACGTCGACCCCGGGCTGCGGCTGTCCCTGCAGTTCCAGCACGGCACGTTCGACCGGGCCGAGGTGGCCGAGCTCGCCGAGCGGTTCCACCGGGTGCTGGCCCGGTTCGCCGAGAACCCGGAGACCCGAACCCGCGACGTCGACGTGCTCTCCGGCGCCGAGCGGCGGCTGCTGCTCGACGAGCGCAACGACACCGCGGTCCCGCTGCCCGAGGTGACCCTGCCGCAGCTGTTCGAGCGGCAGGCCGCGGCCACGCCGGACGCCGTCGCGGTGGTCGCCGACGACGCGACGCTGTGCTTCGCCGAGCTGAACGCGCGGGCCAACGCGGTGGCGCACGGGCTGATCCGGCGCGGGGTCGGTCCCGAGTCGGTGGTCGCGGTCGCCCTGCCGCGCTCGGCCGAGCTGGTCGTGGCGCTGCTCGGGGTGCTCAAGTCCGGCGCCGCCTACCTCCCGATCGACACCGACCACCCGGACCACCGGGTCGCGCACCTGCTCACCGACGCCCGGCCGGCGCTGGTGCTCACCGGGTCCGACCCGGCCGAGCGCCCGGCCGGCGCGGACACCGGCAACCCGGACCCGGCGCTGCTGCCCGACCACGTGGCCTACGTCATGTACACCTCGGGTTCCACCGGGACGCCGAAGGGCGTGGCGGTCACCCATCGCAACGTCTGCACCGCCATCCCGGGTCTGGTGGACAGCCTCGGCGGGCCGGGTTCGCGGATGCTCGCCCAGGCCTCGGTCGGCTTCGACGTCTCGGTGTTCGAGATCTTCGCGACGCTGTGCACCGGCGGCAGCGTCGAGGTGGTCCGGGACGTGCTGGTGCTGGCCGAGCGGGGCGGCTGGTCCGGCGGCGTGGTCAGCTCGGTCCCGTCGGCGTTCGCCGAGGTGCTGGCCGGCACCCGGGGCCGGATCGAGCCGGCCGCCGTGGCGTTCGCCGGCGAGGGGCTGCCGGCCGCGCTGGTGCACCGGGTCCGCGCGGCGCTGCCGGGCGTGCGGGTGGTGAACGGCTACGGGCAGACCGAGACGTTCTACGCCACCACGTTCGCGATCGGCGCGGACGAGGAATGGGACGGGCCCGAGGTGCCGATCGGCACCCCACTGCCCAACGTGCGGGTCTACGTGCTCGACCCCGGGCTGGCTCCGGTGCCGCCGGGCGGGTACGGAGAGCTGTACGTGGCCGGGGCGACGGTGAGCCGCGGCTACCGCGGGCACCCGGGGCTGACCGCGCAGCGGTACCTGCCGGATCCGTTCGGGGCGCCCGGTTCCCGGATGTACCGCACCGGCGACCTGGCCCGGTGGAACGCCGGCGGGCAGCTGGAGTACGGCGGCCGCACCGACGTCCAGGTGAAGATCCGCGGGGTTCGGGTGGAACCGGCCGAGGTGGAGGCGGTCCTGGCCGCACACGCCGGAATCACCGCGGCCGCGGTGGTTGCGCGCACCGCAGGCGGCCGGGGCACCTACCTGGCCGCGTACCTGCTGTCTGCCGCCGGCCGGCTGCCGGACGGCCTGCGGGAGTACGCCTCGGCCGCGCTGCCGGCCGTGATGGTGCCGTCGGTGTTCGTCGCGCTCGACGCGTTTCCGTTGCTGCCCAACGGAAAGCTGGACCGGGCGGCGCTACCGGAGCCGCGCTTCTGCGGCGACGGCTACCGGGCGCCGCGCACCGCGCACGAGGCGGTGCTGTGCCGGCTGTTCGCCGAGGTGCTCGGTGCGGAGCGGGTCGGCATCGACGACGACTTCTTCGCACTCGGCGGGCATTCGCTGCTGGCCACCCGGCTGGTCAACCGGATCCGCGCGGCGCTGGGCGCGGAGGTGCGGATCCGCCAGGTCTTCGCAACGCCGACGGTGGCCGGGCTGGCCCGGCGGTTGCCGGCCGGCTCGGCGGACCGGCCGGCGCTGCGCCGGGCGCAGCGGCCCGCGCGGGTGCCGCTGTCCTTCGCCCAGCGCCGGCTGTGGTTCATCGACCGGTTCGAGGGACCGTCCGCGCTGTACAACCACGCGCACGTGCTGCGCATGACCGGGACGCCGGACGTGCCGGCACTGCGCGCGGCGCTGCGGGACGTGCTGCTGCGGCACGAGAGCCTGCGCACGCTGATCGGCGTGGACGACGCCGGAAACCCTTACCAGCACGTGGTTGCGGCCGCCGAGCTGCGGCTGGACGTGCCGCTGGCCGAGGTGGCGCCGGACGCGGTCGACGAGCTGGTGGCCGCGGAGCTGGCCGAGCCGTTCGACCTGTCCGCGCGGATTCCGGTGCGGGCCCGGCTGTTGCGCTGCGCCGCCGAGGAGCACGTGCTGGTGCTGGTGATCCACCACATCGCCACGGACGGCGAGTCGATGGTGCCGCTGGCCCGGGATCTGGCCACCGCCTACGCGGCGCGGGTCCGGGCGACGGCGCCGGACTGGCCGGAGCTGCCGGTGCAGTACGCCGACTACAGCCTCTGGCAGCGCGAGCTGCTCGGTGCCGAGAACGACCCGGGCAGCGTGCTGGCCACCCAGGCGGCGTACTGGCGGGCCGAGCTGGCCGGCGTGCCGCAGCCGCTGCGGCTGCCGGCGGACCGGCCCCGGCCGCCGGTGGCCAGCCACCGCGGCGACTTCGTGGAGTTCGGCCTGGAACCCGAGGTGCTGGCCGCGGTCGAGGAACTGGCAAGGGCCAGGGGTGCGACGGTGGCCATGGTGCTGCAGTCGGCGCTTTCCGTGTTGCTGTACCAGCTCGGCGCCGGCGAGGACATCACGATCGGCTCGCCGATCGCCAACCGCACCGACGCGGAACTGGCCGGCCTGATCGGGTTCTTCGTCAACACCTGGGTGCTGCGCGCCGACCTGTCCGGCAACCCGTCGTTCGACACGGTGCTGGACCGGGTGCGGGGCAAGGCTCTTGCCGCATACGAAAACCAGGACGTCCCGTTCGAGCGGCTGGTGGAGCTGCTCAACCCGGAGCGCTCCACCGCCTACCACCCGCTGTTCCAGGTGATGTTCGCCTGGCAGAACATCGACCGGGCGGACTTCGAGCTGTCCGGGCTGCGGGTGCGCCACGAGTCCGCGTTCACCCCGACCGCGAAGTTCGACCTGTTCTTCAACCTGGGGGACATCCCGGGCACCGGCGTGCTCGGGGTCCTGGAGTACGCCACCGATCTGTTCGACCGGGCGACCGCCGCCGGTCTCGCGGCCCGGTTCGTTTCGGTGCTGCGGCAGGTGGTCGCCGACCCGGACCGGCCGGTGGGCCGGGTGGACGTGCTGGTGCCGGCCGAGCGGGACCGGCTGACCGTTCCCAACCGGACGGCGGTTCCGGTGCCGGAGCTGACCGTCGCGGAGCTGGTGGCCCGGCAGGTGGCCGCCACGCCGGACGCGCCGGCCGTGGTCTGCGGCGCGGAGTCGCTGAGCTACGCGGAGTTGGACGCGCGCGCCGGCCGGCTGGCCCGGGAGCTGGTTCGGCGGGGTGCCGGCGCGGAGTCGGTGGTGGCGCTGGCATTGCCGCGGTCGGCCGGCCTGGTCGTCGCGCTGCTCGGCGTGCTGCGGTCCGGGGCGGCCTACCTGCCGATCGATCCGCATCATCCCGGCCAGCGGCTGGGTTTCCTGCTCGCCGACGCCGCTCCGGGTCTGGTGCTCACCGACGCCGGTACGCTGCCGGCGTTGCCGGAGCACGAGATCCCGTGCCTGCTGCTCGACGACCTCCCCGAGTCCGATGTGGACGATCCGGCCGGCTCGCCGGTCCGGCCGGACAACCTGGCCTACCTGATGTACACCTCGGGATCGACCGGGACGCCCAAGGGTGTGGGGATCACGCACCGCACGGTGGTCAACGGGGTGTCCCGGCTGGCCGAGGTGGCCGGCGTGCGGCCGGGTGCCCGGGTGCTGGCCGCGACCTCGATCAACTTCGACGTGTCGGTGTTCGAGGTGTTCACCGCACTGAGCACCGGGGCCACCGTCGAGATCGTGCGCGACGTGCTCGAGCTCGGCGAGCGCGGCGGCTGGACCGGCACCGTGCTGCACACGGTTCCCTCGGTGTTCGCTCGCCTGCTGGAGACCGCGGGCGGCGCGATCGACGTGGACACCGTGGTGTTCGCCGGGGAGAGCCTGCCGGCCGCCCTGGTGCACCGGGTCCGCGAACACCTGCCGGCCGCGACCGTGGTCAACGCCTACGGGCAGACGGAAAGCTTCTACGCCACCACGTTCACCGTCGGCGCCGGCTGGGACGGGGCCGGCGGCGTGCCGATCGGCACCCCGCTCGGCAACATGCGCACCTACGTGCTCGGCCCCGGGCTGGCCCCGGTTCCGCCGGGCGTGGTCGGCGAGCTGTACGTGGCCGGCGAGGTGGGCCGGGGCTACCACGCCAATCCCGGGCTGACCGCCGGCCGGTTCCTCGCCGATCCGTTCGGCGCGGCCGGATCGCGGATGTACCGCACCGGCGACCTGGCTCGGTGGAACGCCGACGGGCAGCTGGAGTTCGCCGGGCGGGCCGACAACCAGATCAAGATCCGCGGGGTCCGGATCGAGCCGGCCGAGATCGAGCAGGCCCTGACCGCGCACCCCGGCATCGCGCACGCGGTGGTCGTCGCCAAGCCCGGCCGTACCGGCGAAACCCGGCTGGTCGGCTACCTGGTCCCGGCCCGAACCGGGGACGCCGGGCCGAACACCCGGGACCTGACCGTGGACCTCTCGGCCGGGGCGCTGCGCCGGTTCGCCGCCGCCCGGCTGCCCGAGTTCCTGGTGCCGGCGGCGTTCGTCGTGCTGGACCGGCTGCCGCTGGACCCGAACGGGAAGGTGGACCGCGCCGCGCTGCCGGAGCCGGAGCCGGCCCGCACCGAGTACCGGGCGCCGGGCACGGCCGCGGAGGTCGCCCTTGCCGGCGTGTACGCCGAGGTGCTCGGCGTGCACCCGGTCGGCACCGGGGACGACTTCTTCGCCATCGGCGGCGACAGCATCCGCTCGATCCAGGTGGTGTCCCGGGCCCGGGCGCTCGGCGTGGAGATCACCCCGCGGGAGATCTTCGAGCACCGGACCGTGGCCGAGCTGGCAGCGCTTGCGGCCGGCCGGTCCGGCGCCGGCCCGGTGCTCGCCGAGCTGGCCGGCGGCGGCACCGGCACCCTGCCGCTGCCGCCGGTGGCCCGGTGGCTGCTGGAGCTGGGCGGCGGGATCAACCGGTTCGCCATGTCCACCGTGGTCGACCTGCCCGCCGGCATCGACCACGCCGGCCTGGTCGCGACGCTGGCCACGGTGGTCGACCACCACGACATGCTGCGCGCACGCCTGGTTCCGGGCGGCATCGAGACCGGCCCGCCGGGATCGGTCGACGTGGCCGGCGCCGTTCGCCGGGTGGCCTGCACCGGATCGTGGGACCGGCGCTGGTACGACCTGGCCGCCGCCGAACTGGCCGAGGCGACCGGCCGGCTCGACCCGGAAACCGGTGCGGTGGCCCGGTTCGTGTGGTTCGACCCGGGTCCGGCCGGCCCCGGCCGGCTGCTGATCGTGCTGCACCACCTGGTGGTGGACGCGGTTTCCTGGCGGATCCTGCTGCCGGACCTGGCCGCGGCCTGGCGGCGGATCCGCGCCGGCACGACGCCCGAGCTGCCCCCGGTGGCGACCTCGGCGCGCCGGTGGGTGCACGCGCTCGCCGACGCGGCGACCGCGCCGGATCGGGTGGCCGAGCTGCCCTACTGGCACTCCGTCGTGGCCGGACCGGATCCGGTGCTCGGGGTCCGCGCGCTGGACCCGGCCGTGGACGTGATGTCCACAGTGGATCGGATGTGGGTGCACCTGGCGGCGGCGGTGACCGAGGCGGTGCTGACCGCGGTGCCGGCGGCGTTCCACGGTGGCGTGAACGACGGCCTGCTGACCGCGCTGGTGCTCGCGGTCGCGCACTGGCGGCGCGCCCGGGGCGGGCCGCAGACCTCGGCGCTGATCCGGCTGGAGGGCCACGGCCGGGAGGAGGACGCCGTGCCGGGCGCGGACCTCACCCGCACGGTCGGCTGGTTCACCAGCATGTTCCCGGTGCGCCTGGACATCGGCGACGCCGACCTCGACGAGGCGTTCGCCGGAGGCCCGGCGGCGGGTGCGGTGCTCAAGGCGGTCAAGGAGCAGCTGCGGGCGGTTCCGGACAAGGGCATCGGGTTCGGTCTGCTGCGCTACCTCAACGAGGACACCGCCGCCGTCCTCGCGCCGCACCCGACCGGGCAGATCGCGTTCAACTACCTGGGCCGGGTGTCCGGCGGGGACGTCCCGGCCGAGCTGCGCGGGCTGGGCTTCACGCCGGCCGCCGGCACCACCGGGCTGATCGCCGCCCCGGACCCCGATCTGGTCGCGCCGGCCGCGCTGGAGATCGACGCGGTGGTCACCGACTCGCCGGACGGCCCGGCGCTGCACGCGATGTTCGGCGCCCCGGCGGGAGTGCTCGACGGCGGCGCGGTGCGGGAGTTGGCCGAGCTGTGGCTGGCCGCGCTCGGCGGGCTGGCCGCGCACGTGGCCCGGCCCGGCGCAGGCGGGCTGACCCCGTCCGACCTGCCGCTGGTTTCGGTGCGGCAGCGGGAGATCGAGGCGTGGGAGCGGCGCTACCCGGGCCTGGCCGACGTGTGGCCGCTGACCCCGTTGCAGTCCGGGCTGCTGTTCCACTCCCGGCTGGCCGGGGCCGGCTACGACGCCTACCACACGCAGGTCGTGTACCACCTGTCCGGCGAGGTCGACCCGGTGCGGCTGCGCGCGGCCGGGCAGGCACTGCTGGACCGGCACGCCAGCCTGCGCACCGCGTTCGTGGACACCGCGGCCGGTGACCGGGTGCAGTTCGTGCTGGACCGGGTGGCGCTGCCGTGGCAGCAGGCCGATCTGCGCGGGCTGGCGCCGGACCGGCGGGCCGCGGCGCGCGAGGAGTTCCTGGCCGCCGACCTCGCCGACCACTTCGATCCGGCCACCGCGCCGCTGCTGCGGCTGGCCCTGGTCCGGACCGGTGCCGGACGGGCCGAGCTGGTGCTCACCGCGCACCACGCGCTGCTGGACGGCTGGTCGATGGGCATCCTGATGCGGGATCTGGTGCACCTGTACGGATCCGGTGGGGACGAGCGCGGGTTGCCGAGGGTGCGCCGGTACCGGGACTTCCTGGCTTGGCTGTCCGGTGTGGACGGTGCGGCGTCGGCCCGGGTGTGGGCGGACGAGCTGGCCGGGCTGGACGGACCGACCCTGCTCGCACCGGAGGCCGGCGCCGAGGTGGACCACGGGCGGGTCGGGCAGCTCGACGTTCCGGTTCCGGCCGAGGTCGCGCGGGCGCTGGCCGGCCGGGCCGCCGAGCTGGGCGTCACCCTCAACACCGTGGTGCAGGGCGCCTGGGCGGTCGTGCTGGCCGCCCAGACCGGCCGGTCGGACGTGGTGTTCGGCACCACCGTCTCGGGCCGCCCGCCGGAGCTGGCCGGGGTGGAGTCGATGGTGGGGCTGTTCATCAACACCCTGCCGGTGCGGGTCACACTGTCCCCTTGGGACAGTCTGCGCCAGGTGCTGACCGGCCTGCGGGACCGGCAGAACCGGCTGATGGACCACCACCACTCCGGGCTGACCGAGATCCACCGGGCCGCCGGCACGAGCAGGCTGTTCGACACGGTGACCGTGTTCGAGTCGTTCCCGGTCGACCGCACCGAGCCCGGCACCGGCCTCGCGATCACCGGGGTCGGCACGGCGAACGGCACGCACTACCCGGTGGGCATCGCGGCCTGCGCCGCGCCGGAGCTGACCGTGGTCGTGCAGTACCGGCGCGACGTCGTCGAACCCGACACCGCCGGGGTGATCGCCGCCCGGCTGGCCGGGGTGCTCGAGCGGATCGCGGCGGACCCGGACCTCCCGGTGGGCGGGCTGGAGCTCGCGGCGGCCGGGCACGGCCATGGCGAGGCCGCGGTGCCGGAGCCGGCCGGAACCATCGCCGAGCTGTTCGCCCGGCAGGTCGCCGCGACCCCGGACGCGGTCGCGGTGTGGTTCGAGGACACCACGCTGACCTACGCCGAGTTGGACGACCGGGCCGGCCGGCTGGCCGGTGCGTTGATCCGGCGCGGCGTGCGGGCCGAGTCGGTGGTCGCGGTGTCGGTGCGCCGGTCGCCGGAGCTGGCGGTGGCGCTGCTGGCCGTGACCAGGGCCGGCGGGGTGTACCTGCCGGTGGACGCCGACCACCCGGCCGAGCGGATCGCCTACCTGGTCGGCGACGCGCACGCCGTTCTGGCCATTGTGGACGGATCGACGGCCGCCGTGCTGGCGAAGGCCGTCCCCTGCCTGCGGGTGGACCAGCCGCTGAGCGATCCCCCCGCCGCGGCCCGTTCGTCCAATGTGGACAATGCGGCCTACGTCGTCCACACCTCCGGCTCGACCGGGTCGCCGAAGGGCGTCGTGGTCACCCACCGCGGCGTGGCCGGGCTGGTCGCGGCGCACGTCGAACGGCTCGGGATGGCCCCGGACAGCCGGATGCTGCAGCTCGCCTCGCCGAGCTTCGACGTGTCGATCTGCGAACTGCTCACCGCGCTGCTGTCCGGCGCGAGCGTGGTGCTGGCGCGCGCCGACCGGCTGCTGCCCGGCCCGGCGCTGGCCCGGACCATCGACGAGCACCGGGTGACCCACGTGCAGCTGACGCCCACGATGCTCGCCGCGATGCCGGCCGGCGCGCTGTCCACGGTGACCTCGCTGGTGGTCGGCGGCGAGCCCGCCGGGCGCGAGGTGGTGGCCCGGTGGTCGGCCGGCCGCAAGATGGTCAACGCGTACGGGCCGACCGAGGCCACCGTGGCCGTCACGCTGAGCGCGCCGCTGACCGCGGACGCCGCCGCCGTCCCGATCGGGTCACCGGTGCCGAACACCACGGTGTACGTGCTGGACCCGGCGCTGCGGCCGGTGCCGGTCGGGGTGCCCGGGGAGTTGTACGTCGCCGGCGCCGGGGTGGCCCGCGGGTACGCCGGCCGGCCGGACCTGACCGCCGGGGCGTTCGTGCCCTGCCCGTTCGGCGCGCCCGGCACCCGGATGTACCGCACCGGCGACCTGGTGACCCGGACCCCGGCCGGCGAGTTGGTGTTCCAGGGCCGGGCCGACGACCAGGTCAAGATCCGCGGGTTCCGGATCGAGCCCGGCGAGGTCGAGGCCGCGCTGCTGGCGCATCCGGACGTCGACCGGGCCGTGGTGGTCGCCGACGGGCAGCGGCTGGCCGGTTACGTCGTACTCGCCGGTGCGGTGCCGGTCGCCGGGCTGCGCGACCACCTGCGCGAGCGGCTGCCGGCGCACATGGTTCCGGCGGCGCTGACCGTCATTCCGACGGTGCCGCTCACCCCGAGCGGCAAGGTGGACCGGCGGGCACTGCCGGCGCCGGACTACGCGGCCGCGCCGGCCGGCCGGGAGCCGCGGACCACCCGGGAGCGGATCCTGTGCGGGCTGTTCGCCGAGGTGCTCGGCGCCGGCCGGGTGGGCATCGACGACGGCTTCTTCGCGCTGGGCGGGCATTCCCTGCTGGCCATCCGGCTGCTGGCCCGGATCCGCACCGTGCTCGGCGTCGACCTGCCGCTGCGGCTGGTGTTCGACGGCCCCACGGTCGCCGAGTTGGCCGGCTACCTGGAGTCCGGCTCCGGCCCGGCCGAGGCATCCGATCCGTTCGGGCCGGTGTTGCCGATCCGGACCGGCGGTGACCGGGAACCGTTGTGGTTCATCCACTCCGGCGGCGGACTGAGCTGGCCCTATCTCGGCTTCGCCAACCGACTTCCCGCGGACCGGCCGATCTACGGCATACAGGCCAAGGGATTCGACGGTTCGACGCGACTGCCCCGGTCCGTCGACGAGATCGTCGCGGACTACGTGGCGGAGATTCTGGCCGTCCAACCGGACGGACCGTTCCATCTGATCGGCTATTCCATTGGAGGAACCCTTGCTCAGGCGGTTGCAGTCGAAATTGTTCGGCGAGGACACGATGTGGCTCTACTGGCTGTCCTTGATGGCGCCCCCCGTAGTGCTCTTGACCCCGGAACTGCCCCGGCCGGCGACGAGTTCCGCGAGTACTTCGGACGAGCACTCACCGGCGTTGTCGGCGACGAGGACTTCGAGTCGTTCGTAGCCAACGCGGTCCGGGTCGTGCACAACCAGGCAGCCCTGATGGCACGGTTCGTCTCGCCGGTCTTCCCCGGTGACGTCCTGCTGTTCCGGGCGGTGCACGACCCGAGCCCGCCGTCCGCCGAGCTGTGGCGGCCGTTCGTCTCCGGCGCCATCCACACCCACGACATCGCCAGCACGCACGCCGATCTGTACCTGCCGGAGCCGGCGGCCGCGATCTGCGAGGTCATCAGCACCACGATCGCGTCGACGACCGAGGGAGAACGCCGGTGAGCCCCATGGAGACCGTGGTCGAGCGGTGGAACATCCACCCCGACCTCAAGTGGTTGCGCGGAGTTCGCCCGGAATCGGAGGTCGAGTACGACGAGCGGCTCAACGCCTGGTTCGTCTACGGCTACCAGGACGTCTACGACATCATCAACGACCCCGGCACGTTCTCCAACAAGACCGCGCAGCTGGCCGCCGTCCAGATCGACGAGTCGTTCGCCGAGGGCGACCTGTCCCAACTGGATCCGCCGGAGCAGACCAGGTACCGCAAGCTGATCAGCCGCGCGTTCACCCCGAAGGTCGTCGCCGGCCTGGCACCCCGGATCACCGCGATCACCGCCGGACTGATCGACGCCATGCGCGGCAGGGACCGGGTCGACCTCGTGCCCGACCTCGCCTACCCGCTCCCGGTCATCGTCATCGCCGAGCTGCTCGGCATCCCGGCCGGTGACCACGAACTGTTCATGGCCCACTCCACCACCGTCATCGAGCAGATGAACGGCCTGTCCTTCCTGGACGCCGAGGCCGAAGCCGACGTCGGCCACGCCCTCGAACAGTTCCTGCCCATGCTCGACTACCTGCGTGCGCAGATCGCCGAACGTCGCGCCCACCCGCGCGACGACCTGCTGAGCCGCCTCATCCTCGCCGAGGAGGACGGCCAACGGCTCAGCGACAACGAGATCGTCAACCTGACCAACATTCTCCTCGGCGCCGGCCACATCACCACCACCATGCTCATCGGCAACGCCATGACCTGCCTGGACGCCAACCCCGACCAACTCGCCCAGCTCCGCTGCGACCGCACGCTGGTTCCCGGTGCCCTGGACGAGGCGCTCCGCACGCTCAGCCCCTCCGCCGGCGTCTCCCGCCGCAACACCACCGCGGTCGAACTCTCCGGCGTCCGGCTCCCCCCGGAGCAGATGATCCTGCCCTGGATCGCCGCCGCCAACCGCGATCCCCGCACGTTCACCGACCCGGACACCTTCGACATCCGCCGCACCCCCAACCCGCACCTCAGCTTCGGGCACGGCGTCCACTTCTGCATCGGCTCCCACCTGGCCAGGCTGGAAGCCCGCATCGCCATCAACGCCCTGCTGGACGCCTTCCCCACGCTGCGCACCGACCCCACGGATCCTCCGGTCTTCTTCCCCACCCCCGACCTGATCGGCCCCAAATCGCTCCCCATGCGCACCCGGGACTGAACTATGTGCAAGTCGCACTCGAACGTCGTGCAAGATGCCGGTACGATCTGGGCATGCCCCGGGACACGCTGACGCGCGAACGGATCGTGAACACGGCGATTCAGTTGCTGGATGCCGAGGGGCTCGAGGGGCTCAACATGCGCAGCCTCGGGGAACAGCTCGATTCCGCGGCAACGGCCGTGTACTGGCATGTGAAGAGCAAGGACAACCTGGTCATGCTCGCCGGGGACCAGGTGTGGAAGGAGATCGAGCTGCCCGACCTCGACACCGGGGACTGGCGGACCTCCGGGATGACGATGGCCAAGGATCTCTACGCCATGTTCACCCGGCATCCGTGGCTGGTGCAGGCCATGGGCACGCACCTGTTCCAGGGGCCGGGAAAGGCCCGGCACGACGACCACAGCCTGGCCATCTACGAGCAGGCCGGGTTCGTGGGCGCGCGGGCCGACCAGGCGCTGACCACGGTGTACGTGTTCGTGCTCGGTAGCGCCATGGGTGGGTCGGCGGCGGTGACGCTGCGCCGGAAGCTGCGCCGCGACGGGCGCGACCCGGAGAAACTGATCCGGGAAACCCTGGCCCAGGCAACCGAGATCGCGATGCAGTTTCCGCGCCTGCGCGCCCGGCTCGAATCCGTCGACCTGGATGACGCCGACTACTACGCGGCTCCGGAGCAGAGTTTCGAATACGGTCTGGAAGCGATTTTCGACGGACTGGAGCGGCAGCTCAAACTCGGCTCCGCGGCCCCGCGACCGCAAGGGAACGGCTGGTACGCCTGAACTTCGCTGTCCTGGCGACCAGACCGGGCAGGATTCGCGGGACAATGGTTCCGCAGGTATCTCACCTCCGTTCGGGACGAGGGCAACCCATGGTCACACCCCCGTTGGACGCGCGCGCCTACCGGACCGCGGAGCGGCTGCTGCGGCACAATCGCGGCGAGTTGGTGCTCGGCGGCCGGATCCGGCCCCGGTGGATCGAGGACGGCGCCCGGTTCTCCTACACCGTGAACACGGTGGCGGGTAAGCGTTTCATCCTCGTCGATCCGGCGACCGGGGTGCGGGGGCCGGCGTTCGACCACGAGCGGCTCGCGGCCGCGCTGGCCGAAGCGTCTGGCCAGGAGGTCGACGCCGCGGCCCTGCCGTTCCCGGCGATCGAGCCGGCCACCGGGGCGGTGGAGTTCGACGCGTTCGGCACGCACTGGCGGTGCGAACTGGACGGTTACGAGTGCCGGCCGGCCGAGGGCGACCCGCCGGGCAGCCCGCTCGAGGTCCGGTCCCCGGACGGCAAGACCGCCGTGTACCGGGCCGGGTACGACCTGCGCGCGCGATCCGTCGACGGGGCAAGGGACTGGGCGCTGACCGACGACGGCACCGAGGACCTGGACTACGGCGCCAACCCGGACTACCTGATGTACTCGACGTTGCTGACCAAGCTCGGGCTGCCGCACCTGCCGCCGGCCGTGGCGTGGTCGCCGGACTCGACCCGGGTGCTGACCCACCGGACCGACCTGCGCGGGCTGCGCCGCACGCACCTGGTGCGCAGCGCGCCCGGCGACGGCGGCGAACCCGGCCTGATCACCCAGCGGACCGCGTTCGCCGGGGACGACCGGCTGCCGCTGGCCGAACTGGTCGTGATCGACGTGGTGACCGGGCAGGTGGTACCGGCGCAAGCCGAACCGGTGGCGATGCCGACGATGTCGCCGATCTTGGCGAAGTGGGCGTGGTGGGCCGAGGACGGCTCGGCGGTGTACTACCTGAGCTGGAGCCGGGATGCGCGCACACTGCGGCTGCACCGGCTCGACCCGGCCACCGGCGCGGTGCGCACGCTGCTGACCGAGACCGGCGCGACCCGGGTCGAGCCCGCGCAGCAACAGCTTGCCCGGCCGGCGGTGCGGGTGTTGTCCGGCGGCGAGGAGGTGCTGTGGTACTCCCAGCGGGACGGCTGGGGGCACCTGTACCTGTACCGGGCCGGTGCGCCGTGCGCGCGGGTGACCTCGGGACCGTTCGCGGTGCGGGAGATCCTGCATGTGGACGAGCGGCGGCGGGTGGTCTGGTTCACGGTTTCCGGGCTGGTCGCGGCGGATCCGTACCGCCGCACGGTATGCCGGGCGGGGCTGGACGGCACCGGGTTCACGCCGGTCAGCGCGGACGACGACGACCACGCGGTGACCGTGCCGCCGAACGCGGAGTACTTCGTGGACTCGGCGTCCAGCACCGCGACCCCGCCGGTGATCACCGTTCGGGACTGGGACGGGCGGGTCCTGGTCGAGCTGGAGCGCGCCGACATCACCCGGCTGACCGAAACCGGCTGGCGCCCGCCGGAACGGTTCCGGGTCACGGCCGAGGACGGGACCGACGTGTGGGGCCTGCTCTACCGGCCGCACGGCTTCGATCCCGCCGGACGGTACCCGGTCATCGACACCCCGTTCGGCATCCCGACCGGCACCCGGGTCAACCCGTCGTTCGATCCCGGCTACTACGGCTACGACGCCGAAGTTCTCGCCGCGCTGGGATTCGCCGTGATCGCGGTGGACGGTCGGGGATCTCCCGGCCGGGACAAGGCGTTCCACGACGCCTCGTACGGAAACCTTGCCGACGCCTGCGGTCTGGCCGACCACGTCACCGCGCTGCGCCAACTGGCCGCGACCCGGCCGTGGCTGGACCTCGACCGGGTCGGCGTGACCGGCATGTCCGGTGGTGGTTTCGCCGCCGTGCGAGCGATGCTCAGCTTCCCCGAGGTGTTCACGGTCGGCGTCGCCGAGTCGGGGATGCACGATTTCCGGCAGCTGGACGCCGGCCTTGCCGAGGCCTACAACGGCCCGTACGACGCGGACAGCTACACCGCTGCGTCCAATGTGGACAATGCGGATGCGTTGACCGGTAAGCTGTTGCTGATCCACGGCGGCCTGGACGACCGGGTCTCCCCGCACCTCACGCTGCGCCTCGCCGAACGCCTGGTCGCCGCCGACAAGGACTTCGAGCTGTTCATCGTCCCGGACGCGGACCACATCTACTTCGGCTACGAGCACCAGGTAAACCGGCGCAAGTGGAACTTCCTGGTCCGCCACCTGCTGCACCGGGAACCGCCCGCCGGCTACCGACTCACCCCGGCCCCGGTCGACCTGGCCGCCCTGGCCGATCTGTTCGGCTGAGACACATCGACTCGGTTTTGAGGTAACGTGGTGGGCTCTTCACCCAGCCGATCACCACGACGAAGGGATGACTCAGCCATGACCGCGATCGACGACAGCGAGGCCACTGTCCGCTACATCGTCGACGACGTGCCGGCCGCCATCGACTTCTACACCAAGCATCTCGGGTTCACGCTGCGCTCGGCGCACCTGCCGGCGTTCGCCGACGTGACCCGCGGACCGTTGCGGCTGCTGCTTTCCGGAGCGGCCAGCTCCGGTGCCCGGGCCACCCCCGAGGACGCGAACACCGCCGGCCGCAACCGGATCCACCTCATCGTCGCCGACCTCGACGCCGAGATCGAGCGGCTACGCGGCGCGGGGCTGCCGTTCCGCAGCGACGTCGTGTCCGGACCCGGAGGACGGCAGGTTCTGCTCGCCGACCCCGCCGGCAACCTCGTCGAGCTGTTCACGCCCGCCGGCCAGTAGCGGGGTCAACGCGGCGGTCAGCAGGAACGCCGCGACGTTGAACCAGAGCGTGGCGGACACCGCGGCGCCGAAGTCCGCGGAACCGATGAGGGCGAACAGAATCGCGCCCGCGCCGGCGATGCCGATCGCCGAGCCCAGCTGCGTGGTGGCGTTGACCACCCCGGAGCCGGCGCCCGCGTCCCCGGCCGGCAGGCCGCCGAGCACACAGGTGGCCAGGATCGGCGTCAACAGGCCCATTCCCACGCCCACCAACAGGTTCGCCGCGGCCACCTCGACCCAGTCGAGGTCCGGCCCGCGCAGCCGCACGGCCAGGATCGTGCCCAGCACGGCGAGCGCGACCAGCAGGGCGCCCCCGGCGACGAACCGCCGTTCCCGGCCGCCGCCGAACCGGTACGCGACCTGGAACATCGCCACGATGCCCAGCGGACAGGCGGCGATGGCGAGCGCCGTCCGGCCGGCCGGCCAGCCGAGGCCGAACTGCAGGTGGTAGGTGAGCACGAAGGTGTAGGAGGTGGCGCCGATGAACGCGAACAGCGCCACCGCCAGGCCGGCCGAGAACGAGCGGCGGCGGAACAGGGACAGCGGCACCAGCGCCGAGCTCCCCCGCAGGCGCTGGTGCGCCACGAACCCGGCCAGCAGCGGCCCGGCCGCGGCCAACAGGGCGAACATCCAGACCGGCCAACCCTGTTCGCGGCCCTGCATCAGCGGGTAGAGCAACGCCAGCGCGGCCGCGCTGAGCAGCAACATGCCCGTCAGGTCCAACCGGGGGGCGGACTCGCCGCGCAGCGCCGGCAGCAACCGGGCACCGAGCACCAGGGCGAGCACCCCGATCGGCAGGTTGACGAAGAACACCGCGCGCCAGCCGAGACCGAGCAGATCGAGGTCGGTCAGCAGGCCACCGAGCAGCGGCCCGCCGACGCTGCCCACGCTGAGCATCCCGCCGACCACCGCCGCGGCCAGCGGCAGCTCCCTGCGGTCGAACATCCGCACCACGAACGCCATGACCTGGGGCAGCATCAGGGCCGCCATCAGCCCCTGGGCGACCCGCCCGGCCACCAGCTGCGCCGGGGAACCCGCCAGGCCGGCCACCACCGAGGCCACCGTGAACAACGCCACCCCGGTGAGGAACATCCGCTTGGCGCCGAATACGTCGCCCAGCCGGCCGCCGGTGATCAGGAACATCGCGAAGGTCAGCGCGTAGCCGGTCAGGGTCCACTGCGCGGTGGCGAACCCGACGCCGAGATCGCGCTGGATGCTCGGCAGCGCAACGGTCACGATGTTCGCGTCCAGCCCGTCGAGGAACCCGGCAAGGCCGAGCACGCCGAGCGCCACCATCCGGTTCCGCACCTGATCACTCCCTCACAGCGCGCCGAGCACGTCGTCCAGGGTCCGGTCCATCTCCTCCTCGGTCAGGCCCCCGGCCGCGTCCATCGCCCACCGCGTGCCGGCGGCCGGGTCATCCGGCGGCGCGGCGGGCGGCTCGCCGAAGGACAGCCGCTCGTACAGGAAGTCGGCGATCGCCCGCGGCGTCGGGTAGTCGAACGCCAGCGTGCTCGGCACGGCCACGTTGGTGTCCTTCGTGATGCGGTTCTTCAGCTCCACCGCCATCAGCGAGTCCCAACCCAGGTCCCGCATCGGTTTGTCCAGCGGCGCCGCGTCCGAGCCGGACAGCCCGAGCACCGCGGACACCTCCTGCTGGACGAACCCGCGCAGCGCGGCGAGCCGTTCCTCCTCGGCCAGACCGGCCAGCCGGTCCCGAAACGCCGACGGGGTGGCCGCGGCGTGGCCGGCCCGCTTCGGCTTGGGCCGCACCAACTGCCGCAGCACGGCCGGCGGGTCCGCGGGCAGCCGGCCGAGGTCCAGCTTGACCGGCACCAGGTGTGCCTCGGGCCGGGCCAGCGCCGCGTCCAGCAGCCCGAGGCCTTCGCTCGGGGTCAGCGCCGCCACGCCCTGGCGGCGCATCCGGGCCAGCTCGGCCTCACCGAGGCGGGCGGTCAGGCCGGTGCCGCCGCGCGCCCACAGGCCCCAGGCGAGACTGGTCGCGGCCAACCCGCGCCGGTTGCGGTGTGCGGCAAGGGCGTCCAGGAACGCGTTGGCGGCGGCGTAGTTGCCCTGGCCGGGCGAGCCGAGCGTGCCGGCGACGGAGGAGAACAGCACGAACGCGGCGAGATCCAGCTCCCGGGTCGCCTCGTGCAGGTGCCAGGCGCCGGACAGCTTGGGCGCCAGCACCCGCTCGAACCGGTCGGGCGTCTGGTTGGTCACGACACCGTCGTCGGTCGTCGCCGCCAGGTGCACCACGGCGGTGAGTGGGTGCTCGCGGCCGGCCTCGGCGACCAGCTCGGTCACCGCGCCGGCATCGGCCACGTCACCGGCGAGGACGCGCACGGACGCCGCGCCGGCCGCCCGGAGCAGCGCGCACAGCTCCGCGGCGCCGGCCGCCGCCGGGCCCTGCCGGGAGGTGAGCACCAGGTGCCGCACCCCGTGCGCCGTGACCAGGTGGCGGGCGACCTCCCGGCCCAGCTCGCCGGTGCCGCCGGTGACCAGCACGGTGCCGTCCCGGTCGAGTGCGCGCGGCACGGTGAGCACGATCTTGCCGGTGTGCCGGGCCTGCGCCATGAACCGGAACGCGGCCGGTGCCGCGCGCACGTCGTAGGCCAGGTACGGCAGCGGTGTGATCACGCCCTGGTCGAGCAGCCCGGACAGCGCGGTGAGCATCCGGTGCAGCTCCCCCGGGTCCAGCGACATCAGGTCGAACGCCCGGTAGGCCACGCCCGGGTGCGCCGCGCCGACCTCCAGCGGGTCGCGCAGGTCGGTCTTGCCCATCTCCAGGAACCGGCCGCCGGGCCGCAGCATCCGCAGCGACGCGTCGGTCAGCTCACCGGCCAGCGAGTTCAGCACCACGTCGACGCCGTCCGGCCAGGCCCGCTCGAAGCCGGCGTCGCGGGAGGACGCGATCCGGTCACCGGGCAGCCCGAGCCGGCGCACGGCCGGCCACTTCGCCGGGCTGGCCGTGCCGTACACCTCGGCGCCAAGGTGCCGCGCGAGCTGCACGGCGGCCATGCCGACGCCACCGGCCGCCGCGTGCACCAGCACCCGCTCGCCCGCGACGACCCGGCCGAGGTCGACCAGCGCGTGGTAGGCGGTGAGGAAGGCGAGCGGGATCGTGGCGCCCTGCTGGAAGCTCAGCGCGTCGGGCAACCGGGTCAGCAGCCGGGCGTCGCCGCGCGTCCGGGTGCCGAAGGCGCCGAACGCCAGGCCCATCGCCCGGTCGCCGGGTCGCAGGTGGGTCACGCCGGGGCCGGTGGCCAGCACCACGCCGGCCAGCTCGAGGCCCAGCCTCGGGGTGGCGACCATGCCCAGCGCGTTGAGCACGTCGCGGAAGTTCATGCCGGCCGCCCGGACATCGACCAGCACCTCGTGCTCGCCGAGCGGCGCCGACAGGTCGGCCGGGATCAGCTCGAGGCTGTCCAGGCTGCCCGGCTCGGCCAGGTCCAGCTGCCAGGGCGCCGGGCCCGGCGGCGGGGTGAGGGCGCCGCCCTCGGCGCGCACCAGCCGGGGGACGTGGCCGGTGCCGCCGCGCACGGCCAGTTCCGGCTCCCCGGCGAGCGCGAGGGCGGCCGGGAGCGGCCCGGCATCGTCGGCATCGTCGTCGAGATCGACCAGACGCAGCACCCGGTCCGGCTGCTCGCCGCGCACCGCCCGGATCAGCCCCCACAGGGGGGTGCGGGCGAGCGCGTCCACGGCGTCCTCGGGCCGGGCGGCGACCGCGTTCCTGGTCACCCAGACCAGCTCCGCGTCCGCCAGGCTCGGCTCGGTGAGCAGGCGTTGCAGCACCGGGAGCGCGCCGATCGTGCCGGCCATGGCCGCGGTGCCGGTGCCGGGGCCGGTCGCGTCGACGACGATCCGGCGCGGCCGGCCGGCGCCGGCCAGCAGCGCATCGAGGTCGGCGAAGCCGGGCACGTCGAGGGCCGCGGGCAGCGGGCCGGCGCCGAGCACGACGGTGCCGGCCATGCCGTCCGGGTCGGGGAGTCGCACCGGCTGGAAGGCTAGGCGGTACAGGTGATCGGCGCTCGACGGGCGCAGCTTCGCCGGGTCCACCCGCTGGATCGCGAGCCCGGTGGCGTGCAGCACGGGCGTCCCGGTCGGGTCGGTGGCGAGCACGGTGACGGTGCGGCCGGCACCCGTTGCCGCCGTGGTCTCGATCCGGACCCGCAGCTCGGTGCCGCCGGCCGCGTGCAGGGACACGCCGGTCCAGGCCACCGGCAGCGGCACCGTGTCCGGGGACTCGTCGTCGATGCCCACCGCGGCCAGCGCGTGCAGGGCGGCGTCGAGCAGCGCCGGATGGACACCGAAGGCGCCGGCGGCCTCGCGGTGCGCCTCGGGCAGCAGCACCCGGCCGTAGGCGACGCCGTCGCGGCGGGCCAGGCCGACCAGGCCCTGGAACGCCGGGCCGTACTCGAGGCCCTGCTCGGCCAGGCACGGGTAGAAGTCGTCGAGCGGCATCGGCTCGGCCCCGGCGACCGGCCAGTCAAGCAGGTCGGCGAGCCCGTCCGGCCGGTTGCCCGGTTCCGCGGCGGTGAGGTGTCCGCCGGCGTGCGCGGTCCAGTGCTCCGGGTCCGCGGTGGTCTCGGGCTGGCTGTAGATCCCGACCGGCCGGTGCCCGTCGTCGTCGGCCGGGCCGACGGTGACCTGGATCCGGACCGGCGTGCCCTCGGCGAGCACGAACGGTTGGGCCAGGGTCAGCTCGCCGACGCCCGCCGCGCCCACCGCCCGGGCGGCGGCCAGCGCGAGGTCGAGCAGGCCGGTGCCGGGAACGAGCACGGTGCCGGACACGGCGTGATCGCGCAGCCACGGGTGCTCGGTCAGGGACAGCCTGCCGGTCAGCAGATGGCCCTGCCCGCCGGCGAGCGACAGTTCCGCGGCCAGCCAGGGGTGATCGGCCGGCAGCAGACCCGAATGCCGGACGTCGCCGCCGCCGGCCGCGGGCGCCAGCCAGAAGTGCTGCCGCTGGAAGGCATAGGTCGGCAGGTCGGCGCGGCCCGCCCGGTCGACGACCCGGTCCACGGCGATGTCCTGCCCGGCCACGTGCAGCGCGCCGAGCGCCCGCACCAGCGCCCGTGCCTCGTCGACCTCGCCCGGAAAGTGCTGGGAGGCAACGAAGACCGCGTCGCCGGTCAGGCAGCCGGCGGCCATGCCGGACAGCACGGCGGCCGGGCCGCACTCGAGGTATCGGGTGCTCCCCTGCTGTTCCAGGGTGTGCA